>CAZXGR010000004.1:0-62302 GCA_964640245.1 uncultured bacterium | reverse complement strand
TCATCGATTTCCTTGCTAACGTTTAAATCCGTTTTAGTTCTGTAGTTTTCCACTGTTACCTCCTTGCAAACAATTTAAGATTTTGATACACTTCAATTTTAGAGTATATCCTTTCACTAATGGATGAGTAATCAATGTTCCTGACGATGAGCATAATAACAACTAAGAAGAGCGTAGTCAACAAGTTAAAGAGAGCTTCAAGGACATTTCAACAGTTTAAGAATCTTTTATACCTCTGTGCCTTGGAATACCATCAGAATACAAAGGATATAAAGCCTTTCCTATCAAGAACTTTCCTTGAAAAGTTTGTCAAAGGTAAAGAGGAGTTACTTTTTGAAAATGAAAGGATAAAGGAATGGAAGAAAGAATTAGTAGCTCTATGGAGTGAAAGGATAGGCTCTGATACCACAAAAGCATTGGTGGGGACACTTGCAAAGGAATACCAGTCTACGCTTGGAAAGTGGAAAAATAAGTTAAAGTCCAAACTACCAAGACCTAAAAAGTTAAATTCCCTTTATTCGTTTACACTTGAAACTAATCCTAACATGATAGTGGATAAGAGGAAACTTAAAGGAAATAAAAAGTCAAACCACATAGTAATTAGAATAGGTAAGGATTTTGGATCAGTTAGATTTAAGGTTCCTGAAACCTTGAACATGGAACACATAAAGGTTAACTGGAATGCTAACAGAGAGGTTGTCTATCTGATAACCTATGAAGTTCCTGAAAGTGAGGTTAAGTTAAGCGATAACCTATTCCTTTCCATTGACTTAGGCGTAAAGAACCTGATAAGCGCAGTTTCAAACAAGGAGGATTTACCCTCGTTCATAATCAACGGGAATCACTTGAAATCCCTTAACCAATGGTAAATAAGCTATCTGCTAAACTGCAGAGCGAAGGAAATGAGATAGAACGCAGAAAGCTTTGGAATTACAGGAGGAAGAGGATAAACCAGTTGTTTGGGGTAGTATCAAACTTTCTAATATCCCTATGCCTTAAAGAGGGAATAGGGAAAATAATCGTTTCAGATTCCCTAACAGAGGAATACCAGAAAGAGGGAACTAGAGGAAAGAGGTTCAACCAAGCATTTAGGCACATACCGCTTGGAAAGTTGATTCAGAAATTCCAGTATAAGTGCCAATTAACAGGAATGGAACTTTTAATAGAGCCAGAACCATTACCTCTCAAATATCATCAATTACAGGAAATATTGAAAGAATTACAGGTAAAAGCAGGGAAGATATAACAGAGCAAGACATTAGAAAACTCAAGTTTACAGGTAAGAGGATTAAGAGAGGTCTTTTCAAAGACCATAAGCTTAACAAGGTTTTCAATGCAGACCTAAATGGAGCTTTAAACATTGCAATTAAAAAATTAGGGACGGAAGTAAGAAAAGAGTTCCTTAAACTTTCCAATTGGATAGACAAGCTTTCAAGGGCAGTTAGACTGACTTTCTTTCCACACACCAAGTATTCCGTGAATCCTCTATTTAAGGGATAACGGATAGTAATTCCTACCTTTTAACAGGTAGCGAAGGACACTTGTTAGCGGTAGATAGTTGTAGTTAAGGAATGCTATCGCTTTTCAGATGTCCTTTTATCAGTTTTCTTGCTATTTTAACAGCTTCCTGTGCATTTTCTCCATAGTATGCTCCGATGCTCTTAGCGTATTCAGGTGTTACAACTGCTCCGCCAATAACAACGGGTATTTTGATGTTGTTCTTCCTCAATAGTTTTATCGTTTCCTCCATGGATGGTAATGTGGTTGTCATAAGTGCGCTTAAACCTACGACATCTGCATTTTCCCTTTTAACAACCTCCAATATCCTTTCAGGTTTTACGTTTACCCCAAGGTCTATAACCTTGAAACCACTATTCTCCAACATGGTTATCACTATGTTTTTCCCTATTTCGTGGACATCCCCAAAGACTGTAGCCATTACGATTTTACCATTGAGCTTTACCTTTTGCCCGGAATTTTTCATGCTTTCCTTTATTACCTTGAATGACCTCTGAACGACTTGGGCGCACCTCAGCATCTGTGGAAGGAATATTCTGCCCTTTTCAAAGTTTTCACCTACAACGTCAAGTGCCTTTATAAGTGCCTTGTTGCTTATCTCCATTGGTGCATACTTCTTAAGGGCTTCCCTTGTAAGGTTCTCTATGTTATCTGCGTTACCTTTGGTAACCCTTTGGAATATCTCTGATAGTGTACCTTCAGGATTTTTTAATTTTTTTTTACAGGTTCTTTGCTTTCCTCAGTGCTTAATATAGAACAGGCCTGTTTGCATATGTTTCTAAGTATCTCTGTGCATTTTTCATCGTATCCTGCCTTGTAGTTCTTGAATTTATCAACGTAAATGGAAGCACCTTTATCCTTACTCGTTAGTACATCGCTTGCATATATGCTTTCCATAACCCTTTTATCACCAGGGTTGACTATACCTGCATCGAGCCCTGCCTCAGTTGCCATTGATATAAATGATGCATTTATGATCGATCGGTTTGGAAGTCCAAACGATACGTTGCTTACGCCAAGCGTTGTTGGAAGACTAAATTTCTCCTTTACCATTCTTAAAGCCTTGAGCGTTTCGATGGATGCCTTCGGCATTGCGCTTACCGCAAGGTTTAAAACATCTACGATAACGTTGCTGTTGGGAATACCTGATGATTTGCACTTGCTTAGTATTCTCTTTACAACGTCTATTCTGTCTTCAGCTTTCCTTTTCAAACCTTCATCCCCTATTGCAAGCGCGACAACATTTGCGCCGAACCTTTTGACAAGCGGGAGAATCTCCGTTAAGTCCTTGGATTCTGCCGAGCATGAGTTTACTATGGGTTTCCCTGCACATACCTTTAAAGCCTTCTCTATAGCTTCGGGGTTTTTAGAGTCAATCATTATCGGGACATCAACCGTTTCGGTTATGAGCCTTACTGCCTTTTCCATGGTAGATGGCTCATCGATACCTGGCAGGCCGACGTTTACATCCAAAATTTCAGCGCCCTGTTCTACCTGCTTTTTCGCTTCGCTTGCAATTATCGAGAGATCTCCGTTTTTCAAGAGTTTCTGCATTTTCCTTCTGCCTGTAGGATTTATCCTCTCGCCTATCACTATTGTTCTATGTTCACTTCCTATGAGGACTAACCTTGTTCGGCTTGCCGTTTTTAAACCTCTTACCGGATTTCTCTTAACGGGCTTCATGCCTTTGACGGCGTTCCTTATTGCTCTTATGTGCTCCGGTGTTGTTCCGCAACAGCCACCGATTATATTTGCACCAGCCTTTACGAATTCAGGGGCATATTTTGCAAAGCTTTCAGGTGTTTCAGGGTATATCGTTTTACCACCTTTAACCATTGGTAATCCCGCATTTGCATAGGCTATTATCGGTTTTTCCGTGATAGACGCCGTTCTCCTTATTATGTCTGGAAATGCCTCAGGCCCTAAGGAACAGTTTGAACCTAAGGCTGCTACATCCAAGCCTTCAAATACGGCCGCAGAAACCTCAGGGGGTGTTCCAAGCAAGGTTCTGCCATCGGACTGATACGTCATGCTGACGATTACGGGAAGGTTGCATACATCCCTTGCAGCAATAACAGCTGCTTTTGCCTCCTTTATATCAGACATCGTCTCTATAAGGATCAGGTCAGCACCGGCTTCTGCTCCTGTACCTATCTGCTCCTTGAACACATCAACCATTTCATCAAAGCTCATATCTCCAACCGGTTCAACGAAAACCCCCGTTGGTCCAACGGAAAGCGCAACGAGGGCTTTCCCGTTTGATGCTCTTTTGGCAAGCCTTACGCCAGATGCCGTTAGTTCCTCAACCTTATCCTCAAGGCCGAAGTGAGACAACTTTACCCTATTGCTTCCAAACGTATTTGTCTCGATTATCCCGGCTCCTGCCTCCATATACTCCCTGTGTACCTCAATGATGATATCCGGATGCTCTATGTTCAGAAGCTCAGGTGCATAATTAACCTTCAAGCCCTTATTCATGAGGGCTGTACCCATAGCACCATCAAGAATCCATATCCTGTCCTTAAACAATTTCTCTCCTAAAACGTGATAACCTTATCACTTTCGATTACCCAATCTGCAAGCTCATTCATCGTTGCCTTTTTGGCCCCTTCAAAGTAAGGTCTATTCTTAAATATGCCACACCTCACCATACATGTGCCACATACCTTTAACGGCATTCCCTTCTTAACGAGATCCTTCAAGATAGATACCAGGTCCTGGTCGTAATTTTCCGGTTTAACCGTTTCGTTTCTTGCAAGGTCAACCGCATCGTTCATCAGGAACATCCTTACATCGATACCCTTTTCCATCAGCTTGCCTACAAGCCTCAAGGCATTCCAGGTTACATCTGTCCCATCATATGGTTGCCTATTGAGAACTATCAGCACCTTCATCCTGACCTCCTGTTTGTTTTAATATCCAATTTACGTTTGGTTGTCCATTTGGACAATACCTTTCCTTTTCCGAGTATATACACCCGCAGTACTGTTGCCTGTAAAGTCCATATTCCTTGGATATCCTTATGCCTTCCTTCCATCCTTCTCTAAAGTCGATGTTTAGGAATTTTACGTGGTACTTCCTTGCAGCATTTTCCGCCAACGGCAACATAAGCTCCCGATTCTGCAGCTTGCTGTAGAAAAGCGTTGATGTAAAGTAGTCAAAGTTTCCCCTCCTTGCAACGCTTGCAGCCATTTCAAGGCGCATGGAGTAGCATATCTGGCACCTTATCGGCTTTTCATCCCTAAATGCAACAGCCCTCAGGAACTTCTCAGGTTCGTAATTATCAAAATAGATAACCTTGAGATTCTCTATCTGTTCCAATTTCTTTACCGCATTGAGTCTTTTAGCAAATTCCGTGCATGGCTGGATGTTAGGATTGTAGAAGAGTCCAACAACGTTGTAGCCCTTTTCTCTCAAAACCTTCAATGGATAGCAGGCGCATGGCGCGCAACAAATATGGAGCAAAACCTTCATGCCTTCCACATTACCTCGATACCTATGCTTTCAAACGAATTCCTAAATGGAACGCTCAACTTCGAAAGTTTTAAGGTTATTTCTGTTACGTTAAATCTTTCCGTCAGTTTGTCTATGAGCCTATCTGCGAAATCCTCAAGATACCTGAACTTACCCTCCGATATCTCCAATATGGTTTTGTAAACATCTTCGTAGTTTACAAACGATCCCACATTTGCCTTCAGGTTCAGGTTCACATCAACGCCCAAGTTCCTTTCCTCAGGGGTTTCACCGCAGTAAAGGTGGATCTTGAGATTCTCAATGAATATGGCATTAATCCTCTGCAATTTCCCTTGCCTCCTCTACGAGCCTATCCAGAGCTTCATCTTGCTTCAACTTGCATATCACCTTTCCCTTCTTGAACAGGACGAAGTGGCCTCCTGCTCCGGCTATTCCAACATCCGCAAAGCTTGCCTCTCCCGGTCCGTTCACGGCACATCCCATAACAGCTACCTTTATGGGTTTCTTGATGTCTGAAAGCCTCTTTTCAACCTCTCTTGATATTCCAAACACATCAACCGTGCATCTTCCACATGTTGGGCATGATATAACCTCAACACCTCTCTTCCTTATGCCGAGTGCCGATAGGATCCTGTAGGCTACTTTAACCTCCTCGACAGGATTCGTTGACAGCGAAACCCTTATGGTATCACCAATACCTTTATATAGAAGTATGCCGATGCCTACAGATGACTTTACCGTTCCGGATATGAATGTTCCCGATTCGGTTATCCCAATGTGTAAGGGATAATCCGTCTTTGAAGCAAACATCTCGTTTGCCATGATGGTTGTTTTAACATCTGAGGCCTTTAGGGAAAACTTTATGTTTAGGAAATCATTGTCCTCAAAGAAGCTTGCATAGTTAAGTGCCGTTTCGGATAATGCTTCTGCATTTGGTTCCTTATACTTTCTGAGGATAGTCTTTGGAATTGAGCCTGAGTTAACCCCAATTCTTATGGGAATTTTTCTTTCCCTTGCTGCACTTATTATTTCCTTAACCTTGTAGTCCTCGCCGATGTTACCTGGGTTAATCCTTATGCAATCTGCACCTTTTTCAATGGACATTATTGCAAGCTTATAGTCAAAGTGGATATCGGCTACTACAGGAATGTTGATTCTCTTCTTTATTGCGCTTATCGCGTTGGCTGCTTCCCTTGTTGGAACGGCTACCCTTACTATTTCACAGCCAGCAGCCTCTAAGTCTTTTATCTGTGAGACCGTAGCATCTATATTCTCTGTACTTGTACTTGTCATAGATTGAACGGATATTGGATGTCCACTGCCTATCGGAACATTTCCAACATTAATGCTCTTGGTTTTCCTTCTCTTAATCCACTGCATTTTTCCTCTAATGGCGGAGGTGAATAGGAATCGAACCTACCGTCCCGCTCCAAACGGGACCACTGGATTTGAAGTCCAGGGAAGACACCAGCCTACATTCACCTCCAAAGGTTGGTTGTCTGAATTATACAAAGTTTTTGGTGCCCGAGGCGGGAATCGAACCCGCACGGCCTTACGGCCTTGGGATTTTAAGTCCCATGCGTCTGCCTATTCCGCCACCCGGGCTTTGAGGAACATCTTTTGAAGTGGTGCCAAGGGGCGGAATCGAACCGCCGACACAAGGATTTTCAGTCCTTTGCTCTACCGACTGAGCTACCTCGGCAACCGTAGTTGAGAAATATAAACTATGAAAAGGTCTGTGTCAATGTCTTGGCGTGAAGACCAGCTTTTAGTGAGGATTCCAGTTTACCTTAACTAGTGAACGGCAAATAGAGTTTGTCACAAACAGATATGCGATTTGTGGTATAAATTATAATGAAATATTATTTCAAAATGGAGGGTAAACTTGCTCTTATCGGCTTCCATCCTTTCAGCGGATTTTTCGAACCTTAAGAGAGATATAGAACTTGCCGAGTTAGCGGGTATCGATATGGTTCATATTGACGTTATGGATGGTGTCTTTGTGCCAAATATAAGCGTTGGTCCGTTTATCGTTGAAACCGTTAGGAAGTTAACAAAACTCCCCCTCGACGTTCATCTTATGACAGTTAATCCTGAAAGGTACGTCAAGGATTTTATAAGTGCAGGTTCCGATAGAATATGCTTCCACTTTGAAGCTACAAACCATCATCATAGATTTGCCGAGAACGTTAAAACTTATGGTAAGGAAGTTGGTATTGCATTGAATCCTTCCACGCCTGTGAGTATCCTCGAGGATATCCTGCCATTTGTGGATTTTGTCACCATAATGTCCGTTGACCCTGGTTTCGGTGGCCAGAGCTTCATTAAGACCTCATTTAGGAAGGTCTCAAGTCTAAGAAGGATGATTACCAATTTAGCTTTAAGTGTTGAGATTGAGGTTGATGGTGGGATAAACATAGAGAACATTAAAGTATTAAAGAAACAGGGTGTTGATGTGGCAGCAGTAGGTTCCGCTATATTTAATGGTAATATTCAGAAAAATATCAAAAGGCTTAAGGAGACGATAGCATGAGGCAGGTTAAACTTATCACTGGTAATTCAAACATTGGGCTTGCGAAGAAGGTTTCAGGCAATTTAGGTATTCCTCTTTCAGATGTTACAGTTAAGAGGTTTAGCGATGGAGAAATTCAGGTAAGCGTAAATGAAAGCATAAGGGATTGTGATGTTTTCATTTTGCAGTCCCTATGCAGTCCAGCAAACGATAATATAATGGAGTTGCTTCTTATTTCCGATGCCTTGAGGAGAGCATCAGCCGAAAGAATAGTTGCCGTGATTCCTTACTATGCATATGCAAGGCAAGATAGAAAGGTTAATCCCAGGGATCCTATATCGGCAAGGCTTCTTGCCGACCTCATAGTTGCCTCAGGCGTTAGACATGCAGTTTTTGTTGACCTTCATGCAAAGCAGATAGAAGGGTTCTTTGATATTCCCGTTGATCATCTTCAAGCAAGGCCCGTATTAAGTAATTATTTCTTGTCAAAGGGTTTAGGCGGTGAAAATACAGTAGTAGTATCACCAGATATCGGTGGTGTAGCAAGAGCCAGGAACTTTGCAAAGGTTCTTGGTTCCCCAATTGCCATTATAGATAAGAGGAGACCTAAGCCGAATGTTGCTGAGGTAATGAACGTAATAGGAGATGTTTCAGATAAAAATGCAGTTATCATTGACGATATTGTTGATACTGCAGGCACCATGGTTAATGCTGCGAGGGCACTCAAGGAAAGGGGTGTAAAGAAGGTGTATACGGCATGCACGCATCCCGTTTTTTCAGGTCCAGCTGTTCAAAGGTTGTCAAAAGCTATCCAGGATGGGATTATAGAGAACGTAATCGTTACAGATACTATACCTTTAGGTGATAAGGTCTTTGATGGTGTTGAAGTATTAAGCATATCCGGTACGCTTGCCGAAGCGATTAGGAGAATTCATTTTGGTGAGTCGATAAGTAGGATGTTCAGTCTCTAACCTTAAATATCATTGGAATAGTCTGATTGTTGCTCAGATAAGTTGTGATTTTTATTAAGGATGGGTTTATCCCCGTCCTTCCATCTATCCAATCACCATTTGAAGCAAAGAAAACCTTGAAGTCCCTAATTTTTGAGGTTATAGGCACATCGATTCCCAAATTGGTCGTGCTATTTAGTTTATATTCTGTTCTAATTAATACATTAAATTCATCTTTTTGGTATATCCAGTACTTTACATAGCATATTCCACCGGTAAAGTAGCAATTGTCCGTAAAAAAGGAAAGCACTTCAGTTTCGTTGCTGCCTTCACTTACCTCTATTTTACCGTAGTTTCTGTTAATCGATTCTATATCCCTTAAAAACAACATGTATATGTTTGGTATCAAGCTTTGATATTCTTCGTTCTTTCTATTAATGACACTTACCTTTCTTATTCCATTAAATATTGAATAAGCGGTAGTTATAACTATGGCACTTATAGCTGTGGCAATGAGCAGTTCTATAAGCGTAAAACCCTTATCTTGCCTCATAAACCTCCGCTAATGGTTCTTCCTTTTCACCTACTTGGATGCTGAGGATCCTGTAGCTCATGAGGTTTGTTGAGTTTTCAGTAAAGTAGAGGTTATAGTTGAGCATTGTTTTATTTCCGTTTGAAGCATCCTTTCCCATATACAAACATTCATCGATCAGGTTGTTTGCCAGTATAGACGAAAGCGTTGTTTTAATGGCTCTATTAGAGACATTGAGATTCCTACCAGAGATGGCAATGAAGACACTAAAAGCCATTGCCATAATTGCCGTTGCTATCAGAACCTCTAAGAGAGTGAATCCTTTTCCCATGATTTGATTATAATTAAAGTGAACAAAGCTTTAAAGGGGTAAAGATGAGAAAGGTAAGATTGGGTGTGAATATAGACCATGTAGCAACGCTTAGGAATGTCAGAGGAGGGGTTGAACCAGATCCGGTTTACGCTGCGGTTTTGGCTGATTTAGCAGGTGCAGACCAAATTACACTTCATGTAAGGGAGGACAGAAGACATACAAATGAAAGGGATTTAAGGCTTATTAAGGCCGTTGTGCATTTGCCCATAAACCTTGAAATGGCGCCAACGGATGAAATGGTGAGGATTGCACTTAGCGAAAAACCACATCAAGTTACGGTTGTGCCTGAAAAAAGGCAGGAATTGACAACCGAAGGTGGGCTTGATGTTGCGAGTGATAGTAGAAGAATAGCCGATGTAGTTAAAAGAATGCATGAATCAGGTATAAGAGTAAACCTCTTCGTAGATCCAGATGAAGAACAAATTAAAGCTTCAAAAGAGGTTGGCGCAGATTCCACTGAGCTTCACACTGGAAGGTATTCAAACGCCTTTGAATCAAGGAGAAACAAGGCTATAGAGGAAGAGATTAAAAGGCTGAAGGATAATGCTAAGTTGGCTAAATCCCTTAACTTGGGGGTTGTTGCTGGCCATGGTCTTAACTATAGAAATGTTCAGCCTATTGCTGCTATACCCGAAATTGAGGAGTTGAACATAGGGCATTCGATCATTGCAAATGCCGTTTTTAGGGGATTAACCGAAGCTATTAAGGATATGATTAGGCTTATACGTGAGGCTTCCAATTAGCTGTGGTATAGATATCGTTTCGAATAAGAGGATTGGAAGAATCTTGAACCTATATGGCGATAGATTCATAGGAAGAATCTTTCCTGAAGGTATTGATTACTGTTTTGAGAAGAGAAAGGGTGAATTTATTGGGTGTATAGCTTCGAGGTTTGCACTTAAAGAAGCAACCATAAAGGCCTTTTCTAGGTTAGATGTAAATTTAAGTTACAGGGATATATTAATTAAAAATGGTGGAAGAAACATGGAACTTTTCGTTAAACCTTTTGATGAAAATTGCAAGCTTGAGTTTAGCATATCACATGAAAGAGAATTTTCTATCGCTGTGGTAATTGTATTGGGGGATTTATCCCCCAAGTATTAGATGTGGTTCTTGATATAGTCTATGGCATCGCCAACGGTTTGGATCTTTTCTGCATCTTCATCTGGGATTTCAATCCCAAATTCTTCCTCAAGTGCCATTACCAATTCTACCGTGTCAAGCGAATCTGCTCCTAAATCATTAATAAAAGAGGCCTCTGGTGTAACCTCATCAGGATCAACACCGAGCCTATCTGCCACTATTTCTTTTACCTTTTCATCAATATTTTCCATAAAACCTCCTCTTATCTTTGGTGAAAATGAATTATATAGGAAATTCTAAAAAAGTCCACCGTTTACGTGAATCGTTGTTCCTGTGATGTATGAGGCCATATCGGATGCCAGGAAAAGGCAGAGGCTTGCTACTTCCTCGGGCTTTCCCTCCCTTCTTAATGGTATTGACTTAATTATTGTTTCCCTAATTTTTTCTGGTATGTTCCTCGTCATGTCCGTTTCAATGTAACCCGGTGCAATGGCATTAACCCTTATGTTCCTTGGTGCAAGTTCCCTTGAAAGGGATTTTGTCATGCCGATGATTGCCGATTTTGATGCTGAATAGTTTACCTGTCCAACATTTCCGGTAAAGGCAACTACCGATGAAATGCTTAGTATTACACCTGAACGGGCTTTAACCATGGAAGGCACAACGGCTCTTGTAACATTGTAGATGCCATTGAGATTTACATCAATTACACTATCCCAATCTTTCCTACTCATTCTTATGAACAGCTTATCTTTAGTGATACCAGCATTATTTACCAGTACGTCTATTTTTCCTTCCGCTTTAAGTATGTCTTCAATGCCTTTATCTACATCTTCTGCATTTGAAACATCCATCTTCATGCCTTTAACGCCAATTTCGCTTGATATTTTCTTAATGGTTTCGGTTTTTCTGCCTGTGATGTAAACAATTGCGCCTGCATCGCGAAATTCTTCAGCTACTGCTTTTCCTATGCCCCTTGTCCCACCTGTAACAATTGCTATCTTTCCGCTTAGATCGATGCAAACAGGCATTAATCTCCCCCTATTTTGGCAATGATGATATTGGGAAACCCCTATCATTGCATACTAATATATCATCTTCTATCCTTACACCACCTAAATCAGGTATGTATATGCCCGGTTCAACTGTTATTACCATATTTTCCCTTAGAATTTTGTCTGACCTCGGTGAAATTATCGGTGATTCGTGAACCTCCACTCCTATACCATGCCCCGTTGCATGTGTAAAGTAATCTCCGTAGCCCTTTGAGCTTATGTAGTTTCTTACGATTTTATCTATTTCCCTACACGGTTTGCCTGCCTTAACGCTTTCTATGCCTTTTTTCTGGGCTTCCCTTACGACATCGTAAATTATTCTGAGCTCCGATGAAACATTTCCAACCAAGAACGTCCTTGTTATATCCGATACGTAACCCTTGTATACCGTTCCAAAATCAACTATGACGACATCCCCATCCTTAATTTCTTTGCCTGATGCTTCCCAGTGCGGCACAGCTGAGCCCTTTCCCGAAGCAACTATCGTTGTAAATGATTCACCTTCCCCGCCAAACCTTAAGAATGCCCTTATCAGTTCTGCCCGAAATTCCATTTCGGTAATGCCTGGCTTGAGCTTATGTAGTATTGATTTTAGGGCAACCTCCGCTATTCCTACTGATCTCGATATCAGCGATACCTCGTAGTTTTCCTTAACCTCTCTGAACTCATCCAAGAATCCATCAGCGATTTCCGTATCTATGTTTCGGGATAGCTTTTGGTAAAGTGACTGCTTCATCCTTTGGCCATCGACCGTTATCGTTTTTATCTTCTTCGACTTTAGATCTTGGATAAATTCAATGAATCCATTGTAGGGTATTACTTCAAACCCTTCTATAGCTTTCCTTGCACTTTCCAGGTACCTTGCATCGGTAAAGAAGAAGCTTGAACTTTTGGAGATAACGGATATACCGAGTGAGGCTCTGAAACCTGTAAGGTAAAGGTTCTCCGCTTCATCAAATGTTACATAGGCATCTGTTGCTAGTTTTTCCCTTACTTCATCAAGATTCATGTCGTTGTCCTCCATTTCAAAAGTTATTATAATCTATCTTGGAATTGGAGGGGTGTTGCTCAGAGGTATATTCAAAACAAGGAAGTTGGTTGTTATCTCTATAGTAGTAGGAATTTTCTCTGGTCTCTTTGCCGTATTTTTTGATAAATCCTTGGAGTTTATTACGCCTGTATTCTTAGGGAAAATCGTGGGCTATATGCCTCCGCAACCTTACGGTGAAGGCGGAACAGCGGATTTTGTTCCCTATATGTTCCATCCATTTCTCTTACCATTGGTTGTTGCCTTGGGCGGTTTAATTGTAGGATGCTTTACCTATTTTCTCGTTCCCGATACGGCAGGCGAAGGTACAGAAATGGCTTTAAAGGCTTTTCACTATAGACTTCCATTGAACATAAAAACTGGTGTGTGCAAGATCTTAACTGCGACTACCACAATTGGAAGTGGTGGGTGTGCAGGTAAGGAAGGACCCATGGCATTGGCGGGCGCAGCTGTTGGTTCAACGGTTGCAAGGATCTTCAAGCTTTCGGAACATGAGGAAAGCATCATACTGGCAGCAGGGCTGGGTTCTGGCATAGGGGCTATATTTAAAACACCTTTTGCCGGAGCTATTATAGGTTCCGAATTGTTCTATAAATGGGATTTTGAGTCTGAGGCTTTGCTTCCAGGATTCATTGCGTCGGTTGTTGCATATACGGTTGAGGGGCTTTTCCTTGGTTTTCAGCCTCTATTCCGCTCAAATGTCCATGAGCCAACGCATTACACACTTATGCTTATCCTGGGTTATGTTTTTTTAGGTTTATACGGTGGTATTATAGCAAGGATATTCATCTTCATATTTCGCAGGATAAAGACATTTCTCTTAAACCTTAAGATTCATCCTGCTTTGAAGCCAGCTTTTGGTGGTTTCGTAGCTGGTTGCTGCGGACTTTTGGCTTTTCCTTCTATAAGTGGTGGATACGGTTGGATTCAAATACTGCTAAACAACGATCTTCCATCATTATCGCCTTTTTTGGCAATTAAGGTGTTTCTAACCATATTTGTCGTTATAGTGGCTTTGTCCTTTACACTTGGCTCTGGAAACGGAGGCGGGATATTTGGTCCTTCCTTTACCATTGGAAGTTTTACAGGGGCTTCCTTTGCCATTACTGCCAACCTTTTAACGGGTTCAAATACCTTTAGTATTCCCAACATGACCATAGTTGGCATGATATCCATGTTTGGTGCAGCGGCGAATGCCCCGCTTTCAACCATTGCCCTGGTGGTTGAGATGACGGGAGGCTATGGGTTATTAGTTCCAGCCATAATCGCGGTTCCCATTGCAAGGATATTGGTAGGTGATAAAAGCCTTTTTGATCATCAAGTTAGAACAAGGATAGATTCACCAATTCATATAGATGAGTACAAGGCATATATTCTTCAAAAGGTTAAGGTAGCTAATGTGATGACGAAAAATCCAATTACGCTTTCAATGGATGACCCGGTAAGTAAAGCAAGAAAGATCATGGCGGAAAAGTTCATCGCTGGCATTCCAATTGTTGCCAATGGTATGATTGTTGGAATAGTAACCACATCGGATGTTCTAAAGGTAAAGCCAGAAGATATAGAAAGGGTGAAGATTAGGGATGTTATGACGAAGAATCCTGATTGTGTAACTCCGGATACAGACCTGCTTTCGGTTATGAAAATGCTGGTTGTTAAGGGTTATGGAAGAATGCCGGTGATTAATAATCAGACGGAAAGGAAGCTTATTGGCATCATATCGAGATCCGATATAGCAAGGTTTATGGCTTTTGCGGTACTTAACAAGTAGGAGTTCCTATTGGACTTTAAAAAGCTTGGCTCCATGAACAATCTTCCAAAGATAAAGCTTGATCTTAGTTCTACGGCGTATTTCTTTGGAAAGTGGATTCCGTTTGCCATTGCAATAGGTATAGTGACGGGAAGCATTGCATCCCTGATGGATTTTTTAATTGTTGGAATAAACAACATCTTAAAGATAAGGGTTTGGTTTCTCTTTCTTTACCCTTTGGTTGTGTCTATTATTATTGGTATTGCAATACACTTAGATAGGGACATTGCAGGACCAGGCATAGGCTATGCTATTTCGCACATTAAAAGTGAGCATCTGATGAAACTTAAAACTATGGTTTTAAAACTTTTAACATCTGTACTTACACTTTCCGGTGGATTTATAGCTGGAAGGGAAGGCCCGTCGTTCTTCGTAGGTGCTGCATTGGGTGAACATCTTGGAAAAATTTACGGTATAAGTAGAAGGTTTAAATCTGATTTAGGATTAATAGGTGGAGGTGCCTTCACAGGTGCACTCTTGAAGGCACCGCTTGGTAGTTCTGTCTTTGCAATGGAATTAGAGAATATGTACAACTTTAACTATAAACCTTTTGCACCTATGATCGTTGCATCCATCGTCAGTTACCTTACCTTTTCATACTTCAGGGGTGAGCAGCCATTCATAGAGCTTTCAGCTAAGCCGTATTGGGAACTTAATAGCGTTCCCTATATAATCGTTATGGGTCTTACGATTTCAGCCATTACGTATGTCTATGCCTTTACCTTCCACTTTAGCAAAAGGGTTTCAATGTTGATATCCGATTATAGGAGGCCTGTTCTTGGCACGGTTCTATCAATACCGCTACTTATAGGTTTATACCTTATTACTAACGATCCATCGATACTATCCGCACCTGTTCATATGACGATAATATCGAAACTTGCACAACATTCAATTCCAGTTTATGTTGATGCATCAATTGTTTTGCTTACCATCCTGATAACAAGCCTTACACTTGGTTTTGGAATTCCAGGTGGATTGGTATTACCTAACCTTTTAATAGGTGCGGCGGTTGGGAATATGTTTGGTCATATATTCCCGCATCAGATCGTCATGTTTACGCTTGCCGGCATGGGAGCAGCACTGGCAGCTGGTGCCAAAACGCCTCTTGCTGCAATTGTTATGATTACGGAGATGAGCCGTGCAGATGTTGTTATTCCCATGACGGCTGCCGTGATAACAAGCTATACCACGAGTTTTGGATTTAGTTTATACATAGGACAGGAAAAAGGCATAAGGCAGATAATGGGTAAGGAGAAAAGAGTTGCTAAAAGGTAAAAAGATAGCCTTGGGCGTAACGGCGAGCATAGCAGCGTACAAAGCTGCTGAGTTACTTAGGGAATTGCAAAAAAAAGGTGCCGATGTTTGGGTAGCTTTGACGCCAAAAGCCAAGGATTTCGCTTCGGAACAAACGCTTTCCGTTCTCTCAAAGCATTCGGTTTACTCAGACCGTTCATCCGTTGAGATAAGGCATACAACCATATCAGCTTGGGCAGATGCTTTCTTAGTTGCACCGGCTACCGCAAATACAATAGCAAAGATGGCACATGGCATAGCTGATAATCCTGTTGCGAATTTAGCACTATGTTTTGGAAGGGGGATAGTATGTCCTGCAATGAATCATAGAATGTACGAAAACCCAATTACACAGGAAAATATAGAAATTTTAAGGAAAAATGGTTATGTTCTTGTTGGGCCTGAGGTTGGCTATCTTGCATGTAATGAAACGGGTAAGGGAAGATTAGCAAGCATAGATGATATTGTTACTTCTTGTGAATACTATTTTATGCCTAAGCTTCTGAATGGTAAGAAAGTCGTTATAACGGCAGGTCCTACAAGGGAATACATAGACCCGATTAGATTTATATCCAACCCTTCATCCGGTAAAATGGGTTTTGCCATTGCGAAGGTTGCAAGAGGAATGGGTGCCCATGTTGTGCTTATCAGTGGCAAAACATCCCTTGCAACCCCTTATGGTGTTAAGAGAATAGATGTTGAAACCGTTGATGAGATGAAGGATGCTGTTATATCGGAAGTGAATGATGCAGATGTACTTGTATCTACCGCGGCAGTGAACGATTATAAGCCGTTACATGTGAGTAAACAAAAGCTTAAAAAGGGTGAACCTACCATTAGCCTGACATTTCAAAGGACTGCCGATATACTAAAGACAGCAGGACTTAAGAAGAAAAAAGGTCAGATTTTCATCGGGTTTGCTGCTGAAACGCAGAACCTGATTGAAAATGCAAGAAAGAAAATGGTTGAGAAGAACCTCGACGGAATCGTTGCAAATGATGTAGGGACATTTGGAAGCGATGAAGCCAATGTTACCTTTATTCTTAGGGGTAAATTGCTTAAACTAAATGGTAGAAAAGAGAGCATTGCATTGGATATTATGAAGATCATAGCTAAGGAGAATCTCGATGTTTAGATTTTGGAAAAAGGATATAGAGAAAAGCTTAATAGATAATCCAGATCAACCTGATCTATGGTTGAAGCTTTCGGATGAAAAAAAGGAAAGGCGCTTGGATGCCCTAACGAATGCCCTTATCTACAGTAAGGGAAGCCTTTTAATGGATGTCTTTAAGAGGCTTAAACCGGGAGATAATCTTGAGCCTTACCTGAATAAAATAGACAAGTCATTAGGTAATGATTATGCAAACCTTCTCGAAGGGTTTTCCTTAAGGAAAGCGGAACCGTCGAAGGCGAGAAACTTTCTTGAACTTTCATCATCTTCAAACAATCCAAATGTTTCGTTTCTTTCAAATTATGAACTTGCGTTGATCTACGAATCCCAAGGCTTGAACGATTTAGCCTATGAATTGGTTAGGAAAATTGAGCCAAATATTCCGAAGGACTTTGAGAATCAGGTAAAGGATTTAAAGGTTAAATTGGAAAAAGTCTTAGGGAAGTCAAAGGGCATTTTTCAATCACTGAAGCAGAAGCTTAAAAGGACGAAGGAAATTCTTTCATTTTCTGATTTAATGGGTAAGAAGGTTGATGAATCCGTTTTCAATGAGCTTGAAGAAAGGCTTATACTTGCAGATGTTGGTGTTAAGACTACAAATGAACTTTTGAAATACCTAAAGAAACAAAAAGCCAAAACATCGGATGAGCTTATAGAACTTTTGAAGGAAAGGCTTGAGTTTATCCTTTCCAAGTGTAAGGGAAGTTTAAATGTTTCATCGAAACCAAGCGTTATATTGGTTTTAGGCGTAAACGGTGTTGGTAAGACAACGACTATTGCAAAGATTGCGAAGAAGTTAAAGGATGAAGGTAAAAGCGTTGTTCTTGCGGCTGGCGATACGTTCAGGGCAGCAGCTACTGAACAGCTTGGAGTTTGGGCAAACAGAATTGGGGTTAGGATGATTTCTGGAGGTGAGGGCTCAGACCCGGCATCGGTTGTATTTGATGCCGTTCAGAGCATTAAAGCTAAGAACAATGATGTTTTAATAGTTGATACGGCAGGTAGACTTCAGAACAAGAAGGATTTGATGGAAGAGGTTAAGAAGATCAAAAAGGTGATATCGAAATCCATTCCAGGTGAACCTTCGGAGATTCTATTGGTGCTTGACGCAAACACCGGTCAAAATGCCTTAAGCCAAGCAAAGGTTTTCAAGGAGATGACGGATATAACAGGCATAGTTTTAACAAAGCTTGATGGAACGGCCAAGGGTGGTATTATAGTTGCAATATGCAATGAACTGAAAATTCCTGTAAAATACATAGGTACAGGTGAAAGTATTGATGACCTTAGGAAATTCGATCCGATCCTGTTTGTTAAGAGTCTGTTTTCTTAGGAGGGTATATGAAGCTGTCGAAGGAAGAGGTAAAGCATATAGCTTTGCTTTCGAGGCTTAAGTTAAACGAACAAGAGGTTGAGAAGTTTCAGGTTCAGCTCAGTAAAATCTTGGGATTTGTCGACAAGTTAGGCGAATTGGATACCAAAGGGGTCAACCCAAAGTTTCAGATATTACCTTCTAAGAATGTTTTGAGGGAGGATGTTTTAGGCCAAAGTCTTTCAAGGAAGGAAACATTTCTAAATGCACCTGAGGAAAAGAATGACTTTTTCGTTGTTCCTAAGGTAGTTAAAAAGTAATGGAGGATTAGCTAAATGGATATTCTTGATCGTTCATTGAGAGAGATCTCTAACATGATTAAAAATAGGGAAGTAAAACCTTCGGAGGTAGCCGAAAGGCTTTCAAATAGGATAGACGAGGTAGAGCCGAAGCTTAATGCTTATATAAGCCTCAATGAGAGGTTAATAGATGATGCAAAGGCCTGCGATGAAAAATTGACGAGGCTTTCATCGGATGAAATTCCAGAGCTTTTTGGCGTTCCTATCTCCGTGAAGGACAACATGAACCTTAAAGGAATGGGTATGACATGTGCATCAAAGATACTCGAGAACTTTGTATCTCCCTATGATGCAACGGTTGTAGAAAAACTTAGGGAAACTGGTGCTATTTTTACCGGTAAAACGAATATGGACGAGTTTGCAATGGGTTCATCAACTGAAACATCCTACTTTGGCCCGACAAGAAACCCTTGGGATCTTAAAAGAGTGCCAGGTGGTTCTTCTGGTGGTTCAGCAGCTTCCGTTAGTGCAAGATCTGCCATTGCAGCATTGGGATCTGATACCGGTGGCTCCATAAGACAGCCTGCATCGCTTTGCGGCGTTGTTGGATTAAAACCAACATATGGGAGGGTTTCGAGGTATGGTCTTACGGCTTTTGCATCGTCACTTGACCAGATTGGACCTATCACCAAGAACGTTGAGGATGCAGCTTACCTTTTAAACGTTATATCGGGTCAGGATTCGAGGGATGCAACAAGTGCAAGGATGCCTATTCCAAACTTTTTAAATGCACTAAACGGTGACCTCAAGGGATTAAAGGCTGGTTTGCCGAAGGAGTACTTCATAGAAGGCATAGATGAAGAAGTTAAGGATAGGGTTTTAAATGTTGCTAGGGTTCTTGAAGGCTTAGGTGTTTCAGTTGAGGAAGTTTCACTACCGCATACACGTTATGCCGTTGAAACTTACTACATAATAGCCCCTGCTGAAGCTTCATCGAACCTTGGCAGGTTTGATGGTGTTAGGTACGGTTATAGGGCAAGGGACTTTGATAATCTTATAGATATGTACTGCAAGACAAGATCAGAAGGCTTTGGGGATGAAGTAAAGAGAAGGATAATGATAGGGACGTACACCTTGAGTGCCGGCTATTACGATGCCTACTACCTAAAGGCACAGAAAGTTAGGAGCCTAATATATCAAGGGTTTAACGATGTGTTCAAGGATGTTGATTTTCTTATAACGCCAGTTTCGCCAACCACTGCCTTTATGATAGGCGAGAAGATAGATGATCCTATAAAGATGTACCTATCGGATATCTATACTATTGCGGTTAACTTGGCAGGGCTTCCCGCTATATCCCTTCCATGTGGATTTGACTCAAACGGGTTGCCTATTGGTGTTCAACTTATAGGAAGAGCATTTGATGAGGAGATAATACTAAAGGCTGGCAATGCCATTGAGAAAACGCTTAAGCTTGATACTATGCCTAAGATTTAGACTTGTAGCTTTCTCACAAGTCTAAAGTCGGCCTTTCTATTTTCAATGTCAACCTTTAAGAGCTTTGCAAGTATTCTATCCCCTATTCTGAACGTTTTGCCGGTTTTCTCTCCTACAAGACAGTAATTTTTGGGGACGCATATGTAGTAATCACTTCTTAATTCTGAAACATGTATAAAACCATTTATGAGTGTTTCCACAGTTTCGATGAATAGCCCTTGTTCACCTACACCCGTAATGATAGCCTCGAAAACCTCTCCAACATGATTTTTAACGAACTGTAACTTTTTAAGTTCAATTACGTCCCTTTCAGCTTTATCGGCGTTTATCGATTGTTCAGTAACATGTTTGCAGATCATTTCCAGTTTCTCATTCCAGGATGATACGTTATCCGCATTAAACTTTCCCCTCAAGGCCGTTTTGATTAACCTGTGTAACTCTAAGTCAGCATACCTTCTAATGGGTGATGTAAAATGCGTGTAGCACGTTGATGCAAGCCCAAAGTGGCCGATGTTGCTTGGTGAGTACTTCGCCCTTGCCATTGTTCTTAACATTAGGTAGTTAACAAGTTTTTCCTCTGGTTTTCCTGAAACTTGCTCAAGAATTTCCTGGAGCATTTTTGGTTGTACTTCATTCTTGACATTTGGTACCTTCAGGTTGATGGAATGACAAAACCTGAGAAATTCACTTAGCTTTTCCTTGTCTGGTGATTCATGAACCCTGTATATCGATGGGTAATCTCCCCAAAACATGAACTCTGCTACCGTTTCGTTTGCTGCTATCATAAATTCCTCTATTATCCTGTGGGACCATAGCCTTTCCGATTTATATATGTCAGTAGGTTCTCCCTCTGCATTCAATACTACTACAGGTTCTGGAAGGTCGAAGTCAAGGGAACCCCTTTCGTACCTCTTTTCATGCAGTATCCTTGCAAGTTCTAAGCTTTGGTCAAGAGCCTTTTCTATTGGTTTCCCTATTTTTTCCTCTCTATCTAAGATTCTCTGAACTTGTTTGTATGTGAGCCTTGCATTGCTTCTAATTGCGCTTTCGTAGATTTTATGATTGACTACGGTTCCTCTTTTATCGATTTCCATTTCACAGGTGAAGACAAGTCTGTCCGCATTTGGATTTAGTGAACATATACCGTTTGAAAGCCTCTCTGGAAGCATTGGGATACATCTGTCTGGGAAGTAAACGCTTGTTCCCCTTTCAAATGCCTCTTTATCTAAGTTGCCACCCATTTTAACGTAGTGCGAAACATCGGCTATGTGAACAAAAAGCTTGAAGTTCCCATTTTTGAGCTTCTCTATGGCAATTGCATCATCAAAATCCCTCGCTGTTTCACCATCTATCGTGAAGGTTAGCTGATTTCTTAGATCCGTTCTTCCCTTAATTTCATCTTCCGTTACACCATCAGGTACGGCATTTGCTTCCTGTATAACTTCAGCCGGAAAGCCAGTCCTAATGTCGTAGTTCCTTATAATTATCTCTATGTCTAATTTAGGCCCCTTCTGACCTAAATTTTCCACTATTTCTCCTATAGCTCCCCTCTTATTTGTTGGATATGAGGTTATATTTGCTACGACGTAATCACCATCCTTGACATTTTCTGCATCGGTTAGAATAAGGTTGTACCTTATTCTTTTGTCTTCAGGTATTACAAGATAACGTTGCCTATGTTTTTCAACCCTTCCAACAACCCTTGTTATGCTTCTCTTGAGTATCGATGTTATTCTTCCTTCTTTCTTACCATCCTTTGCCTCCTTCGTTATAGCAACCGTTACAATATCACCATTCATTGCACCTGCCATATTGCGCTTTGGTACAAAGACACCTTTTCCACCCTCAAGGGGATCGACAAAACCAAAGCCTTCTCTAAATACGCAGAGCTTTCCTACCATCATATTGGCCTTTTCAGGAAGGGTATATACTGCACCCTTTAGTTTTACTATCTTTCCCTTCAAAGCTAAATCCTTGAGCACCTTCTTAAGTTTTTCCCTTTCCTTAACATTTAGAAACCTTGCAATTTCTCTTAACTTTAAAGATTTATCTGATTTTTTGAGTGCCGAAATTACCCCGTTTTCCATATCCTCCATGTAACCTCCTATGATTAAATATACTATAATCAATTTCTCAGTTAAAGTTTAGGGGTTAAATTGTTAAAGGTTGGGAAGATCGAATATCTCAACACCATACCTGTTTACTATGGAATCGTATCTGGTCTTGTTCCAAAGGGAAATGTGGAGTTTTATGAAGGTGTGCCTTCAGAGCTCAATGAACTTATAAGGGATGGCAAGCTCGATATATCCGTTGTCTCATCCTATGAATACCTTCTCAATAGGGATAAGTATCTATTACTTCCGGATCTTTCAATATCTGCATTTAAAAAGGTTTTTAGCGTTTTGTTTCTTTCGAGGCTTCCCATTCATCAACTTCACAGGAAGGATGTGTGGCTAACAAGGGCATCGATGACATCAAGAGCGTTAGTAGAGTTCATGTTTAAGCAGAGGTACGGCATAGAGCCTAACTATCACCTTTACAGCATGAAGGAAGCGAATCTTCCAAAGAATCCAACAGCCCTTCTTTCGATAGGCGATGAGGCCTTGAAGCTTTTGGGCTCAAATGAGTTTCCATTTATATATGACCTTGCTGAGGAATGGTTTAACATGTATGGGATGCCCTTTGTATTTGCCGTATGGGTTACGAGAAAGGATACCTATAAGGAGAGACCTGAGGAAGTAAAACTTTTTCACTTGAGACTTTTAAAATCAAGGGATATAGGCGTTTCGTCCGTGGAGGATATCTGCAATAGATATGGAAGATGTCTTGGCATATCGCAGGAGATGTGTCAAAGATACCTAAGTAACCTCATGTTTAACCTTGATGATGAAAAGATTAGATCACTTAGGATATTTTCATCCCTCTTGAACCTTGGCGAGAAGTTGGAGTTTATTGAGTGAATGTGGCCGTCTTTTTAGATAGAGACAACACATTAATAGAGGATAGAGATGGCTATATACATGAGCCAAGTAGGGTTAAACTTTTACCAACCGTTGGCGAAGGCTTAAGGCTTTTGAAGCAATCAGGTTTCCTACTAATCGTCATAAGTAATCAATCCGGTATCAATAGGGGCTACTTCGAGGAAAGTGATTTTCATGCCGTGAACGATAGATTGAATCACCTTTTGCTTAAGTATGATGTTCAAATTGATGATTTTTTCTTTTGCCCATGCAGACCCGATGAAAACTGCCACTGCCGTAAGCCATCGACAGGCATGATCGTTGAAGCTGCAAAAAAATGGCATATAGATGTTGGTAGAAGTTACGTTATTGGTGATAAGGATACCGATGTTGAGCTTGGCAGAAACGCAGGGTGTAGAGAAAGTCTGAGGGTAGGTGTGCTTCCATTTTTAAGGTTCATAGATGCAGCTTTGTTCGTGGTGGAGAATTATGAAGAAAATCTTGATAGTAACCGGTGAGTTAAGCGGCTTCAACTATGCAAGGGAGATAATTAAAAACTTAAGATCTGACTTTGATATTTACGGCGTTCTATTTGGGAATGTCGAAGGTGCTAAAACGTTAATTGATTCAAGAAAGCTTACGTCATTTGGATTATTTGAGTCTATGATTAAGCTTCCATACATGCTTTTAGCGGAGAGAGAGCTTAAAAAATTTATCCTGAATTCTAATTTAGATGCGGTTCTCCTGATAGACTTTCCATGGTTTAACCTTAGATTAGCTAAATTTGCAAGGAATCATGGTATTAAAACCTTTTACTTTATATCTCCAAAGTTTTGGGCATGGGGCAAAAATAGAGTTGAATCGATAAAAGCAAGTGTAGATAGGATGTTTGTGGTCTTTCCATTTGAGGTGGAGCTTTACAAAAAGCATGGTATGGATGTTACCTACGTTGGTAATCCGGTAGTGGACATTGCAAGACCAAATATTGAAAGGCATGTATTTTTAGAAAAATATGGTTTTTCAAGTAACATTCTACTGATATCCTTGTTACCAGGTAGTAGGGATACCGAGATTAAGTATCTATTGAGGCCAATGCTTCAGGCTGCGGTTATTTTGAAAGATGAGCTTAAAACAGATTTTGTTCTACCTATTGCTTCAAGCATCTCAAATGATTTTGTGCTTAAGAATGTTGGGGAATTAGCGCCCTTTGTTAAGGTTATTCCAGAAAGTGATAGATTTAATGCCATGGCTTACTCGGATGTAGGGATATTGTCATCTGGAACCGCAAGTTTAGAAGCAGCTTTGCTTGGGCTTCCACATGTTGTCCTTTACAAGCTTAACCCTTTAACCTATTGGATAGCAAGGAGGCTTGTGAAGCTTAATCGCGTTTCACTTCCGAACATAATAGCTAAAAAATCATTAGTTCCAGAACTTTTGCAGGCCAATGCAAATCCGAAGAGGATATCAACTGAGGTTAAAGATGTGCTTAGTAGGAAGGACGATATTAAAAGGGCATTTAAAGAAAATATAAAACTCAATGGCGATGCTATAAAAACTCTATGCCACGAAATCAGGCTTGACTTAGCCAATGGTGCCTGAAATCCTGTTGATAAGTGGATTTATAATTTCATACTTCGTTTTGAGGCTTGCCCTATTTACTATGAGCCTTGCCGTTGACCTGAGGATTACACCGACCTCCCTTAAGCCATTTGCCTTGAGAGTTGAACCCGTTTGGACTAGATCGGCAATTCTATCGGAAAGTCCTATAAGGGGTGCAAGTTCAACCGAACCATATAAAACGATAATCTCGGGATGTATGCCCTTATTTCTAAAGTAGGAATCGGTAATTCTTGGGTACTTCGTTGCTATCCTTACAAAGGAAAGCTTTTCTACATCGTATGGCTCATCTATCGTTTTAGGTTCCGCAACGGAAAGCCTGCACTTGCCAAACTTCAAATCAAGAGGTTCGTACACGTCGAGCCCTCTTTCCTCTATAACATCCCTTCCTGCAACACCGATGTCGGCAGCACCGTGAAACACGTATGTTGGAACATCCATTGGTTTAACCAAGATAAATCTGAAGTTGTCCTTTATGAATATCAGTTTTCTCGTTTGAGTTAACGTTTCGCTTGCATCTATTCCGGATTGGCACAGCATATCCACCGCATCCTTCATAAGCCTTCCCTTTGGAAGGGCAATCGTAATTACATCATATTTCATCCAAACCTCAATATGGAAGTTCACTTGGAACTCTCTTAATATATGCTCCAAGCTTTAAAAGTTTTTCCTCTAAGCTTTCATATCCCCTATCTATGTGATATATCCTGTAAACCTCTGTAGTATTTTCAGCCGCAAGACCAGCTATAACAAGTGAGGCACTTGCTCTAAGGTCCGTTGCCGTTACCTTTGCGCCTACAAGTTTTTTACTTCCGGTAACAACGGCGGTATTTCCTTCAACCCTTATCTTTGCTCCCAGCCTTTGAAGTTCCCATACGTGCATAAACCTGTTCTCAAATACGGTTTCCGTTATTGTGGATGTGCCTTCTGCCAACGTCATTGCGGCCATAAATTGTGCCTGCATGTCAGTTGGAAATCCAGGATAAGGTTGGGTTACGATGTTGGTTGCAGTTAAGGGCTTATTTTTTTTTGCCTCTAATGTTGTTTCATCAATTGTGCTTATATTTAGTCCAGCCTCTGAGAGTTTATCAATTACGCTCCGAGAATACTTTATAGGAAAGTTTCTGATATTTATCTTTCCACCTGCTGAGGCAACAGCAGCTAAAAATGTTTCAGCCTCTATTCTATCCGGCATTACGGTATGCTTTATGCTTTCTATCTCGTCTACTCCATCTATCACTATTGTACCCGTACCTTCACCCTCTATTCTTGCTCCACCAGATTTTAAAGCTCTTGCAAGGTCAACTATCTCTGGTTCCCTTGCAGCATTTCTTATAACCGTTCTTCCCTTTGAAAGAACGGCAGCCATCATGATGTTTTCCGTTCCGCCAACCGTTGGATAATCAAATGCGATTTCTGCACCTTTTAATCCATTTTTTGCCTCTGCAACTACGTACCCATGGTCCAATTTTATATCTGCCCCCATCTTTGAGAAACTTTTAAGGTGTAGGTCTATAGGCCTTGTACCTATGGCACATCCGCCGGGGAGTGAAACCTTTGCTTTTCCGTATCTTGTAAGTAAAGGCCCAAGGCATAGAATGGAAGCCCTCATTGTTTTCACAAGCTCGTACGGTGCTTCAGTCTTTACGTTCTTGCTTTTCTCTATAACTACGGTTCTGTTTGATGTTTCAACATTTAAACCCATCAAACTCAAAAGATTCAATGTTGTCCTTACGTCCTTGAGGTTTGGCACATTTGATATCTCAGCCCTTTTGCTTAGTATGCTTGAGAAGAGTATTGGCAATGATGCATTCTTAGAGCCAGAAACGGTAATGGTTCCCTTTAGTTTCCTTCCACCCTTTATGATAAACTTTTCCATTAAGCCTTCCTTCCAGTAATTACCCTTTCTATGCCCTGCAGGTCCTTATAGATATTTATATCCCTAAATTTGTTGGCTTTCATAATTTCTCTTATGATTTTACATTGGCCTATGCCCATTTCAAGTATCAGGTATCCGCCGCTGTTCAGCCTTTCATATGACTGTTCTATAAGCCTTACGGTTAATTCGGTTCCCCTCTTGCCTCCGAAGAGAGCTCTCTTCGGCTCGTATTTGAAAACGTTTTCTTCAAGGTTTTCATCACCTTTGGCGACATACGGAGGGTTCGAAACTATGATATCTGCTCTCTTAATGCAATTTAATAGATTTCCAATGACGAACCTTATGTTTTTGCATCCTAAAATCCTTGCATTTTCCCTTGCAAGCGCAATGGCATTTTTGGATACATCTAATCCAACATAGTGAGCCTTGCCTTTGAAGAGTTTGCAGATGGAGATTACTATACATCCGCTGCCCGTTCCTACATCGACTACATAATCGTCTTCCTTCATCAATTTAAGTGCAACTTCCACTGCCGTTTCCGTTTCAGGTCTTGGAATAAGTGCACCTTTTTTAACCTTGAATCTAAAGCCAAAGAAATCCTTGTATCCTACAATATAAGCCACCGGTTCGCCTTTAATCCTTCTCTTGATGACCTGTCTATAGCTTTCAACCTCCGTACTGTTCAGTGGCCTATTAAAGTTTGTGTAGAGCTTCACTCTATTTTTATAACCTAAAACATAGCATAGAAGGATTTCAGCATCAAGCCTTGCGGTTTCTATCCCTTTTTGCTTTAATATTTCTGTTGCCCTTTT
The DNA here is from genome assembly GCA_964640245.1 of uncultured bacterium. Classification (GTDB taxonomy): domain Bacteria; phylum Aquificota; class Aquificia; order Desulfurobacteriales; family Desulfurobacteriaceae; genus CAZXGR01. The sequence goes on along the minus strand of CAZXGR010000004.1, from coordinate 35,104 downwards.
TAAAAGGCTTTGTACGTGCCATTTCATGTTTTTAATTATATAATTCGCTTCAACATATTTTTTTTGGGGATTTTATGAAGGGCTTGAGATTTAGAATTATTTTTATACTAATTGTCTTAGTGGTTTCCCTAGCTGTTGATATAGTGAAACCTGTTACCCTTGGGCTTGATTTAAGAGGTGGTACGCACCTTGTTTTGCAGATAGATTCCGATAAAGCCTTTCAGGATGAAGCCCTATCGGATTTAAGGCAGATAGAGCAGTTGCTTGAATCCGAAAATATACCTATCGTTTCAGCTAAATCCTCAGGTAAATCGGTAATTATCGTTCCCCTTGAAAGTTCGTCCATTTCCAGGATAGTTTCACTGATAAAGGATGAATATAAGGATACATTTGATGTTAAAACGGATGGCAAAGAGGTTATTCTTTCCTTTAAGAAGAATTACCTTTCTAAAGAGTTAGGTAGATTGGGGCAGCAGGCGCTTGAGACCATAAGGAACAGGATTGACCAGTTGGGTGTGGCCGAACCTCTCATAGTTAAAAGCGGTAAGGATAGGATAATTGTTGAACTTCCTGGTATCAAGGATCCAAAAAGGGCAAAGAAGGTTATTGGAAAGGTTGCAAAGCTCGAATTTAAGGAAGTTGTGGGTGTTGCTGGTTCAAAACAAGCACTTTTGGATAGTTATGGGAATGTAACCGATAATGAGGAAGTGCTGCCTCAGGATATAAAGGATAAGAGCGGAAGAGTTATTGGTCATAGATACTTTCTTCTAAAGAGGAATCCTATACTTACAGGTGCGTACCTGAAGAATGCTTATCCAAGCACGGATGAGTACGGTATGCCTGCCGTTAGCTTTGAACTGAATAGCCAAGGTGCAGGGATATTTACAAACTACACATCGAAACATATAGGAACGAGGCTTGCCATTGTACTTGACAACAAGGTTCAATCTGCGCCTGTTATAAGGTCTGCAATAGGTTCAAAGGGTCAGATTACTGGACAGTTCACATTTGAGGAGGCAAAGGATCTTGCAATAGTTTTGAGGGCGGGAGCGCTTCCTGCACCTGTTAAGATAATCGAGGAAACAACCATAGGGCCATCGCTTGGGAGGCAGTCCATTAAAAAGGGAATTGTTTCCGGTACTGTGGGCTTAATAATAGTTATGGTCTTTATGATGCTTTACTATAAGATGTCCGGCTTAATAGCGGATATCGCGCTTCTTATGAACGCCATTCTCATGTGGGCAGCATTGGTTTTGCTTGGTGCAACTTTAACGTTACCGGGTATAGCTGGTTTTGTTCTTACAATAGGTATGGCTGTTGATGCCAACGTCATCATATTCGAAAGGATAAGGGAAGAATTATCCAATGGTAGGACTGTTCTTTCGTCAATAGAAGCTGGTTTTGAGAGAGCTTGGGGGACGATAATTGACTCCAATGTTACCACCTTAGTTGCTGCCTTAGTTCTGTTTCAGTTTGGCACAGGCCCTATTAAGGGTTTTGCCGTAACCCTTTCATTGGGTATCATTTGCAGTATGTTCACCGCTGTTTTTGTTACGAAGGTTTTACTGGATGCATTAGTAAGGTTTAAGACTTCGCTCTTTAGCGTATAAGGGGTTTTTATGTGGAAGACAAACTTTGATTTTATAGGCAAAAGGTACATTGCCTATCTGTTATCTCTTTCCTTGATTGTAGGTTCCTGGGCTATAGGTATTCATAGAGGTATAAGATTTGGCATTGACTTTACCGGCGGTGTTTCTACGAGGGTAGCTTTTGCTAATCCTAAGCTAACATCTCAGAATATAAGAAATAAGCTTAGCCACTTTGTTTCTGGTATAAGCGTTCAAAGCATCGGTAACAAGGGGGAATTCTTAGTTAAGGTTCCTGTTAAGACTAATCCTAACGGAGTTGTTAAGAAGCTTAAGCTTGGGCTAGAGACGGCTTTTCCTAATAGTTTTAAGGTAAGGAAAGTTGATGTAATTGGTCCAAGGGTGGGTAGTGAGCTTAAGAGAAAGGGTATTCTCGCACTCTTCTATGCACTTATAGGGATTCTGATATACGTATCGATAAGGTTTCAGTTTATATTTGCATTTGCAGCGGTTGCAGCACTATTTCACGATGCCCTATCCGCATCTGGTGTATTTACGGCCTTAGGAAGGGAATTTTCACTTCCTGTTGTAGCTGCACTTTTAACGGTTATTGGCTATTCCGTGAACGATACGATTGTTGTATTTGACCGAATAAGGGAAAACATGAGAATCTATAGAAACAAGAAACCCTTTGCAGAGCTTGTAAACAAGAGTATCAATGAAACACTTTCGAGGACGATAATTACATCACTTACAACTTTCTTCGTTGTTCTATGTCTATTTCTCTTTGGTGGAAGCTCCATAAATAATTTCTCATTTATAATGCTTATGGGGATAATCGTTGGGACTTATTCGTCTATCTTTATAGCAAGTGCAATTGTTGTGGATTGGTATAAGTTTGTTAAAAAAGTAAAATGAAAATACTATATAGGTATATCCTTCTTGAGATATTAAAGCTTTTTACTGTACTCCTTTCCGTATTTATATTTGTAATTTTAGTGGATAGAGTAGCGGTTATCGCTAATTCAGTTTTGGGTCAAGGTGTATCGATAGTTGATTTCCTTTCCGTTTTACTTAAAGCCGTTCCTGCATTTTTAAGTATCACTATTCCATTAGCCTTGATGCTTTCAACGGTTATTGCATTTGCGCAGGCGGGAAGCAATAATGAGATAATTGCACTGAAATCCTGTGGTGTAAGCGTTTACCAGATATCAAAGCCCGTAATTCTCCTTTCCGTTCTTCTTTCGGTGATTTCCCTTACCATGGTTTTTTACGTTACTCCTAAGAGTAACATTTCAATGAAAAAGGGTTTAGAGAAACTTATAAGGAAGAAAATTACGCTAAGTATAATGCCAAGGAGTTTTAGCTCTAACTTTCCCGGTGTTACATTTTACGCAACGAATGTCTATCCAGACAAGGGATATCTAAAGGATTTCATGGTTTCAGTAAGGAAAAAGGACAAGCTCTTAACGATATTTGCAAATGAGGGGTTGCTTAGGAGAAGTGGTAACAATGTTTTTCTTGATATTAGCAATGGGACAGCCCAACTTTTAAACTGGCGGAAACCCAAGAATTTTAAGTTACTATCATTCAAGACTTATACGCTTAAGCTTTACACGTTTTCAAAGGGTGAGAACTTCAAGGATGTTAAATACAAAACCTTGCGGGAGCTGATTTCCAAAGGCACTGTTGATGCAAAGCTCGAGATGTCAAAACGTTTAACCATGGCGCTTTCACCGCTTATCATGGGTATAATAGCCTTTTCCTTAGGCATCATGCTACCTAAGGGTTCCACGAGTAGCGGGGTTTTACTGAGCTTAATCTTTAGCATAACCTACTATGTAGTTTACGTATTCTCTAAGAAGATAGCTGCAAACTCTAACATCTTCCTTCTTCCACTTGCAGATGATATTATCTTTGGCTTAATTGCACTTTTTCTATACGTGAAATCTATAAAGGGACAAGCGATGCAAGGTTTGGGTAACAGATGGTAACGATACTCGATAGGTATCTATTTTCGAAGGTAACGAGGTACTTCCTTCTTACCTTTGCAGTATTCATTTCGCTTTTTCTTATCATTGACTTTGTAAGTAATGTAGATAGATTCGTCAATAATGGTGTATCTATAGGTTTAGCCTATGTGTTTTCCAGGGTTCCCCTTTACTCAGTAAGGCTTATTCCTGTTGGGGTTTTGATTGCAATAATGCTTACATTTTCCGAACTTTCATCAACAAGTGAATTAGTTGCAGCAAAATCACTTGGAATAAGCATCTTCAGGCTTTCAATACCTGTATTTGTGTTTGCCGTTCTCTCATGTCTTTTGTCGTTTTCAATAGATGAGCTTTTAGTACCTCCTTCATCGAGGATTTCGAGATTGCTCTGTCTCAAAATGGCAGGTAAAACTAAATCGTTTAACATGGGTACTTCATTCTGGTTTAAGGAGGGTAAACGCACGTTTGTTTACATTGATTCATTTGATAAAGTTAAAAAAGGTGCATGTTGCGTTTCTATCTTTAAGCTCAATGATTCGTTTACCCCAATAGAGAGGATAGATGCGGCAAGGGCAATTAACCTTAAGGGGGATACGTGGCAACTTGAGGATGGCACCGTAAGGAATCTCAATTCCTTGGAAAGTAGTACTTTTAGCACAAGGAAGTTTAACCTTGGAATAGGCAAGAATGACATATCATTTATACAATTTGACCCTGAGAACTTCAACTTTTTCCAGCTTGCCAGCCTGATTAATGGTTTAAGGCAGGCTGGTTATAATGTATTGTCCTATCTTGTTGACCTTTACTCAAAGCTATCACTGCCTCTTTTCCCACTTGTTGTATCATTTATAGCAATCCCAATGGGTGTATTTAACCCAAGGGAAGGCAAAAGGCATACATTGATAATAGGTGTAGCTATAGTTGTTCTGGCATGGATAGCTGTTTCCCTCTTTGATAGCCTTGGAAGGACAGGGCTAATTCCGCCATTCTATGCCTCATTCGCACCTATGGTATTCTTTGCCTCTGTTGGATTGATTCTCTTTTCAAGGGTGGATACTTGAAATTTAACTTTAAGAAGGCTATGAAGGTTCAAAGAAAGCTGAGTGAAATGGTTAAATTTGAACCTCTTGGTAATCCGAAGTTCGTAGCAGGTTGCGATTTAACCTATATAAATCCTTTTAAAACCCCAACACTTGGAATAGGCGCATTTGTAGTGCTTTCGTACCCGGATTTAGATATCGTTGAGGAAGTTTACGATACGCTTGAGGTTAAAATTCCATATGTAACTACCTTCTTGGCGTTTAGGGAAGTTCCACTTTTGCTTAAAACCTTTAGGAAACTTCGGCATAGAGTTGACCTTGTGATAGTTGATGGCCATGGAATAATTCATCCTCGAGGTTTGGGTATTGCTGCGCATTTTGGTGTCCTGACAAACGTGCCATCAATTGGATGTGCCAAAAGTCCACTTTATGGAAACTTCAAGGAGCCATGCCTCAAGAGGGGTTGTTATCAACCCATTCTTAAGCCTAAAACTGGTCAAGTTATGGGATATGCTGTAAGGACAAAGAATAATGTTAAACCGGTTTATGTCTCACCTGGAAACCTTGTAACGCTCAAGGATACGCTTAGGTTTACACTATCACTTTCTAAGGGCTATAGAATACCTGAACCAACGAGGCTAGCGCACAACTTCCTTCAACGGGTGAGAAAAGGTTATAATCCGCCTAAAGTTAAACTCGGTAAGGGAGGCTAAATGTTTGAGAGGACGCTTGTAATCGTTAAGCCAGACGCTGTAGCTAAGGATGCCACAGGTGATATCATCAGGATTATTCAAGCTGAAGGATTGAAGCTTGTAGCTCTGAAAATGGTTAAGCTTTCAAAGGAGGAAGCAAAGAAGTTCTATGTTGTTCACAAGGATAGGCCTTTTTATGAAGAGCTAACAGATTTTATGTCATCTGCTCCATGTGTTCCTATGGTTTTCGAGGGGAAAGATGCTATTAAAAATGTAAGGGAACTTATAGGGAATACCGATCCTTCCAAGGCCGGTGCCGGAACTATAAGGTATATTTACGGAACGGATATAGGTAGAAATGCTGTTCATGCATCGGATTCATCTTCATCGGCTAATTATGAGATACCCTTCTTTTTCAATGCCCTTGAAATTCATGAGGCTTGACAGGATGTCATCTTTGGCTATATTTCGCTCTTGTTATGTGGGCCGCTAGCTCAGTTGGTAGAGCAACGGACTTTTAATCCGTAGGTCCCAGGTTCGAAGCCTGGGCGGCTCACCAGTGTCCCCATCGTCTAGCCCGGCTTAGGACATCGGCCCTTCACGCCGACAACGTGGGTCCGAATCCCGCTGGGGACGCCAGGGGCCATAGCTCAGCTGGGAGAGCGTCAGGCTGGCAGTCTGAAGGTCGTGGGTTCAAACCCCACTGGCTCCACCATTAGGGCCTGTAGCTCAGTTGGTTAGAGCATCCGGCTCATAACCGGGCGGTCGGGGGTTCGAAGCCTCCCAGGCCCACCATTTTGGAGGCAGTGTGTCTTCCCTTCTCGATAGAGTAAAGGGGGCTATCTTTGGAAGCATCATTGGAGACGCGCTTGGTGTTCCCGTTGATGAACTTACCAAGGATCAAGTTCAGGAAGTTTACGGTGGTCCAATCTTAGGTTTTGTTGATTCATCTGCTCTTTCCGTTTGCCCCTTCCTAAGGAAAGGGCAATTTTCCCATAAATCTCAGATATTTTTACTGATGCTTGAGGTTTACGCGGATAATGGGAAGTTTAATGAGGATGATTTCTTCAAGAAACTTCAGGAATGGAAAAGCCACGAGGAAAACCATCGCTATCCATCCTGTGCACATGTAGAAGCAGCTCAGTCAGGGGCTGTTAAGGCATGTGATATTTCAGGTTTGATAGGTGCGGTTGCATCAGGTATCGTTTTCTACAATGATAGTCAGGAAGCTCTCAAAGAGGGGAAAATCATTGTTTCCCTAACCCATAACGATGAAACCATTATAGATCTTGCGGGTCTGCTTTCAGTAGCAATTTCATCACTTGTTGGGAACAGGGTTTTATTGGATAGCAAGCAGGATAAGCTTGAGTTTATAGATGCATTGAGAAAACTTTCTAACTCTTTAACAGTGAAAACCTATATTGACAAGGTTTTTAATCTCATTTACGAGGACAAGGGTTTAGATGAAGCCATATTAACGGTGGGAAATGGTGAATTTGCTTTGGAATCGTTTTCCATGGCACTTTACTCATTTTTAAGGAATTCTAAGAGTTTTACTAAGGTTGTACTAACTGCAGTTAATTCTTATGGGAGTTTTGGAGGGGCAATGAGTGGCATTGGCTTTTTAGCTGGAGCTATGTCTGGTGCCTTTGACGGATTTGCATCTATACCGGTTAACCTAAGGGAAAATGTGGAGATTTCGAACTATATTGACACGCTTTCGGATAGGATTTATAATCAGATCAAACCCAATGTGGAGGAAATATGAAGGTTAGGATAGCTTTGGTAATAGGGGCATTTATGGTTTTGCCTGTAGCATCATTTGGAAAGTGTAAGTACAGTGTAGAGGCGGAAAGTAAGAAGAATACATTACCCGTTAAGTATGCCAACTTGGTAAGTGAAAACAAAGAGCTTCAGCTCAAGTTGGATGCATGTAAGTCTAAGAAGGTTAGTATTTCTAATCAGATAAGCAATTTAAATGTTAAAACTGAGAATCTTGAGGCAACTAAGGCCAATCTTCGAGGTAAGCTTGAGGCAATGCCGCCTGCTTCGGAACTACAATCGGAAATACAAAAATTAGAACAAGAATTGGGGAGGTAATATGAGGAAACTTATTGGAGCTTTTGTTATAGCCGCGGTTTTTGGCACATCCAATGCTTCTTTGGCATGTCAAACACCGAAGGAAACCTTTGTCCTTTACCCATCTGATTTTGCGTTTTATCCAGAGAGCTTGATAGATGCATATCAAAAGGCACAGTTGACCTATGGAAAGTTGAAGGCTGAATACGGAAAATGCCAAAAGGAACTATGTTTGCTTGAGGCAAAGAGATCTGAGCTTCAACAAAGATACGGTGAACTTTCAAATGAGGTTCAAGAACTCAACGAAAAAATATCACAGAGGCAAGCTCTTTTGACAAAGCTTGACAGTTTGAGAAAAGAGGCAAGTCAGAGACTTGGAAGCTGTGCTGATGCTATCAAGAGATGGAAATCCCTACCTAAATCTTACGTTGTCAAGAGAGGCGATACACTTTGGGGTATTTCCTCTAAATCTTTTGTCTACAATGATCCATGGCAATGGCCCCTGATATACAGAGCAAATAGATCAAAGATAAGAAATCCACACCTAATATTTCCAAATGAGAACCTTAAGATTCCAAGGGATATCACCTGTAGGCAAATTGTGGATGCAAGAAAGCAAGCCCTTAAAACCCCGCCCCCAAAAGGCATTAAGCCGAGGAAGATGCCTGTAACCAAGGCAACTGAAGTTTCTAAAACTGCAACTGATTACTTTATTTGTCACTGCCATAGGTAGGGGTTCTTCCCTACCTATGTTGACTTTTTTTGCCATTCGGATAACTTTAATTCAAGTTTTGGAAAACCGTGAGGTGATATAATTGGGGAATTACAAAATTCCCTATTCCTTTGTTGAGGATCTTCTTTCAAAAGTCGATATAGTAGATATAATTTCGAACTATATTTCACTGAAAAAATCCGGAAGGAATTTTTTGGCATTATGCCCATTTCATTCGGAAAAAACACCTTCGTTCGTTGTGAGCCCTGAAAAGCAGATATTCAAGTGTTTTGGCTGTGGTGCAGGTGGCAATGTCGTAAACTTTGTTCAAAAGTACGAGAATATTTCCTTTTATGAGGCCGTTAAAAGGGTAGCAGAAATGGCAAATGTTCCACTACCCGAAAGTTTAAACGATGACAATTCCGATGTTTACGAAGAACTTCGGAATGTTGCCACTTACTTCCATTCAAATCTAAATTCTGTAAAGGATTATCTTGAAAAGAGACATGTTTCAGCAGACACCGCTGAAAAATTTTTAGTGGGTTATGCACCAAGTGGTTACATCAAAGCTCTGAAACTAAATTCTAAAGTTTTACCCAAACTTGGCATTGTCAGTTCGAGGGGGCATGAGCTTTTTGCGGGTCGTGTAGTTGTTCCTATATTCAATCATTCAGGAAAGGTGGTAGGCTTTGCCGGCAGAACCATGCTAGATAAGGTTCAACCTAAGTACATAAACAGTCCTGAGAGTTCAATATTCAAAAAGGGAAATATTCTATTTGGCTTTTACCAATCGAGGGACGAGATATTAAGGAACAGGAGAATTATAGTAGTTGAGGGATACTTTGATGTTACCTCGCTTTATCAAGCTGGTGTAAGGGGTGCCGTTGCACCGATGGGCACATCACTTACAGAGGATCATGTAAGGATCATTAAGAGGTACTGTGATAAACCAGTATTGATGTTCGATGGCGATGCAGCAGGGAGAAAAGCCACTATAAGGGCTGCAGGGATTTTCATGTCCTATGGCATTGAACCGTTGGTCGTTCCACTTCCAGAGGGTGAGGATCCGGATTCGATATCGGTTAGTGGAAAGGCAAACTGCTTTCTATCCAATCCTAAAGGTTTTTTTGATTGGTCTATTGAGCTTGTTAAAAAGGCTTCTCAGCAGGAGAAGAATAAATTATTAAAGGATGTTTTAAATGCAATTTCAAGGATAAAGCACTTCAATCCATTTAAGTTCAATGTTATGAAGTCAAGGTTGATGGCAGAGTTTAGCATTGATGAAACGTGGGTAAAGCTGAACATGGTAAAGGAAAGGGAAAAGCAACAAAATGTGGATGTTGAATACGTTCCACCGTACGAAAAGGCCTTTTTAAGGGCAGTTATGGATGGTGATTTGGAAATTCCAATTGAGATTTCACCAAATGTATTTACATCCGATCTTTCGGCAAGGTTTTATTCCATGATGTCTTCAACTTCGCTAAAGGAAATTCCCATGAGGTATCCAGAACTTTCCGACTTTATAGCCGAGCTGAAGTTGTCAGAGTTCAGCTATCATGAAAAGGAGCAGGCCGTTAAAAGAGTTATTAAAAAGGAACTTTTGGGAAAGCTAAAGCGTATTAAGGATTTTGATGAAAAGAAAAGTCTGAAAAGCTTTTCAACTCAGATTAATGGCAAAGGTTTAGATGAGGTTTTTGAGTGCCTTAAAACGTTTAAAGGAGGTTAACTTGGAGAAAGATGTCATTGACGAGCTCACATCCTTAGGTAAGGAAAGGGGTTACATAACTTTTGATGAGTTAATGGAGTTTATAGATGAGGAAACCCTAACTCCCGAGTTTGTTGAAGACCTCATTACCCAATTAGACGAACTTGATATTCGTATAGTTTCAAAGGAGGGTGATGATCAGATCGATCTTTCAAAGCTTCAGTTAACGATATCGCCAGATTCAGCCGCACGTTCAAATGACCCCATCAGGCTTTACCTTAAGGAAATGAGTACCATATCGCTCTTGAAGAGACATGAAGAGATTAGTCTTGCAAAGCGTGTCGAACTTGGAAGGAAAGCCCTTTTTAGATATTTGCTTAAGACTGATGCGGTTTTGAACTTTATATTTGATGCAAAGACGAAGATAAGCCAATCATCATTAAGAGTAAGGGACATAATGCGTTCACCTGATGAATTTGCTGAAGGAGGTGAATCCGAAAGACAAAAGAAGTTCTTTGCGATTGTAGATAATTTAGGAAAGGAATATGCCGAGTTTAAAAGAATTAAAAGTCTATATAGAAACAAGAAAGTTTCAAGGGTGAGCTTTCTTAGGGCATGGGCAAGGGTTAACTCTACACTTAGGAAGTTACCTCTTGCATATTCGGTCTATGAATCCATGGCTGATGAGATTGGTAAGAGATATAAGAAGATCAGAAGAAGTAGGAAGGTCATACAGAGATTAAGTGGGAAACTTGCGTTCCTTGGTGTCCCCATAAAGGAAATAAATCAAAGAATAGACGATCGCAGTATTATTGAAAGAATCGACGGGTCCAACTATACCACGCGTGAAGTTAAAATGATGGTAAGGAAGTACATTGCTTCCAGTGAAGCCTACTCTGAGCTTAAGAAGGGCTTAAATATGCCTATCCGTGAGTTTTACAGAATTTCAGAGAGGGTTTTGTACTATAAGAATGATTCCCAAGATGCCAAGCAGACACTCGTAAGGTCGAACCTCAGGCTTGTTGTAAGCATTGCGAAGAAGTATATAAACAGGGGTTTACACTTTTTGGACTTGATTCAGGAAGGCAACATTGGATTGATGAAGGCGGTTGATAAGTTTGAATATAAAAGAGGATACAAGTTTAGTACATATGCTACATGGTGGATTAGGCAGGCCATTACAAGGTCAATTGCGGATCAGGCAAGAACGATAAGAATACCTGTTCATATGATAGAAACGATAAATAAGGTTATGAAAGCCTCGAGGCGTATGTATCTCGAAAAGGGAAGAGATCCAATGCCAGAGGAGATAGCGGATGTTTTAAGAATTCCTGTTTCAAAGGTTAGAACGGTTATGCAGATATTTCAAGAACCCATTTCTCTTGAGACACCTATCGGAGACGATGATAGCACGCTCGGTAACTTTATAGAGGATTCCAAAAGTCCTATTCCTGAGGCAAAGGTAATTGAGAAGGATTTAAAGGAAAGGGTTAATACGCTTCTATCCAAGCTCAACGAGAGAGAAGCCCTTGTTTTAAAACTAAGGTTTGGCCTTGATGGATATCCTGAGCATACGCTTGAGCAGGTAGGACGGGAACTAAGGGTTACGAGGGAACGGATTAGGCAGATAGAATCGAAGGCCTTGAGAAAGCTAAAACATAACGGTCTCAATTCAGATCTAAGGTTTTTCCTAGAGGGCTAAATGGTATAATAGCTTCATATTTTAAAGGGGTTACCGTTGAGGAAGCTATTCTTCGCTTTTGCTGTAGTGGTATTTACATTGGTTTTGGGGTTTTACGGTAAAAGCCCATCGGCAGAGGTGAAGCTTCCCAAGGTTAAGCATAAATCGGTCTTTAAACTTCCAAGTCTGTACAAGCAGTACCTTTTGTTTAAAAGGTCTTCAGTTAAAGATGGAAGGTATGTTTACTTTGATGGTAACTATACCTATTACTTTACCATTAATCCAAGGGTTCAAGATAAAGCACAGAAGGATTTTAAAGCGGAAAAGGTAAAGTATGGAGCATTTGTAGCCTTGGATGCACATATGGGTAAGGTAATATGTGCAGTGAGCAGCCTCGATTACCCTAATCTTTTATTTAAAAACACGTTTAGGGCAGCTTCGACGTTCAAGGTAGTAACGTCCGCTGCTGCCATTGAATCTGGAATTGCGGGACCAAATACGGAAATGGTGTACGGTGGACATGATGATTCATGCTCTCCGTATGTTTGGCTTAAGAGTCCATACAAAATGAGAAGGACGATGAAGGAAGCATTTGCGTATTCATCTAATCCATTCTTTGGAAACTTGGGTAGAATCTTAGGTGCAAATAGACTTATGGAGTTTGCAGAAAAGTTTGGTTTTAATAGAAAGGGAAGATTTTGGGGATTTGTAAGAAAGCCATTAGGCGATTATGATCTTGCTTTGGAGGCTTCGGGCCTTGGTGAGGTAAGGTCAAGTCCTATTCACGAGGCCTTGATATCCGCTACTGTGGAGAACAACGGTATAATGCCGAAGCCGAACCTCATTGAGAAGGTTGTTGATAAGAGCGGTAAAACTATTTATAGCTTTAAACCAAGGTACTTTGGTAGAGTTATTTCAACTTCTACTGCATTGAAGCTAAAGCAGCTTATGAAGGCAACCGTGAGGTTTGGCACCGTTTCAAACAAACGTTTCTTTAGGCTTTTCAGATCTAAACATCCATTTACCTTGCTTGCTGGAAAAACAGGAACACTTTCAGAACTGACCTATCCGGAGGGAAGATGCGAATGGTTTACAGGATTTTTGGAGAATACAGGGAATAGGATTGCGTTCTCATCGCTTGCAGTAAATGGTGGAAGATACTACATAACAGGTTATGGTATGGCACCACTCATTCTTAATAGTGCTTTAAAGGAGGAACCATGTGCATATTCTGTAAGATAGCAAGGCACGAGATACCTGCCAATATTGTATATGAAGATGATACTGTAATGGCATTTCGTGATATTCATCCTCAAGCACCTGTTCACATTCTTATAATTCCGAAGGAACATATACCTACTGTGAATGATTTAACTGAAAAAAACGCTGGCCTGATATCACATATGATTCTTGTAGCTAAAAAGATAGCAAGGGATGTAGGAATAGATAAATCTGGGTATAGAATTCTAATTAACTGTAATAAGGATGCAGGTCAAGAGATTTTTCACCTTCATCTTCACCTCTTAGGCGGTAAGCCATTAGGTCCGATGGTTTGTGCCTGAGAAACATAAAACTTGTCATTGAGTATAACGGAAGCAATTATTTTGGGTGGCAAAAACTTCCAGATAAGCCTACCGTTCAAGGATGTGTGGAATTTGCATTTAAGAAGTTGTTTAGCATAGATGCAAAGGTTCATAGTGCAAGCAGGACGGATGCAGGTGTCCATGCATTTGGTCAAGTTGCAAATATAATTATAGATAAGGATATATCTGATTTTAGCTTAAGATCAGCTCTTAACTCAGTTTTGCCCTTTGATATAAGGATTATCTCGGTGAATACCGTTTCAATGGACTTTAATGCGCGGAGAGATGCAGTAGGGAAACTTTACGAATATAGGATATTTAACAGGAATGTTAGTTCACCCTTTGAACGTTTAAGATCCTGGTTTATTCCATATAAAATAGACATAGACGCTATGACAGATGCATCTAAGCATCTTTTAGGCATTCATGATTTCTCTTCATTTTTTAAAAGAGAAAGAAAAAGGAAGGTTAATCCTGTAAGGCAGATAGACAAAATAGATATTACGATGAATGGTTTTAATGTTGTCATTAATATTTTGGGAAGGTCCTTTCTAAGACATATGGTAAGGGCTATCGTTGCGACGCTCATTGAGGTTGGGAAGGGCAAGCTTTCACCTGATAGCGTTAAGTCCATACTTGAAAAGGGGAATAGAAAATTTGCACCCTTCGTTGCACCACCTTATGGACTTTATCTAAAAAGGGTTTACTATGACAATTATCCATGTTAAATTTAGTAAAACCTAACTTGAGGAGATACTATGGAAAACTTTCTTACGCTTGTAATCTTGGATGGTTTTGGATACAGCCCTATTAGGAAGGGAAATGCAGTGGCCCTTGCAAGGAAGCCTTTCTTTGACTACATATTCCAAACATATTCGAAGGGTTTATTGATAGCATCGGGTGAGGCAGTAGGCCTTCCAAAGGGCCAAATGGGGAACTCTGAGGTTGGCCACATGAACATAGGTGCTGGCAGGATCGTTCATCAAGACTTGGTTAGGATATCTAAATCGATATCCGACAAGAGCTTCTTTAAAAATAAGGTAATTAAAAAGGCTATAGATACTGCAAAGAAGAATAAATCAAGGTTGCACTTGATAGGCTTGCTTTCCGATGGTGGTGTTCATAGTCATATCAGTCATCTTTTGGCATTGTTAGATTTTGCTAAGAAGGAGGGTTTTAAGGATGTCTGTATACATGCTGCTCTTGACGGAAGGGATACACCACCAAGATCCGCTGAGAAATACCTCAAAGTTCTAATGAAGAAAATTAAGGATTTAGGAATTGGCAGGATTGGCACGATAGGCGGAAGATACTATTACATGGATAGGGATAAGAGATGGGATAGAACCGAAAAAGCTTATAATGCAATGGTTTTAGGTGAGGGCAAGCACGATCCCGATCCGATCAGCGCGGTTGAAGATTCGTATAAGGATGGTAAAACCGATGAATTTGTTGAGCCAGTTATTGTATCTGACGATTGCAAGATAAGAGATAACGATGTTATCTTCTTTTTTAACTTTAGGTCAGATAGGGTAAGACAGATAGTTTCAGCGCTTTGCTTGGATGACTTTAATGGTTTCAAGAGAAAACTTGTGGTAAAACCCTCATATGTTGCAACAATGACCATGTATGAAAAGGATTTTCCATTTGATATAGCATTTCCACCCATTCACCTAAGGAACGTTCTTGGTGAAGTGATATCGGATCTTGGATTTAAGCAGTTTAGGATTGCAGAAACGGAGAAGTATGCACACGTCACGTACTTCTTCAACGGTGGAAGAGAGAAGCCTTTTCCCGGCGAGGAGAGGTTCATCGTTCCTTCTCCAAAGGTGGCTACATATGACTTAAAGCCTGAGATGAGTGCCTATCAGGTAGCGGATGAAACGGTTAAGAGAATTAACCTTAAAAAGTACAAGCTCATCGTTGTAAACTTCGCAAATCCTGATATGGTGGGACATACCGGAAACCTAAATGCAACGATAAAAGCTATAGAAACTGTTGATAAATGTCTCGAAAGGGTTGTTAAGGCAACGGTGGAGAACGGTGGAACGTGTATAGTGACAGCCGACCATGGAAATGCAGAGCAAATGATATATCCCGATACTGGGAAACCTTGCACAACACATACAACCAACCCTGTTCCATTCATAGTTATTGAGAAATCGTGTGGGAATATAAGAGTTATTAGAAGGAAAAAGAGTGATGTAGATATACCTGAAAGTTTTGGAGGATTAAAAGTTGTCGGTATACTCGGCGACATAGCGCCCTCGATCCTCTACCTATTGAACTTGAGCATTCCACCAGAAATGACAGGTGATATAATTGTGGCAAAGTGAGGGAGAATGATAAAGAGAGCTATATACCCTGGGACCTTTGACCCGGTTACACTTGGTCATATTGATATAGTTAAGAGAGGGACTGCAATATTTCAAGAACTTATCATTGGCATAGCTAAGAATCCAAGGAAGAACCCCCTGTTTACGGCCGAGGAAAGAAAGAGAATGTTCGAGGAAAGTCTCAAGGAATTTGGGCTTTTTAATAGGGTGAAGGTAAAGATATTCAACAGTCTTCTGGTTGAATTCGCAAAGAAGGAAGGGGCAGTTGCAATAATAAGGGGAATAAGGGTTATATCCGATATGGATCATGAATTTACAATGGCTTCAATAAACAGAAAACTCTATCCAGAGATAGAAACCGTTTTTCTTATGCCGTCCGATGATTATGCCTACCTTTCGTCATCCGTTGTAAAGGAAATAGCTTATTATCGTGGAAATATAGATCAGTTTGTAACAAAGTGCGTAAAGGATAAACTTTTAGAGGTTTGCAGATAAATGGATCTAAAGGGTGAATATCAATCCTTTTCGGATATTACTGATGTGCTTGAGCTTTTGAGCAGTAGTGGTAAGTCCGGAAGACTTTCACTTTCGTTCGAAAGCGAGGATGTCGGTTTCTACCTTTCAAAAGGCAAGCTTTTCGAAATTAAGATAAATATGGGATCCTTATCCGATATCTATAGAATGTATAAGTCCAAGGCTATAAGCCTAAAGGATTTTGCCTTTATAGTTCTCTATTCAATTGAGAATTGGCATAACGGCACTTTTAGTTTTTCGGAGGAAAAACCAAAAGTGGACGATGGTTTAAGCATGCAGGATATTCTAATGACATTTGGCAAGAGAAAGGATGAATTAGAAAAACTTAAAAACTTGGCTAAAGGGGAAAAACGCGTGAGGATATCAAGGGATGTTAACGTGGATTTTCTCAGGTTGAATAGGTTTGATTGGCATATTTTGTATTCATCTGCATGTAAAAGTATGCCCGTTAAGACGTTTTTTTCAAGGAAGGTGCCTGAGGTGTTTGTACTATCTGAGCTGAAAAAACTTTTAGATTACGGACTAATAACGGTAAATTAAAAAGGAGGTCTGGTGTGGCTGCATTACTTTTAGTTGTAGCATGTGTTTGGTTTATCCTTGCCTATGTTATCTATGGTAGCTATTTAGCTAAGAAGGTCTTTAAGCTGAATAACCAAAACAAAACCCCTGCACATACCATGAGGGATAACGTTGATTATGTACCTGCACCGGCTCCCGTTTTACTTGGTCATCACTTTTCATCAATAGCAGGTGCAGGACCCATAGTTGGTCCCATCACGGCTGCATCCTCTTGGGGTTGGCTGCCGGCTTATCTATGGGTATTGATAGGAAACGTTTTCATTGGTGGCGTCCACGATATGTCATCTATAGTGGCGTCCATAAGGCATAAGGCAAAATCGATAGCTGAAATTGGTGGAAAGTATACGACGAAGAGGGCAGGTTGGATATTCAAACTTTTCATCTGGCTTAGTCTTGTCTACGTTGTAGCAGTATTTATAAATGTGGCACAGATTACCTTTACTGCGAAGATGCCTCTTATAAGTGGAAGCAAGATAACTGGCTACCTACCCATTGGCGGAGGCGTAGCTACATCGGCTATATTCTACATAGCTTTAGCCATTGTCTTCGGATTTTTAGTTTACAGGAAGAAGAAAAGTCTTGGGCTTACAACCGCAGTATTCGTGATTCTTGTTTACCTTGGTGTCTATGTTGGACAACTTTTTCCTATTTACCTATCCGCTTCAGCATGGAAGATTCTGCTTCTTGTATATGTTGCCATAGCATCCATCGTTCCCGTTTGGATATTGCTTCAGCCCAGGGATTACCTTTCCAGTTTCCTGCTCTATGGCGCGCTTTTAGGTGCTGGTGCCGGAATACTTTTGAGTTTTGGCTCTGTGAAATTGAACATACCTGCATACATGCAGTTTAACTCGGATATAGGTCCCATGGTTCCGCTTCTCTTCGTTGTGATTGCATGTGGTTCTATATCTGGTTTTCATTCGCTTGTTGGTTCTGGTACGACGTCGAAGCAACTTGATAAGGAAACAGATGCCCTTTCAGTAGGCTATGGTGCCATGCTCCTTGAGGGCATAGTTGCTGTTATGTCCATCTTATTTGTTGCCGTTTTGCCTAAGGTGCAGTTTGGAATGTTGAAGAATAATGTTGCCGCTATATATGGTGAAGGTATTGGAAGGTTTTTAAATGTATTTGGTGTACCAGAAAGCATCGGCATGGCATTTGGTATGTTGGCGTTGTCATCGTTTGTTCTAACGAGTACCGATACGGGTACAAGGCTTGCAAGGTATGTATTTACAGAATTAACTGGAATAGAAAATAGGTACGTTGCTACACTTTGCTCACTTATAATTCCTACCGTGCTTGTCTTCATGAAGTACGTTGACCCCAATACCCATAAGGTACTACCAGCTTGGAAAGCACTTTGGCCGGTTTTTGGTGCAACAAACCAGCTTATCGCAGCGCTTTCGTTATTTGTCATAACGATGTGGCTTTTAAATACTAAAAGTAGAATCTATTGGCCAATTTCAGCTGTTCCATCCGTATTTATGGCAGTAATAACGATATGGGCACTCGCTTCACTTGTAGCTAAATGGAAGTTTACAATTATAGGAATAGCCGCTTTTGTTCAGATAGTTTTGGCTGTTTGGATAGTTCTTGAAGGATTAATATCTATAGGAAGGTTAAAGAAAGGTGTTGAATAGTTTTTTAAACTTTATAAAGCTTTTCTTAAAGGGAAGCTTGGTCGATAGTTCAACGGATAAAATTGAATTTGTTGCAAGGTTTACCGATGACGATCTTTTAACCCTGATATTTAGCCAGTACATAGGGATACCCAACCCTATGTACTACTATATGGTTGAACTTTTACCGTTTGTATCAAGTGATTTGAATGGCTGGCAGAAGCGTATATCCAATAGAAAAACCATTATAGCAAGGATTGCCGCAGAGATAGGGGAACCTTGATATCCAATAAGGATTTCTTCTTCTTTTCCGGGAAAGGTGGTGTTGGAAAGACAACAACCAGCTCTGCTGTTTCCCTGTTACTTTCACGTAAAGGATTTAAAACGCTTTTAGTTTCACTTGACCCTGCTCATTCGTTGAGCCATGCCTTTAAAATCAATATAGGTGGAAGTGAGAAGGAAATTAGCCCAAACCTTTTTGGGCTTGAGGTTGACATTAAAAATTCCATGCATAGCTATCTTGAAAATATAAAGCAAAAGGCAAAACAAATTTTAAGTCCTATAGTGTTGGATGAGGTTAAAGCACAGATAGACCTTGCGTACGAATCCCCAGGTGCATTTGAACTTGCCATTGTTGATATACTCTATAGTATAGTAAAGGATAAGGGGAAGTTCGATAAAATTGTCTTTGATACGGCGCCATCGGGTTATACGTTAAGGCTTGTTGCCATGCCTAAGACCTTCTATAAATGGATGGATAAGCTAATAGATCTTCGCAGGAAGGGCTTATCCATGCAGTTCTATGCAAATTTAAAGGAAAAGAGAAACATTGATGACTTAATCAATTCGGATCCTGTTTTAAACATCCTTTTAAGGAGAAGGAGAGAATTTGAGATTTTAGGGAATGTGATTAAAGGTCCAAGAACATTCTTTGCACTTGTTACCAACCCTGGTTCGCTTCCTACCAAGATAACCGAGGATGCAATTTCGGGTTTAAGGTCATGTGGCATAAGTGTAGATGCTATATTTTTAAATAAAGCAGGTGAAAGCGATAAGGTTAAGTTTAAAGGTCAAAAGGTTATACCTATTCCAGGTCTTCAGGGTGAGGCTGTGGGTATCAAGAACCTTGAGGAATTATCTCGCTATCTTGAGAACGTCCTATGAAGGTAGCTTTCTACACGCTTGGCTGCAAGATGAACTTTCATGAAACTGCTTTTATGGAAGGTCTCTTTAGGAAAAGCGGGTATGAGTTGGTAGACTTTTCAGAGAAATCAGATATATACATAGTGAATACCTGTACGGTTACTAAGAATGCAGATGCAAAAAGTAGAAAAGCCTTAAGAAAGGCAAAGCGCATCAATAAAAATGCCCTTACCGTGGCTGTTGGCTGCTATCCCGAGGTTTATCCAGAAGAGTTATCGAAAATGAAGGAAGTTGACCTTGTGCTTGGAAATGCAGAGAAGTTTAACATTGTTGAAATTGTGGAGAAAAGACTAAATGGCAAGTTCCCCAGGGTTTTTATCAAGGGTATATGGAATGAAAGGATTTTCCATCCATTGGTTGTAGACGATTACGAAGGTAAGGCAAGAGCATTTCTCAAGATTCAGCAGGGATGTGAGCACTTTTGCTCATATTGTATTATTCCCTATGCACGCGGAAGATGCTTGAGTGAAAGTTCAAAATCTGTTGTAGAACAAGCCGAAAGGCTATCTGATTTGGGATACCGTGAAATTGTTCTAACAGGAACGGACATAGGAAGTTACAGCGATAGTGATACCAATCTTGCTAAGCTTATCCTGTCCTTATCGGATATTAAGGGTTTAAAACGTATAAGGATAAGTTCCATTGAACCAATGACCGTGACCGATGAACTTTTGGATGTTGCCTGTTTTTCCGAGAAGGTAGCGCCCCACTTTCACATACCGTTACAGAGTGGTAGTGATAGAGTTTTGAGGGATATGAGAAGAAACTATTCAACAACAAACTACCAAAGGCTCATTTCGAAAATCATCTCTAAGAGACCCAATGCCTGTATAGGAACCGATGTAATAGTTGGTTTTCCAACGGAAACAACTGAGGAGTTTAAAAGGACAAAAGCATTTTTGAACGATATGCCATTTAGCTATATCCATGTATTTCCATATTCTGCAAGAAGGAAAACTATTGCTTCCATAAAATGGCCTGATTGTATTTTACCTGAAGTTAAGAGGAAGAGGTCGGAAGCCATAAGGAACATAGCTGATAGAAAGAGTATAACCTACAGAAAAGGCTTTATAGGTAAAACCTTAAGCTGCATTAGTCTCGGAAACTTTAGAGCACTGAGCGATAACTACATAAATGTAAAAATCGATAGAAACGTTGAATCGGGCAAAACTATAAATGTAAGGTTAACATCCATTGGGGAAAAGAGAGATGAAAACTATGGTTCATGCATTTAGCTCATTTAAGGTTTTTGCTACATAGGATATCTCATCATTAAAAACCGTGCGCATGTCAAGTAAAACCTCGTCGTTCTTCAACCTTCCTACTATTGGAATACTGAGATGCCTCAATTCATAATCGAGTCTTTCCGTTGAAAATTCTATAGGTTTTAATGCCACTACGTATGTTGGAAGCTTTTGCAATGGCAGTGAGCCTCCTCCAACTTCCGATGAGTCCTCAACTATTCTTGCCTTTAGGTATTTCAAGTTTAATAGGCCTAAAAGCTTTTTGGCTTTTTCCTTTATACTATCGGGTTTTTCAGAGAGCATCTTCCATATAGGTACCTTCTTAAGTGCCATAGACTCATCAAGGTAGTAGTAAAGCGTTTGCTCTAAAACCGCAAGCGTCATCTTGTCTATTCTTAAAGCCCTATTAAGTGGATGTTTCTTTATTCTTTGAATGTAGTTCCTTTTACCTACGATTATTCCTGCCTGTGCACCACCTAAAAGTTTGTCGCCACTGAACGATACAACGTCAACGCCTGAATTTACAACCTCACGAACAGTAGGTTCATACGAAAGCCCTAATTTTCTTACATCTATGAAGTTTCCACTGCCTAAATCATTGTAAACGGGAACATTGCATTGCTTTCCAAGCTCAACGAGTTCGCTTAGACCTACGGATGAGGTAAATCCCAAGACCTTGTAATTGCTTGTATGAACCTTCATAAGCAAACCGGTGTTTTCATTTATGGCCCTTTCATAATCGCTTAGATGTGTTTTGTTTGTTGTCCCAACTTCTCTTAATATTGCTCCGCTTTGGGCCATTACATCCGGTATTCTAAACGAACCACCTATCTCTATTAATTCTCCACGTGAAACCACTGCTTCCTTTCCACTTGATAATGATGAAAGTATCAGTAAAACAGCTCCAGCATTGTTGTTTACGACACAGACATCCTCTGCACCTGTAAGTTCCTTTAATATCCACTCTAAATTTCTATACCTTAATCCACGTTTACCCTTTTCAAGGTCATATTCAAGGTTTGAATAACCCTTTATAACTTCCCTTAGGTAATCTGCTACCTCGCTTGATATGGGCGATCTTCCAAGGTTCGTATGTATTACGATGCCCGTGGCATTTACTACCCTTTTAAGCTTTGGTGCAATTAATTTTTTAAGGTGATTATTAATCTCTGTTTTAAGTGATTCATAATCTACGGGGACATCAATTCCTTCCCTTATTTTTCTTCTCTTGCTTTCAAGTACCTTTCTTATGGAAGCCAAGAGGAAAAATCTTGGCTTTCCATTTAGTGTATCCAACAGTTTCCTGTCGTTGAGGAAACTATCTACCTTAGGAAGTTCCCTAAGCTTTTTATTCAACCTTGACACCATGAAAGTTGTGGATCCTTAACTTCTTCATAGTTACACCTGCCCATTTTGTATAGGTCATTTCCATAAACATCATTTACTACGAAGACCGGAAAATCAACCACCTCTAATCTTCTTACTGCCTCAGGTCCTAAATCCTCGTAGGCTATGACCTCTGCTGATTTTACGCATCTTTCGAGGTACGCTGCAGCCCCTCCAATTGCACCAAAGTAGGCAGCCTTATATTTTTTGATGGCATCTATTACATTTTGTCCCCTTAAGCCCTTGCCTATCATTCCCTTTAAGCCTTCTGCCATCAACCTTGGAGCATATGGATCCATTCTATAGCTTGTTGTAGGTCCAATTGAACCAATGGGTTCGCCGGGTCTTGCAGGTGCAGGCCCTGCATAGTATATTATCTGTCCCTTAAGTTCCATCGGAGGATTTTCACCTCTGTCAAGTGCTTCAACTATTCTCTTATGTGCTGCATCCCTTGCTGTATAGATAACGCCTGATATCAGGACGGAATCGCCACTTTTAAGGTTTGTAATTACCTCGTCGTTAAGTATGGGAGTTTCTATTCTTATGGTAGACATAACACCTCCAATTTTTAGATTTAATTATTATATCAAAGGAGAAAGGATGAAGTCTTATAGAGTTGAAGAAAACTCCAAGTTAATCGATGTTGTCTCATCGGTTTCAGGGCTGAGTAAAAAGAAATCTAAGTGGTTGATAGATGAGGGCTTATGTTGTGTAAATGGAAGGAAAGAGCTGTTTTACTCGAGATATCTTAGGAAAGGTGATACCGTTGAGATTATGATTCCAACCATCAAAAGGGACTTTAGCGTTCTCTATAATGATGAGTACATGCTTGTAGTCTCAAAGCCTCCGTTTATAAATACGAATATCGATAAGCCAAACCTCGAGGATCTGATTACGAAAAGCCTTAAAAAAAGAGTTTTTGCTATACATAGACTTGATAAGCAGACAAGTGGTGCCATAATGTTTTCAAGGAGTAAACCCTTTTTGGAATCCATGAAGCTTGTTTTTAGGCAAAAGCTTATTGGAAAGACCTACTTGGCACTTGCACAGGGAATTTTTCTGAAGGATAGTGGAAGAATCTGCTTCCCAATCGATGGAAAAGAAGCCATAAGTAACTTTAGGGTAATTAAAAGGTTTAAATCATCAACATTTTTAGAGGTTGGAATTGAAACGGGAAGGAAACACCAGATAAGGAGACATCTGTCAGGAATTGGTCATCCATTAGTAGGTGAGCATGTTTACTATAGAGGTTTAGTGAAGGATAAAATCTTAAGATTTTCGCCACGCATAATGCTTCATGCTTACAAATTAAGCTTTTTTCATCCAGCGAAAAAAAAGAGAATCCAGGTGGTATCTAAACCACCTGGAGATTTTACATCGTTCATTGACGAACTCACTTAGCATAATCAACGGCTCTTGTTTCCCTTATAACTATTACCTTTATTTGACCTGGGTATTGCACTTCGTTTTCTATTTTCCTTGATATCTGGTATGCAATAAGCGATGCTTCTTCATCGGTAACCTTTTCCTGTTCGACCAAAACCCTTAATTCTCTGCCTGCTTGTATGGCAAAGGCTTTTTTAACACCTGGGAATGATTCGGCTATGCCTTCAAGCTTCTCTATTCTCTTTATATATGCTTCAAGACTTTCCCTTCTTGCGCCTGGTCTCGCTGCGCTTAGTGAATCAGCTATAGCTACTATTGCTGATTCTATGTATTCTGGCTCTACTTCTTGATGGTGTGAGGCAGCAGCATTGACCACAGCATCCGATTCTCCGTACTTTTTAAGTATCTCTGCACCTATCAAGGCATGTGATCCTTCTACTTCGTGTGTTACGGCCTTTCCAATATCATGAAAAAGTCCAGCCCTTTCAGCGATCTTTGCATTAGCACCGATTTCCGATGCTATCATTCCCGATATAATTGCCGTTTCCTTTGAATGCTGGAGTACATTTTGTCCGTAGCTTGTTCTGAATTTTAAGCTCCCAAGGAGCTTAACAAGCTCAGGATGAACCTTTGTTATGCCAAGCTCAAAGAGAGTTTCTCTTCCAGTTTCAACTATATCCTCACTTATCTCTTCCTTTACCTTATCAACTATTTCCTCGATTCTTGCTGGATGGATTCTTCCATCTGCTATCAATCTTTCAAGTGATACCTTTGCAATTTCCCTTCTTACAGGGTCAAAGCATGAAATGGTTACTGTTTCAGGTGTATCATCTATTATCAGGTCTGTACCTGTTGCAAGTTCGAAAGCCCTAATGTTTCTTCCTTCCCTTCCTATGATTCTACCCTTCATCTCATTATTTGGAAGGTCAACTACCGATACGTTAACCTCTGCAGTAACCTCTGGTGCAAGCCTCTGCATAGCAGTTGTTAGGATATCCTTCGCCTTTCTATTTGATTCATGTTCAAATTCACCTTCTATTTCCTTATACCTTACTGCAAGATCACGTTTTACCTGAGATTCAAACCTCTTTATGAGTTCTTCCTTTGCTTCTTCCCTCGTCATTCCCGATATTTTTTCCAAAGTTTGATTTTCCTGTTCTATCAATTTTTCAACCTTCATATCCTTTTCAAGAACATCGGCCTCTAACTTTTCAATCTCCGCTTTTTTGTCGTTGAGTTCTCTTTCCATTCTTTCAAGAAAAGCCGCTCTTTTATCGAGGCTTGACTCTCTTTTGTCTATATTTTCCTCTCTCTTTATAAGCCTCTTTTCAAGGTTAGAAAGCTCATTTTTCTTTTCCTTAAGCTCTTCCTCGTTTCTTTCCTTTTCCCTTAAAACCTCTTCCTTTGCCTTTAATAGTGCTTCCTTTTGGATTTCCTTGACCCTTCCTTCAGTTTTTGACCTTATTTCCATTGCTTCCCGTTCAGCCTTTTCAATGACCTTTTTGGCTTCTACCCTTGCCTCTTTTCTTATGGATTCAATTTCAACTGTTTTCTTTCTCATGCCAAGCAGGTATCCAAGCGTAAGACCTGTAATAATTGACAGTACAACCAAGAGTATTACTTCCATGTTTTCCTCCTTATAGTTCTTTTTTCCGTTATCACCACGTCCATAGGAATATCAAAGGGATCAAAGGGAATATGCTTAAGAACTTGAAAGTCAAAAGCTATGCCTATCTTTAATTGTGTATCGAATCTCTTTAAAAATCTATCATAGAAGCCTTTTCCGTAGCCAATTCTGTATCCATTTTCATCAAAGGCAATGCCCGGAATAAATGCTATGTCCGCATGCTGTTTTACTCTTTTTGGGTTAAAGATCGGTTCCATTATTGACATAAAGCCTGGAGAAAGGTCCTTTACCGATGCAATGGAAATGGCAGCCATGTCATTTCCCATTACCTTTGGAAACATTACACCCTTCTTAAGGGATAACAACTTCGTTGCAAGGGGAAGCAGCGAAGCCTCATTTTTAAAAGGATAATAGAATAGGAATGATTGAAAATCACCTATGACTGTTTTGACCCTTTTAATAATTAAGGCGCTTAACCTTTCTACAGAGCTTTTATTGAGAAGTAACCGCTCTTTCTTTACCTTACTTCTAATTTCTTCCTTTGTCCTCAACCTAAGCCTCTTTTGGCATAGGAGAAGGGCTTACCTTTTGGGCTTGATAAGGATATTGGCACCTTGTTCTAAGCGTTTTATTTCTTGGCCAAGATCTTGAATCTGCTTTTTGAGCCTTTCATTTTCATCAATAAGGTAAAAACTTGATACAACAAGTGCTTTTTCTAATGTAACCCTGCTATTTCCAGACTTAACCTTATCTATCATTGCTCCAAGCTTATTGGCAAGGTCCTTAACGTAGTCACCTTCCTTATCCGTCTTTATGTTAAACTTTCTTCCCAAAATATTTACCTCAACAGTCCTCGGTAAGCTCACAGCTTCCCCTCATGCTCTTAATTTGAAACCATGTTCCTCAAGCGATTTAATTATACCACAGGTAATTCTATCAACTTTTTCATCCGAGAGTGTTTCCCTATCCGACCTAAAGGTAAGTGAGAAGCCAATGCTTTTCTTGCCTTCAGGAATGTTCTTCCCACTGTATATATCAAAAACTTCAATTGACTCAAGTTTTTTAGCCGATGATGCAATGATCCCTTGAACCTCTGAAACAGGTACATCCTCATCGCAAATAACGGCGATATCTCTCGTTACAGGTGGAAATTTTGATATTGGTTTAAATTGGGTACTTGTTGCCTTTGATAATTCCAAAAGTTCATCTAAGTTAAGTTCGGATATGAATATGTCCTGTTTCGCATCTAAGTTCTCAATTACGTTTGGGTGCAGCTTCCCTATAAATCCCAATATTTTTCCATTAATTACTACATTGGCCGATTGAAATGGATGAAGGAAATTGAGTTTGGATGGTGAGAAATCCGCCCTTAGCCTTAAGAACTTTAGAAGCTTTTCAACGATACCCTTCAAGTCAAAAAAATCAACATCCTTGACTCCAAATGATCCTGTTGGTACCTTTCCACTCATTGCTGTTGCAATGTGCAATGGCTCGGTGTTTCCATTGAATACCTTTGAAACTTCAAATATTCCTACATTTTCCTCATTATTTCGTATATTTGATACCACGTTGTTAACCAAGCTTGGAAATATTGCGTCTCTCATGAATTCCCAGAGTTCAGATATAGGATTAGCTATTCTTATCAACTTGTCTGTCTTAAGGCCGAAGTTCTCGTATAGTTTTTTGCTTATGAAACTATAATTAATTGATTCAAAAAGCCCTGTATCAGACAGTAGATTTTTTATCTCTTGAACCTTCAGATAGTTGAAATTTTTCTCAACATCTGAATGCATTAGCGGATAAGTGCTTTCTACATTTTTCATCCCGTATATTCGAACTATTTCCTCAAAAAGATCAACATCCCTTGAGACATCGTACTTTCTCCATGATGGAACGGATGTTACTATGTAGCCCTGTTCCTTTTTCGTTTTAAATCCCAAAGCTGAAAGTATTTCAAAGGATTTTCCCATTGGGATATTGATACCCAACACCCTCTTTGCCTTTTCCGGATTAAAAGCTATAATCTTTGGTATATAGGGCTTTGGATAGTACTCTAATTTTCCCCTTGCCATTGATGCATTGCATATCTTCTGCATAAGGTGAAGTGCTCTTCTTGCACAAAAATCCGTGGCTTCTATGTCCGCACCTCTTTCAAATCTATAGGAAGCATCAGTTGAGAGATCGAGTTTCTTAGATGTTCTTCTTACCGTTAGCGGTTCAAAATGTGCACTTTCAAGGAAGATACTTCTTGTGCTTTCCGAGACTGCGCTATTCTGACCCCCCATTATACCTGCAATAGCTATAGGCTTCTCGGTATCAGAAATGATGAGGTCGTCATCTGTAAGCTTTCTTTCAATGCCATCAAGCGTTAGGATGCTCTCGCCGTTCCTTGCAGCCCTTACAATTACCGTTTTATCCTTTATCTTGTCGAGGTCAAATGCATGTAGGGGCTGTCCAAGCTCGCACATTACGTAGTTTGTTATATCGACAACCGCGTTAATGCTTCTTAAACCAACTAGATGTAATCTGACCTTCATCCACAATGGTGTTTCCAAATTAGATATATCCTTTGCCACATAGCCATCGTACCTTAAACATGCACTATTCTCAACTGAAAGGCTTGCAGTATCCTTGATATCCTCGCTTGATTCCATGAACGTTACATCAGGCAGTTTATAGTTTCTGTTTAGATAAGCCTTTAATTCCCTTACAATACCTAAGATACTTAAGGCATCGGGCCTATTTATAGTTATTTCGTAGTCAATTATGTAGTCGTTAAGTTTTAGAACATCCTTTATATCTAATCCGATCTTTGTACCGTTTGGCAGTATCATAATGCCGGTGGATGCCGATGCAAGTCCGAGCTCCTCCTCTGAACAGAGCATACCATCTGATTCTATGCCTCTTAACTTTGATCTCTTTATCCTCTTACCGGATTTTATCCTTGAGCCATGAAGCGCCACGGGAACGATAGCACCTTTAAAAATGTTTGTGGCATGTGTTATTACCTGAACTGTCCTATCTCCAACATTTACCTGGCAAATTGTCAACTTATCTGCATTTGGATGCTTGGACAATGAAATTATTTTACCTGTTACTATATTTTCTAAATTTTCCCCTGCATACTTAACGGAATTAACCTCTATACCAACGGATGTAAGTATATCTGCCACATCATATGCTGAAAGATCTGATATATCTATAAAATCACTTAACCAGTTGTAAGTTACCTTCACTTAGATGCCTCCAAACTGCCTCAAAAACCTAAGGTCATTTTCGAAGAAAAGCCTTAGATCGTTAATGCCGTACTTTAGCATGGCTATTCTTTCCACACCCATGCCAAATGCAAAACCCTGGTATGTATCCGTATCCACACCAGCCGATTTAAATACGTAAGGATCAACCATGCCACAGCCAAGTATCTCAAGCCATCCTGTACCCTTACATACGTTGCATCCCTTGCCACCGCACATAACGCATCCAATGTCAACCTCTGCACTTGGCTCGGTAAATGGGAAGAAGCTTGGTCTAAATCTTACCTTCGTTCCTTCACCAAACATCCTTTTGAGAAAAAGTTCAAGTATGCCCTTAAGGTCAGAAAAGGTTACCTTTGTATCCACCATCAAGCCTTCAACTTGATGAAACATCGGTGTATGTGTTATATCTGCATCCCTCCTGTAAACCTTTCCGCCTGTAACGGCCTGAATTGGTGGCTTATGGGATTTCATCAATCTTATCTGAACAGGTGATGTGTGTGTTCTTAAAACCGATCCATTCTCGAGGTAAAACGTATCCTGCATTTCCCTTGCAGGATGTCCCTTTGGCATGTTCAATGCTTCAAAGTTGTTAAATTCCGTTTCCATCTCTGGGCCTTCAACAACCGAGAACCCCATCGTGCTAAAGATTTCAAGTATCTCACCTAATGTTCTTGTGATAATGTGAGTTGCCCCTAACGGATAAGCTTTACCAGGAGCTGTTATATCGATGGCTTGTGTTTTAAGGTTTTTCTCAACTTCCTTTCCCCTTAAAACTGCCTTCGTTTTTTTAATTTCATCTTCTATATCCCTTTTAATCTCATTGCATCGTTTACCAAAAGGTTTTCTCTTTTCTATAGGAAGTTCCGGAATTGACCTTAAAAGTAGCGTCAACCTTCCCTTTTTTCCCAAGA
The DNA here is from genome assembly GCA_964640245.1 of uncultured bacterium. Lineage (GTDB taxonomy): Bacteria > Aquificota > Aquificia > Desulfurobacteriales > Desulfurobacteriaceae > CAZXGR01. Next base: position 5,953 of record CAZXGR010000004.1, on the reverse strand, counting down.
ACTCAACCCTGAGATTCTCAAGTTCCCTTAAACTCTTGCATGATTTTATCCGGGAAGAAAAATCAGATCTTATCCTTTCAAGCTGTTCCATTTTTTCCTTTTTGGTTTTTAAATAGTAGCCTTAGCCTTTTCAACAATTACCTTGAATGATTCAGGATTCTCTACTGCCATTTGCGATAGTACTTTACGGTCAAGATCGATACCTGCCTTCTTCAAGCCGTTAATAAAGCTACTGTAGTTCATTCCAAACTGTCTAACTGCAGCATTGATCCTTGTAATCCAAAGTTGCCTAAAGTCCCTCTTACGCTTCTTCCTGTGTGCATAGGCATAGACAAGAGATTTCATTACTTGGATTTTCATTGTTCTATACTGCTTATGTTTTGAGCCAAAATAACCCTTTGTAAGCTTTTTAAGCTTTCTCCTTTTCTCCCTTCTTGGGCTTGTCTTTACTCTCATTGATTCCTCCTTAAGCTATGAGCTGCTTAACAGTTTTGGCTATAGGGCCCTTAGATAAATACCCTGCCTTTCTAAGCCTTCTCTTCCTATTTCTCGATTTCTTGGTCAATATGTGATCCTTGTTTGGGTGCATGTGCTTTAAATTGCCATTTGCCGTAACCTTCACCCTTTTTGCAACTGTTCTTTTGGTCTTTATCTTGGGCATTTGTTTAGCCTCCTTTATTTTAAGCGGCTTAAATTATAATCTATTTCTTCTTTGGCGCAAGTATCATTATCATATCCCGTCCTTCCTTTCTCGCTGGCTTTTCTATATCGGCTAAATCCTTAACAGCTTCGTATATCTTCATAAGCTGTTCTTTTCCCTTTTCTGGGTGAGCTTGCTCTCTTCCCCTAAACATAACGACTGCTTTGATCTTATTGCCCTTTTCGAGGAATTTTCTGGCCTGTTTAATCCTCACGGATATATCATGCTCGTCCGTTTTTGGTCTTACCTTTACTTCCTTAATTTCTACGACCTTCTGTTTCTTCCTTGCCTCTTGTGCCTTTTTCTGTTGTTGGTACTTATATCTACCAAAGTCCATTATCTTACACACCGGTGGTTTTGAATGGGGGGAAACCTCTACAAGATCCAATCCCTTTTGCTTTGCTATTAGAATGGCCTTTAATGTTGACATAACTCCAAGTCTTGTCCCCTGTTCGTCTATGACGAACACCTCCCTTACCGTTATCATTTGGTTGGTGCGAATTACCTTAGCTATAGCTTCCTCCTAAACTTTATTTTTTATTTCACTTAAAAGCTTACCTATGAATTCATCAATGTCCATTTCCTTTACACTTTCATCCCTTTTAGATCTTACAGATATCTTTCCTACTTTTTCTTCCTTTTCCCCTACGACTACTATATAGGGCACCTTTTGAACTTCTGCCTTTCTTACCTTGTAGCCTAACTTTGCATCTTCATCATCCATTTCTATCCTTATGCCCTTTTCCCTTAAAGCTTTAAATACTTTATCAGCATATTCTACATGTTTATCACTTACGGGTAGAATGATTGCCTGAACCGGTGCAAGCCATAGTGGAAAAAGTCCTGCATAATGCTCGATAAGTAATCCTACAAACCTTTCAATACTTCCCATGATTGCCCTATGTATCATGATAGGTCTCTTTTCCTTTCCATCCTTATCAACATACGTAACGTTAAATCTTTCAGGAAGGTTAAAGTCAACCTGAATGGTTGGTCCATCCCACTTTCTTCCAAGGGCATCGAGGACAGCTAAATCTATCTTAGGGCCATAAAATGCCCCGTCACCTTCAACTATATTGTATTCAAAGCCCCTTTCTTTTAGGGCATCGATAAGTGCACTCGTAGCAAGTTCCCAATCCTCATCCTTTCCTATGTATTTCTTTGGCTTTGTTCCAACATTAATAACATAATCCAGGTTGAATGTAGATAGGAGTTTCATGACATAATCTATTACACCTTGGATTTCAGACTTTAGCTGGTCCGGTGTACAGAATATATGACCGTCGTCTTGCGTAAACCCCCTTACCCTTAATAGGCCATGCAACGATCCGCTCTTTTCGTACCTATAAACCGTTCCGAATTCAAACATTCTTAAAGGCAAATCCCTGTAGGATCTTACCTTTGATTTATATATTAGAATGTGCCCGGGGCAGTTCATAGGCTTTACGGCATACCAGTTTGCAAGCTTTATCTCATCACATGTTAATGGAACATCCTCATTCCCAAGCCTTTCATTTTCCTCATGTTCGACTACAGGCACAAAGAACATGTTTTCTCTGTAAAAATCGTAATGTCCTGACCTTTTCCAAAGGTCTGCCTTCATTATATGTGGTATATAAACCCTTTGATACCCACGTTTTTCATGTTCCTTTTCCGTCCATTCCTCTAACTGCCTTCTAATAATTGCTCCCTTTGGATGCCAGAACACCAGCCCTGGCCCTGCTTCTTCCTGAAAGCTAAACAGATCTAACTGCTTGCCCAATACTCTGTGATCCCTTTTCTTCGCTTCCTCTACTACGTAGAGGTATCTTTTAAGGTCCTTTTTAGCCCAAAAGCTCGTTCCGTATATTCTTTGAAGCATCTTATTCCTTGAATTTCCCCTCCAATATGCACCAGCAACGGAGAGAAGTTTAAATGCCTTTATCATGCCACTACTTTCTATGTGAGGTCCTTTGCAAAGGTCAACATAATCACTTCCAAGCCAATAAACGGTTATAGGTTCATTCTTTGAAATTCCCTTTAATATTTCCAATTTGTAAGGTTGGTCTTTAAATAGCTCCCTTGCCCTTTCCCTTGTTATATTTTCCCTTTTAAACTTTTCGTTCTTTCCTATTATCGCTTTCATTTCCTTTTCTATGCGTGGTAGATCCTCTATGCCTATCGTGCTTGAAAGGTCAAAATCATAGTAAAACCCATCATCCGTTGCAGGACCTATGGCGAACTTTGCATCCCTATATATATGGCTTACAGCCTTTGCTAAAACATGTGCCGTACTGTGCCTGAGGATTTTTAGTGATTTTTCATCGCCAGTCGTTATTAGTCTTACGCTTGCATCCTCGTTTATAGGTGTCATGTTGTCTATAAGTTCCTTACCATTTATGAGAGCACCTACCGTTTTTTTCTCTAATTCCTTGGATATATTTGCCGCTATTTCTCTTGGCATTACCTCATGCTCAAAGTTTAAAACTGAGCCATCCGAAAGTTCAATCTTTATCATTTTTAACCCCTAAAACTAAAAAGTTTAGCTAATTCTAAAAAATTTTACCTTTGAATACCATCTTTATACGGGAAGTTGGCATTTATGTTCCTTGCTACTAACGTTCCATTAGATGTAAATGTATACAGCTTCCTGTCGGGAGTTAACCTCTCATACAGAATTACCCTTTCGGCAATGTCCCTAAATATAGGGACCGCTATCTTACTTGCCCATAACATGTTCCTTTTAAGCTTCGGCTCGTCAACACTAATGGCTAAAACGTACTTGGGCCTTGTTCCCGGAAATGCACCGACAAAGGTTGCATCTATCCTTTTTCTGCTGTACCTGCCACCCTCCCATTTCCTTGAAGTGCCTGTTTTACCATCTACATAGAAATTCAAGAATCTTGTAGCTTTACCTGTTCCACCTTCAACAACGGTTGAAAGTATTCTTCTCATGGTTTCCGAGGTTCCCTTAGATATTACCCTTCTTCTGATTGATTGAAATTCCTTAATCATATTTCCCCTATCGTTTTCTATGCCCATTAAAAGTCTCGGTTTTACGTAGTAACCGCCGTTCACGAGGGTGCAATACGCTGCCGCAAGCTGAAGTGTTGTAGCCATTATGTCATGGCCAAAGGATATTGTTGCAAAGTCCACATCCCTCCAGTTTTTATAGTTTCTTAAAACTCCGGGGCTTTCACCGGGAAGTTCTATACCTGTTTTGTTCCCAAAACCAAATGCCTTTAGATATCTGTATGTTTCCTCCTTCCCTAATTTTTGCGCTACCTTTACAATTCCAACATCATCCGAGTACTTTATTATTTCCCATGCCTTAAGCTTTACATCCTTCCTAAATTCGTTATGAAATACCTTATCATCTACTCTATAGTGCCTTGGGCATTTAATGATAGTTTCTGGTGTTATAAGGTTATCGTTGATTGCCCCTGCCATTATTATAGGCTTAATAACGGAGCCAGGTTCGTATGGGTCAGTTATAAACCTTGGATTTACCTCGCTCAGAAAGTTCTTATTTCTCCTTTCGCTATAGTGATAGAGTGGATATGATGCAGCTGCAATTACCTCACCGGTATTGATGTTCATCAGCACGGCGTTTATGAACTTCGGGTGTAATTTTTCGGCATAGGATTCAAGTGTTTTCTCTACGTAGTACTGTATATTGCCGTCTATCGTTGTTACAACGTTATTCCCCTTCTTGTGTGCAAGAAAGGTATCGGCAGTTGGCGTATTGATGTATAGATTTCCTATGGCATCCCTTTTTCCCTTTATATAGAACTCCTTCCCGAGAATTATTCCATTTTTTTCCAAATAGTACTCCAAACCGGATAACCCCTTTCCATTCCTATTTGTTGTACCGATAACCGTTGACCCAACCATGTATGGATAGACACGTGTAAACTCTGGGATTGCTCCTATTATGTCTGGAAGGTCCTTTTTATACGGATTTTCACCCGAAAATGTATAGTAAATCTTTAGAATGTAACTGATATCGCGATTCAAGGTTTTTCTATTAATATTAACGTCACGCTTAAGCCAGACAAAGTGCCGTTTGCTCTGTAAGATTGGGCCTAAATTGTCGTTTAAACCTAATTTGGCTATTGTATTTCTAAGTATTTCAATCCTTTCATTCGCAATTCCATCTTTATTTGCAAACTTCTCAAATAGATTCTTGTTTCCTGAAACTATCTCGAGAAAAAGCTTTTTGTCCTTTATGTCTAAAGGTCTAACGTAAATAGAATATACTCTTTCACTTGCCGCAAGTAGTGCACCATTTCTATCAAGGATTTCCCCCCTTTCCGATGAAAGTCTTAGGATTCCCTTGTACTGATTGCCAGCAACCTTTAGCCAATAGTTTCTATTGGTTATGCATAGGTTTACGAGGCGAAAGCCGTAAACTAAAACGATTAACAGCGACAGCGTAAAGAAAATGTTTAGCCTTTTACCGTTGAATAATCCTATGAATAGGTAAATTCTATATAGGAAATTCCTTATTTCATAGTATAAAAACTTCATTTTATATACTTTACCTCATTTTCATGGAGCAATAACATATCTTGTGTATTGTTGTCTACCTTTTGCGGATTTAGGTCTTTGTAAAATACGATACTTAAATCGTTATTTTCCCGTTTTAAGGTTTCTATTTTATCTATTAATTTTGATAATCTTGCCCTTTCCCTTATGCATTTTGACCTTACATTGATAAGCTTAAAGCTTAGTATTGTCATTATTAATATAGATAGAATATATGAAATTATGCAAAACTTATTCCTCATTGATACCGGCTACCCCTTTAAGTGCCTTTATTTCGCTGTTTGTCAGCCTTCTGTAGCTGCCGCGTGGAAGACTTCCTAGATTGATAGGGCCTACGGAAGTTCTTTTAAGTTTAAGGACGCCATGGAGAAATCTATCGAAGAAGCGCCTTACGATTCTGTTTTTACCAATATCTATTGTAACCCTTATGAAGGTATTATTTTGCGTTTTTCCCATATTCAGGATCTTTAGCTCAATTGGTTTGACAAACCCATCGCGTAATTTTATACCTTTCCTCATCCTGCTTAATTCATCGCTACTTATCTTGCCCTTAACCTTTGCTATATATGTTTTTGGAATATGGAATCTTGGGTGCATAAGTTTATCTGCCAATTTTCCATCGTTGGTAATTAACAACAGACCCTCCGTATTGTAGTCAAGCCTTCCTACGGGGAATATCCTTGTTCTTACATCCTTAAAATAGTCAGCTACTATTGTTCTTCTATC
>CAZXGR010000003.1:0-69975 GCA_964640245.1 uncultured bacterium | reverse complement strand
TTCTACGATAATCAGACCTCTCAGGCCACTTCCTCACTTCCTTGCCAATTGGGAAGCTGACAACATATGGAATTCCGAAACTATCACGCATGTAGTTTACCAGAGGTAAGCCGCTTGACGTAACTACAATATTGAGGCTTGCCTTTGTGCTGTTTGCTATGTCGTTAATATCTGATTCCATTCCCCAAATGCTGATAACCCTGTAGTTTAGATTTCTTAAAATGGGCAACAGAGGCTTTAAGTGCTTGCGATGGCCTATGCCAAGGTGGGTTGCAACAAGGATGTTAACGGATTCTGGTATTCTTTCCTGTGGTTTTAAAAAGTGCTTTGCCAATTCCAAAAAAGCCCTTGATGCTCCGTTCACATAGGTTTTCAATTCCTTTCGTTTCAATACAGAAAATGGGTATATCTAACTCGCTTTGTATTGCATTTGACAAGCCCTTCAGATCCGTTCCTATGATGGCAAAAACGGGTGTTCTAAGCAACGTTAGAAACCTTGGTTTTAAATCACTTGCAACGTTTACAATTCTATAATGAGGTTTGATAGAATCTTTTGTAGATTCAGTCCTACCTCCTCCTAGGGATTTGGAGTTTTTGGAGTTATTTCCCAGGAGGCTACTCCGTTTCTCTTGCTTACAAAAAATATCCTACACTACCAAAAGGAATACATTATGATTCATAACTACTTTGTGGTAAGCTTTCTTCTAAAATTGATGAAATCGAGTTAGTTAATTGTTGCAAACCGAGAGTTCTTAAGCCAAGAGAATTAAAAGTTTCAATAAGAGAGTTTATTTCACTAAGAATATCTCGAACTTTGCCTTCTGTATTTTCTGTCAGACCAGTTGATTTAAGGTCATTTATTACATTTGTCAGATCAGAAACCACGGAATTAGTTTGGTTAGCCTCATCAGAAGAAAGAATGCCACTTGACACAATAGTTTGCAATTTGATTTTGAGAGAATCGAGAAGTAATATTAATCTATAGTTTTAAAACTGTTGGACATTTCCGGAAGCGAGAGATTTGAGTGCTTGAAGGTGTTCTTCAATTTCTTGTTGGTGCGCTTCCCAATTATAAGTCAACTGTTAGATTGGCATTTCAGCTACGATGATAACTTTATTTTCTCTCTATAAGAGGAGTCTTTAAAATAAAGACTGGTTCTGTTTGGTTATCTAAGGTTTGAACTTCTATATTTTCAATATCGGCATTGGATAGGTTAACTATAGTGGCATTACCATCAGGGTCACCACCAATAACATGCGTAAGACCTCCTATTTCATTTGCCAAAGTTTCATTACCACAAGCAATACTTTTAGGTGTTATTGATAAAACATTTGTAGAATTATCAACCCAACTTGAGTTATAGGAACATCAGCTACTTTCAAACTATTTCTATTTTGAACATATAGACCAACCCAGTTGTCGCTTGATATATTTGTACCTTGAGGGATTTGAATTGTAAAAATTCCATCTGAAGCTGTAGTTGAACAGAGTTCTGTTCCGTTTTGAGGTTGCAATATTGCTGTTAGAATTCTTAATGCAGACCTTAGCTATTTCGACAAGACTTGCATACACCGCTCCAGTAACTCTGGAGGTAGGAGTAGGGCTATAGATGTGCTGCCTCCACCACTTTCGCCACAACCTGTTAAGGTTATGGATGTTAGAGTTGTTGCTGCTAGCAACTTGCGCACATTATACCTCATATTTGTTAGTTTGCTTAATAACGAATTATAATATCAGGAAAAGGATTGCCAAGAGTAAGTTCCATTAGCTGATTAGGCTGTACGTTACTTAGTTCTGCCTCTTATATATCATAAATCTGGTGCTAATTGCAAAGGTTATAATTGTATCGACAATGGAGGAAGCTTGAAGAGACTTTTAGTTCTTGCTTTACCACTTTGCTTTTCGTTTTCCACCTGTGGAAGAAAGGGTCAACCATTGCCACCGTTTTCGTTTAAACCTAAGGCCGTTAATGCGCTGAAGGTCGAACAGGTGTATAACAGAAACCTGTTGGTTTTCAATATTCCAAGGTTTTTTGTGGATGGAAGAAGGATAAAGGATGCCAAAAAGCTGAGCTATTTGGTATCGGTCAACTTCGGCAGGAAGAGGTTTCCAATAAATAGCAACAGGTTTTTGGATGAAGTTATCCATCCAATAGGCAGTAGAAGCTGTTATAACGTAAGGCCTATATATGATAAAAGGTTCAAAGGTGAGGTTTCCCAGACGGTTTGCTGGGTGACCCAAAATCCCATAGAGAAGGTTCCGGACATCGAAAGAGTAATTGCAGGTGATGGCTTGGTTATGGTAAGGTTTAAGGCTGCGAAGGGTTTTGCTATTGAAGTTTTCAGGAATGGAAGGTTCTATAAGATGGTAAAGAGCAACGTTTTTGTGGATAGGGAAGTTGACAATGGTATTACCTATTCCTACTCGTTTAGATATTCCAGGGGAAATCTTAGGGGAAGGATGTCAAGTTCCATAACCTTAACCCCGGACGATAGAATTCCACCCAAGTCTCCGAGATCATTCTACATATTGAGGTGTGAGAAACATTGCATCTTCATGTGGCAGCCTTCTGCATCAAAGGATGTAGTATCCTATGAGATATATTTTGGCAAAAGGCTTGTAGCAAATGTTAAGAAAGGCATATACTTTGCAGGTAGCTTTTGCCCTAACGGTATTTACTACATAGATGCAGTGGATAAAAGGGGCAATAGGTCTAAGAGGATAACGTTCGTGCTTAAGGGAGAGAGATGAAGAAGGTTGCTGTGATAGTTGGAAGTAAATCCGACATATCGATGATGGATGGTTGTTTTAAGGTACTCAATGAGCTTTGCATGCCCTTTGATAGCATGGTTCTTTCTGCTCACAGGACACCGGATGAGCTTTTAAGTTTTTGCAAGAATGCCGAAAGAAATTACTATGTGATAATAGCAGCGGCTGGATATGCTGCACAGCTTGCCGGTTTTATTGCAGCAAGAACTGTCCTGCCGGTTATAGGTATACCCTTGCCGTCGTCAAGCCTTCAAGGATTAGATGCTCTGCTTTCAACCGTTCAAATGCCATCAGGTGTGCCTGTAGCCACGGTTACCATAGGTGAAGCAGGTGCAAAGAATGCAGCCGTTTTGGCTACAGAGATTATTGCTTTAAAGTACCCTAAGTTTAAGCAGAAACTGATGGAATATAGGGAAAAGCTTAGAAGATCCACATTAGGTGAAAAATGAAAACTTACCCAGAGTGCATACCGTGTTTCATGAAGCAGATATTTAACGTAATAAGGATATCGGATATCCCGAGGGAGAAGGCATTTAAAATCCTCAGGGAATCAGCTGCTTATATAAGTGAAAAGCTTGACGTGAATAAATCCCCAGGCCATAATGCAACAATGCTTTACAGGCTTTTTAAGTCGCTTTCAGGTATCGATGACCCGTATAGATCCTTGAAGGACAAGTACAATAAGATTGCCTTAAGCATGGAACCAATGCTTAAGGAAAAACTTTACGATAAATCGGATAGTAAGTTGGAGATTGCCGTAAGGTTGGCTGCTACGGGAAACGTAATAGATTTTGGTGTTCCAAGGAAGTTTAATCTCGAAAAAGAAGTAGAGAATGTTCTCAAGGTGCCGTTTGCGCACTTTGACCGCTCTATATTCGAAAGGTTTTTGGTTCCCGGTAAGACCGTGCTTTACCTTGCAGATAATGCTGGGGAAATAGTCTTCGATAAGTTTTTGTTGAAGGAGCTTAAGGAAAAGGGATTAAAGGTTGTGTTTGCAGTAAGGGGCAAACCTATACTAAACGATGCCACTGTTGAGGATGCTGCCAACGTGGGGATAAACAGTATCGTTGATAGGATAGTAACAACGGGAAGCGATTTTATCGGTGTGGATTTTGAGTTTATAACGGATGAGTTTAGAAAGGCATGGGAAGATGCGTTTTTTGTGATATCAAAGGGGCAGGGAAATCTTGAAACTCTTGCTGGGCCTAATACTAAGGACATATTTTTTATATTGAAAGCGAAATGTTCGCCTGTGGCACATGAACTTTCATGTAATGTAGGTGAGCTTGTTTTTGCTTACAATAAGCGACTTCTAGAGCTTAAAAATGGAGAAGCTTAACTTTATCTCGAAGCTTATAAAAAATGGGAGTATCGTTTGTCTTCCAACGGATACGCAGTATGGCCTGATAGGGGATGCGTTAAACCTGAATGCCATCAATGAGGTTTATGATCTTAAGAAAAGAAACAGAAAGAAACCGTTAATAGTTTTGTTTGATAGCTTAGATTCCATTGAATTCTACGGTGTGATAATCCCTAAAAGATTTAGGGATTATCTTAGAAGGATTTATCCTGCAGCCCTGACGGTGATTCTCAACGTTAAGCAAAGCAGTCCTTTTAGGGATTTATTTGGCCATAAGATTGCAGTAAGAGTACCGGATGATGCCTTTTTGAGAAATCTCATTAAGGAAACCAATCCCCTGTTTGCACCCAGTGCCAATCCTGAGGGAATGGAACCAGCTAAGAGCTGTGATGAATGCAGGGCTTACTTTGATGGTGAAGTGGCCTATTGTATGGAAGGCAAATGTAGTAAGCTTCCCTCAACCATAGTTGACCTAAGTCTCAACAAACCAAGACTGGTAAGAAAGGGAATTGTAGAATGCAAGCTGTGAAGAATTTAAAGATTGCCTTTATGGGAAACTCTGCCTTTGCCGTGCCAATACTTGAGATGCTTTCCAAAAACTTCAATGTGACTGCTGTTGTGACGAGTCCCGATAGACCGGTTGGAAGGGGAAAGAAACTTAAGTCAAATGAGATTAAAGTCGTAGCTGAAAACCTTGGTTTGAGGGTTATCCAATTGGATGATATGGAAGAAGTATACCGTAATTTGAAGTCTTTAAGCTTGGATTTAATAGTTGTAGCATCATTTGGAAGGATGTTACAAGAGAAGTTGTTAAAGCTTCCAAGGTATGGATGTCTAAATGTTCATGCCTCGCTTCTTCCAAGGTACAGAGGGGCTTCTCCGATACAGGCAGCTATTTTAAATGGGGATAGGGAGACAGGTGTTACGATAATGTTGGTTTCGAAGAAATTGGATGCCGGTGACATAATCTCACAGGAGAGCGTAAAGATAGATGATAACGATGATTATGAAACCCTATCCAAAAGATTATCCGAGATTGGGGCAAACTTGCTCGTAAGAACGATTCCCCTTTACATAAGCGGAGAGCTTAAACCAAGGCCCCAGGATAAATCCAAGGCAAGCTACTGCGGAATCATTGACAAGTTGTCTGGAAGGATAGATTGGAACATGCCGGCAAGATACATAGTGAACATGGTTAGAGCTTTTACGCCATGGCCATCTGCTTACTTTACATTTAGAGGAAAGATCGTTAAGGTTTTGAAGGTAAAGGTGGACAACCTTTCCGGTAAACCCGGAATGATTCTTTCAACAAGGCGTAAACTTGTAGTTGCTACTGGTGAAAGATCCGTAAGGATAGACAGATTGAAGGTAGCAGGCAAGAGGGAGATAACCGGAACGGATTTTGCATTGGGTTATAGGCTAAAGGTTGGAGATCTACTTTGATGGAAAGGTACAAGCTTTTGATGGATCCTGTTTACGATGAGTTCATTATGATAGAGAGGGGAAGCGTTTTAGATAAGGTACTTGATACCCCTTTGCTTCAAAGGTTGAGGTACATAAGGCAGCTTGGTCCCTGTTATTACGTGTATCCGGGTGCGGAACATACGCGTTTTCAGCATTCCCTTGGCGTAATGTGGCTCTCGGAGAAAGCCGTAGGTTACCTTAGAAAAAAGGGGTTTAATGTAGATGCCGATACCGAAAGGTTAATTACGCTATCTGCGCTCGTTCATGACTTGGGACATTCACCATTTTCCCATGCCCTTGAGAATACAATAATACCGTTACCACATGAAAAGTTAACCCTTAAAGCTGTGGACATGCTTGAATCTGAAAAGCTTATAGATAAAGAATTAGCAAATGGAGTGAAGTCCGTTATATCCAAGACTTATTCTAAATCCTTTGTTTATCAGCTTATATCAAGTCAGCTTGATTGTGATAGATTGGATTACCTTAGAAGGGATGCCTTCTATACCGGTGTATCCTTTGGAAAGGTTGATGTAAACAGAATCCTGGTATCCATTCTCATTGATAATAACGAGGTGGTATGGAGCTATCGCGGGCTCAACGCACTTGAGGCCTACGTTATGTCGAGGTACGAGATGTACTGGGCTGTTTACTTCCATAAGGTAAACCTTGCAGCACAGGTTTTACTCAGAAAGATAGTAAAGCGCATAAGATACCTAATAAATGAAGGCAAGAACGTAGATATAGATAAAACGCTGTTTAAAACCATAAAGGAAGGTAAAATTGAGGATTTCTTCAGGCTTACCGATGCGAACGTGATTACATCCATATATATGGGTGTTAATTCGGATGATGGGATTCTTTCGGATCTTTCAAAGAGGTTCATTAAAAGGGATTTCTTTAGAACCGTAGAACTAAAGCATCCTTCGGATGTTCTGATCTTCAAGGAAAGGCTTGAAAGAAAGGGATTTGATACGGATTACTACATGGAGGTTGTGGAACCTTCAAAGGTTGCTTATTCCTACTATTCACCGTCCGGTGTAGATCTCATAAAGGTGAAGTTGAACGGAAGACTTGATGAGCTTTCAAATATTGCACCAACTGATGCTATAAGATCGCTTTCAAGGAAGATATCCAAGGCGTATGTTGTAGTGCCAAATCACGGGTGATTTGGCTTGCTGTATCTTAATCTCACGATTAACCTTGCAGTTAAATTGGCAAGAAGAACCGCAAAGGTAAGTATCAAGGCCGCAACCCATGCAAGCTTTTGCCAGTAATCATAAGGGCTCATTGCGTAGTCATACATCGTTACGGTTAGGGAAGCCATAGGTCTGAATATATTGTAGTTCATAAAGTTGTTGTTAAACGATGTAAACAGAAGCGGAGCCGTTTCGCCCCCTATCCTTGCAACTGAAAGTATTATGCCGGTTATTATTCCTGTCATAGCCGATCTGTATACGATATCCTTTATTACCTCAAATCTCCTTGCTCCCAAGGCATATCCCGCTTCCCTCATTTCATTTGGAACCATGCTTAGCATATTGTCCGTTGTCCTTGTGGCAATTGGTATCATCATGAGCGCAAGCGCTACAGAGCCAGCAATACCCATGAAGTGTCCAAATGGTTTAACCATTACTGCATATACCACAACACCTACGATGATTGATGGTGTACTTGTCATTACATCGGATAGATCCCTTACGAAATTTGGCAGCTTGCCATTCTTTCCGTATTCTGAGAGGTAGGTACCTGCAAACAAGCCTATTGGCGTTCCCATCAGCACTGCTAAGCCCACTATTATTACTTGCCCTACGATGGCATTCCATAGTCCACCTGTATTATCACCTGGACATGGTGGTTTGCCTATTATTGATTGAATTGAAAGGGCAGAGAATCCCTTTATCAAAAGATCCCACAGTATCCAGAAGAGCCATACTATGCTTAAAAGTGCGGCTAATGTTGAAAGGAATAGAACTATCGAACTTTGAATCTTTCTCCTTTTAAAAGTATTCATGTTCTCTTCCTCAAGAATAAGAACTTACCTGCGGCTATCGCCACAAAGCTCAGCGTGAAGAGTATAAGTGCAAGGTAAAATAAGCTTGATAGGTAGAGGTTTGAATCTGCCTCTGTAAATTCATTTGCAAGGGTAACCGTTATGGATGTGGCAGGGCTCAGGATTGATGATGGTATAACAGGTTGGTTGCCCATGACAAATGTAACCGCCATTGTTTCGCCTATTGCCCTTCCAAAGGATAGAAGCATTCCACCTATCACGCCGGATCTTGCATAGGGAATAACAACGTCCTTTATCACATCCCATTTTGTTGCTCCAAGGCCATATGCGGATTCCTTGAGTATGTTTGGAACCATATCGAATGAGTCACGTGCTATGGCCGCCGTAAATGGAAGTATCATTATCGCAAGAATTATGGATGCGGTTAGAAGACCAATACCCGGGGTGTAACCGGAGAACCAGCTTCCAACTACCGGTATTTTACCAAGCGTTACATGAATTATCGGTTGAACATCATCCCTTATTATAGGTGCAAATACGAAAAGCCCCCACATGCCGTAGATTATACTTGGTATAGCTGCTAAAAGCTCTATGGCGGTACCTATTGGACCCTTTAGAAACTTTGGCGATATCTCTGTTAGAAAGATGGCTGTTCCTATTGCTACGGGCATTGACAGAATCATTGCTATTACCGTGCTGACAATTGAGCCAAATATCGCAGGTGCTCCTCCGAACTGTCTTAATGGTGGATTCCAACTTCTCGATGTGATGAAATGCCATACGCCAAAGGTTTTAATGGCTAACTCTGAGTTTTTAACTAAGACTATAACGAAAACTATAGTGGTCAAAATGATGAACATTGCTGAAAAAAACCCAAGGATCCTAAATCCAGAGTCCTTTACCGTTCCCTTTTGAAATTTCATATCCACTCGCGGGTTGTAAAATATTCAATGAAAGTATAGCTTAAATTTGTAAAGTTTTTCTACTGGAGTCTTAACATGCCTAAAAAAACCGATTTTATTAATCTTCACGTTCACTCAGAGTACTCGATATTGGATGGTGCTATAAGGATAAGGGATCTTGTAGATAAGACGAAGAAAAATGGTATGAATGCCGTAGCTTTAACGGATCATGGTAACCTTTTTGGTTCCTATGAGTTTTATAGGGCGTGCAGGGAATCTGGCATCAAGCCCATTATAGGAGAGGAGTTTTACCTTGCAAGGCATTCGAGGTTTGATAAGGAAAAATCCCCGTTTCACCTTATTCTCCTTGCCAAGAACAAAAAGGGCTTTGAGAACCTATCAAAGCTCAGCTCAATTGCGTTTACAGAAGGGTTTTACTATAAACCCCGTATAGATAGGGAAGTTCTTGAAAAGTACCATGATGATTTGATTGCCCTTACGGCTTGCATTCAAGGTGAGGTGCCGTCGCTCTTTTTAAATGGTTATGAGGGAAAAGCCGTAGAGGCAGCGAAATGGTATAGGGAACTTTTCGGTGATGATTTTTACCTTGAGGTTCAGAATCATGGTATGGAGGAAGAGAGAAGGGTAATCAACTTTTTTCTGGATCTCTCTAAGAAATTAAACGTTGATATTGTCGCAACAAACGATTCTCACTACCTGAATAAGGAGGATTGGGAAGCCCACGATGCACTTCTTTGTCTTCAAACGGGGAAGAAGATTGCCGATAAGGAAAGGATGAGGTTCCCAAGTCATGAATTTTACCTTAAAACCGGTGATGAGATGTTGGAGACCTTTAGGGAAATTCCATTTGCCGTTTCGAATACGGTTAAAGTAGCTGAAAAGGTAGAGGATATAGAGATAGGTAGTTCCGGCTATCTGCTTCCAAGGTATGAGGTTCCTGAGAATTACACGTTTGCATCGTACCTAAGGGAATTGGCCGAGAATGGTTTAAAAAATCGGTTTGGGCAGCGTGGCATTAGGGATGGCGAGCTAAAACAGAGGTATACGGATAGACTCAACTATGAGCTTGGAGTGATAGAACAGATGGGATTTCCAGCTTACTTCCTGATAGTATGGGATTTCATAAATTGGGCAAAGAAGAACGGTATTCCCGTTGGACCTGGAAGAGGTTCTGCGGCTGGTTCGCTTGTGGCATACGCCGTTGGAATAACAGAGATAGACCCAATAAGGTTTAACCTTCTCTTTGAGCGCTTTTTAAACCCCGAAAGGGTAAACATGCCAGATATCGATGTTGATATATGCCAGGAAGGTAGAAAGAGGGTAATACAGTACGTTAGGGATAAGTACGGTTCAGATAGGGTTTGTCAGATAGTTACCTTTGGAAAGATGAAAACAAAGATGGTTATAAGGGATGTTGGAAGGGTTTTAGGTATTCCACCGAAGGAGGTAAATAAATTTGCGAAGAACATCCCTGATGATGCGCAGAGCATAGAGGAAGTTTTATCCAAGGCACCTGAGATTAAATCTCTTAGTGAAAAGGATGAATTGACTAAACGTTGGCTGACGATAGCCTCTAAGCTCCAAGGTTTAACAAGACAAGTGGGTATTCATGCAGCAGGTGTTGTTATAGCGCCTGATACGCTTACGAAGTACATACCTGTTGCAAGAAGCAAGGATGGTGAGGTTATCACCCAATATGATATGTCTCAAGTTGAAAAATTAGGCCTATTAAAGATGGACTTTTTAGGGCTTAAAACACTAACCATAGTGGATAGTGCCGTGAAGCTTATAGAATCAAGAACAGGTAAAAACTTAGATATATTCAATATACCACTCGATGATGAAGATACCTTTAAGCTTCTTCAAAATGGCAACACCGTTGGTGTGTTTCAGCTTGAATCACCAGGGATGAGGAATTTAGTCAGAAAACTTAAGCCTTCAGTTTTTGGGGACATAATAGCACTTGTTGCTCTTTATAGACCAGGTCCTTTAAGTTCGGGAATGGCCGACAGTTTTATTAAGAGAAAACATGGGCTTGAAAAGGTTGAATACGAATTTCCCGAGCTTGAGCCCTACCTAAAGGAAACATACGGTTTGTTCATATACCAAGAGCAGATAATGCAGATTGCCAATGTAATAGCCGGCTATTCCCTGGGAGAAGCTGACCTTTTGAGAAGAGCGATGGGTAAGAAGAAAAGGGAGATAATGGATGAAAATAGAAGTGATTTTGTAAATAGGGCAGTTGAAAAAGGATATCCAAGGGAAAAGGTAGAGAAACTTTTTAATAATATAACCAAGTTTGCCGAATACGGTTTTAACAAGTCCCATTCTGCTGCCTATGCCTTTATCGCCTACGTCACGGCTTATCTAAAGGCACATTATCCAAAGGAGTTTTTGACATCCATAGCTTCCATTGATTACGACGATACGGACGAGATGGTTAAGTATATAACGGATGCCAGGAAGAACGGCATTGAATTTCTCTCACCTGATGTGAATAAAAGCGACGCACTTTTTAGTATTGAGGACAAAGGCATAAGATTTGGGCTTGCAGGTATCAAGGGTGTTGGTGAAAAGGCGGCAAGTCATATCGTTAAGATGAGAAAGCAAAAGGGAAACTTTGAGGATGTATACGATTTTTGTGAGAAGATTGATTTAAGGCAAGTCAACAAGAGGGTTGTTGAGTCTCTTGTTAAGGCTGGAGCTTTTGATTCTACAGGTATTCCAAGGTCCGTTAGTTTTGATGTTGTGGATAATGCAATGTCGGTTGCACATAGTCTTCAGAAGAGCAAGGATAGTGGCCAGCTGAGCCTCTTTGGCAGTGATAAAATGGCAGGTATTACCAAAAAGGAATTTCCAAATCTAAGTGAATGGGAAAATAGGACAAAACTTGAATATGAAAGACAAGCTATTGGGTTTTACCTTTCAGGCCATCCGTTGCTCGCATACAAGGATATTATAGCCCTAAAGTTCAACAGCATATCCGAAAAGGAGGAATGGAAGGATGGGCAGGAGGTTAAGCTTATAGGTGCAGTTACCAAGTTAAAGCGCAGAAGGTCGCAGAAGGGTGAACTTTGGGCTAATGTGGATATACTTGACCTGGAAGGCATTGCATCAGTTTTAATATTTCCCGATGTTTACAAGGGTGTTACGGATATCGTGACAGAAGGTAATGTTATCGTTATAGAGGGATTCGTTAGGCAAGAGGAGAACATTAGGACCGTTATTGCGAAAAGCGTTAAGGAAGTAAATGCTGAACTTTCAAATAGCGTTAATCAATTGGTCGTAAAGCTTTCAGAGGATGAATTAAATGAAGATTTCTTGGGTAAGTTCAGGGATTATATTCTTAAGTACAAAGGCGAGAGGGATCTAAAACCGGTTGTGCTTGACCTAAAGCTGAGTGACTGCACGGTTAAAATTCAAACACACCCGAATTACTCCTTACCCTTAAGGCCTGAGGTTATTTCTGAACTTGAAACTATTATACCAAAAGAAAGGATAGAGGTAGAATGACGCACAGTGTATATGATTTTGAGAAAAAAGTAGGAATCTTAAAAAAGAAAATTGTGGAGTTAAGGAAAATGGGAAAGTATGATCCCCTTGTTATTGATGAAATTGAGAAAAAATTTCAGAAAAAGGTTGAGGAATTCTATGGATCTCTTGATGCATGGAATAAGGTTCAAATTGCAAGGCATCCCGAAAGGCCTCATAGTATCGATTATATAAAGAATGTTTTTAAAGGGTTTGTGGAGCTTCACGGTGATCGCATGTGTGGCAATGGTAAGGCCATAATTGCGGGCTTTGCAGAATTTGAGAACCTACCTGTGTGTGTGATAGGGCAGGAAAAGGGAAGGGATACGAAGGATAAGCTAAAACATAACTTTGGTATGCCTCTCCCGGAGGATTACAGGAAGGCGTTGAGAATTATGAAGTTAGCAGAAAAGTTTAATAAACCGATACTAACACTTATCGATACGCCAGGTGCCTTTCCAGGTATAGAAGCTGAAGAGCATGGACAATCGGAGGCCATTGCCAAAAATTTATTTGAGATGTCGAAGATTAGGGTTCCCGTCATAAGCATCGTTATCGGTGAGGGGGGTTCCGGTGGAGCACTTGCCCTAAGCGTTGCAAATAGGCTTTTGATGCTAGAAAACGCGATGTACTCAGTTATCTCACCTGAGGGATGTGCTGCAATACTTTGGAAGTCCCAAAAGAAGGTAAGGGAAGCAGCGTTAGCTTTGAGGTTAACATCCAAGGACCTTTTGGCCCTTAAAATCATAGATGAAGTGATCCCCGAACCGCTGGGAGGTTCGCATACGGATTATGAAGGAACCTTTAAGAACTTTAAATTTTATGTTAAAAGACATTTAGATGAACTTCTGAGGATGACACCAGAAGAACTTGTGAAACAAAGGCAGAAAAAGCTTTTGAACATTGGAAAATAGCTGCGGGGCATATGCCCCGCAGCTAAGGTTACTTACCTTCTGGTTTTGAAGGCTTTGGCCTTGGTTTCCCTTTGCCCTTTTTACCAGCCATGTTATCCTCCTAAGGTTAGTTTATGGGAGCAGAAGCTCCCATTAGTCGTGTATTGGTTTTGATACCGCGTCGAGATCCTTTCCAGCCCTAAATACTGGCACTTCCTTTGCAGGAACGTTCACTTTCTCGCCCGTTTTAGGGTTCCTTGCAACCCTTGCTGCCCTCTTCTTCATCATGAAGGTTCCAAAGCCTCTAATCTCCACTTTATTTCCCTGTTTTAACTCATCTAAAACCGTTTTTATGAAGCTGTTTATCACGTTTTCTGCATCTCTTTCCTTTACCTTTGCTCCCTCAGCTACCTTTTGAATTAACTCTGCCTTGTTCATCTTTTCCTCCACATGTTCCTTATCGTTTTGCGAAGTTTTCTCTCAGAAAACCTTGCCTTTCTCTCGCATTTTCTAATTGCCCTTGTGTTATTTGAGCTTTCTGCACATACCTTCTCATCCTGAAGTATCTCTATCTTACCGTCGATGTCCTTGAGTACGATTCCCTTTCTCTTTTCAAAGGTGAAGGGAACGCCTTTTGCCTTCCTCGGAACCTTCTTATGAATCGTTGTCCTGGGATGGACAGCCTTTGGTTCCGTTGCCATCGAGCTTAACGGTATCATTGATGCAACCAAAGCCGTTGCAAGTACCTTTCTCATACTCTCCTCCTTTAGGTTTACTTTAAGTAAAGGTTTCCGAAGGTTATGTTTCCCATTCCAACCTTCTGCAACCTTTCTTGGCTTTCAAGTTTATCCCTGTAGTTTTGAAAGTCAATAGGGCAGAACCATTGTATAGCAATGGCTTCATTTGTCTTGACCTGTAGCCCCTCACATTCAAGGTCTGTGGGATTGATTTTTAGTTTTGTTTGCTAAGGTGTTTTGGCTGCACTAAATTTAATCAGCAATTGTGCCTATCATTTCACTTTTTGAGGTAAGAATTATGGATAGAGTTAATGAGATTATTACAAGGGTTAAACAGCTTCTTGAGCCTGTCCTCGATGAAGGAGGATTTGAACTTATCGATGTTGAGTTTAAGAGGGAAGGTGGTAGGTATGTTTTAAGGATATATGTCGATAGACCTTCCGGAGGTATTACGCTTTCGGATTGCGAATGGATAAGCAGAAGGATTGGTGTTATCCTTGACGTAGAGGACGTTATACCGTTTTCGTATAACCTTGAGGTTTCGTCCCCTGGACTTAACAGAGCTTTAAGGACAGAGAGGGATTTTGCCAAGCATATAGGCGATGTTGTAAAGGTTTCAACTGTTGAGCCTATAGATAATCAGAGGAACTTTAAGGGCAAAATTCTATCCGTTTCAGATGGAGGAATAATCATTCACGATGTCTCTAAGAATGCCGATGTGAAGCTTACCTATACGAACATCAAGAAGTCTAAACTGGATTTAGATGCACTTTTTAAAACTGAATAAGGAGGCAACATGGAAACGTTGGGAAAAACCATAGAGATGCTCTGTAGGGAAAAGGGCATATCTGAGGAAAATGTTTTAAAGGCCGTAAGGGAAGGTATTGTAAGTGCAGTAAGGAAGGCTGGATACAAGGGGGACCTTGTAGTTAAGATAAAGGAAGATGAGAAGAACTTTGCAGTGTATCAAAGGAAAACCATTGTTGAGAACGTTGAGGATAAGGATTATGAGATTTCCTTAGGTGAAGCAAGAAAGATAAATGAGGGTCTAAAGTTAGGTGATAAGGTATTGGTTGAAATTAAGGCTAAGGGACTTGGCAGGATTGCAGCTAAAGCAGCTGCGCAGGTAATTCACGAAAAGATATCCGAAGCCGAAAGGCAGGCTGTATACGATTACTTTAAGGATCAAATTGGTGATGTAATTTCCGGAACCGTAAGAGAAATCATGAAGAATAGGGATATAGTCGTTAACCTTGGCAGAACCATGGGCATTTTGCCGAGGGAGGAGCAGATATTTAAGGAAAGGTACAGAATAGGTGATAGGCTTAGGGCATATATATTTGATGTTGTATTTGACTATTCAAAGTACGATAACAGAAAGTTTTCGAGACTGCCCGATTATCCCCCTCCGTACGTTATACTTTCGAGGACACACCCAAAGTTCTTGAAAAGGCTTATGGAAATAGAGATTCCTGAAGTAGCCGATGGCCTTGTTGAGATAAAGGCCGTTGCAAGAGAACCCGGTATAAGGGCAAAGGTTGCGGTTGATAGCACCCAGGAGCACATAGACCCTGTTGGTGCATGTATAGGTGTTAAGGGAAGTAGAATCTTACCCATATCAAGGGAACTTTCCGGTGAAAAAATCGAGATAATAAGGTGGACCGATAACGTTGCGGAACTTGTAGCAAGAGCACTTTCCCCAGCAAGGGTTATCCGTTCGGAGGCCTATGAGGACGAGGAAGGTGAGCTTAGGGTTGAAGTAGTCGTACCTGATGATCAACTTTCACTTGCAATAGGAAAGCGAGGTGTAAATGCACGTTTAGCTTCAAAGCTTGTTGGCCAAATTGTAGGCATTGACATAATAAAGGAAAGTGATTTTAAAAAGCTTCAGGAAATAGAAGAGGCTAACGAGTGAGAAGTTGTGCCGTGTGTAGAAAAATGACCGAGAAGGAGTTCCTTATAAGGATAGTTGAAGAGGATGGAAAACCCATCCTTGATGTATACAAAAAGCTTCCAGGACATGGTTTTTATGTGTGTCCAGATAGGCGTTGCCTTGATACCTTCCTCAAGAGAAGGTATGGAAGAAAGGTTGATAGGAAAGCCTTCATTCAAGAGGCCGTTGATGCATTAGTTAACTATATTTCGCAGCTAATTTCCATTTCCATAAAGGCTAATCTTGCAGTTATAGGTCAAGATAACCTGATTAAGCTTGGTAATAGGAAAGGGACATTGTTATTATCTAAGGATATTAGCCTGAATACCATTAGGAAGGTTTCTAGACCCGATTTTACCGTTTTAAAGCTTCCCTCGGATAAGCTTCATGGATTTGGGGTTGTCTTCGTTGAGAATGTTGGCATAGGAAGAAGAATAAACAATATTGCTAAGGCTATAACATGGATTATGAAATGAGAGATATACTTGCCTTTGGAAGTATAGTGATAGATAACGTTATAATAGTTGAGAAGTTTGCATCTGAAAATGAAACGGTTCAAGCCAAGAGCTACAGATACAGTTTTGGGGGTGCAGGTGCAAATGTAGCAGTAGCAGCATCGAGGCTTGGAACATTAAGTGGCATATTTGCAGTTTCTGGATACGATTTTAAGAGAATGGGATACAGAAACTACCTCTTAAATCAGGGTGTGGATATATCAGGTGCCATAAGCAACGATGGTTTTCCAATGCCAAGAAGCTTTATATTTACAAAGGACAGAACCGGTAACCAGATACTCTACTATTACGAGAATAAGAGGAAAACGGCAAGGCTCTTGTTTGAAAATGAACATCTTGCCTCAAAGTTTTCGAGAAACTATAAGATTCTTCACTTTTCCACAGGGCACTTCGAGTTTTACTATGACCTTTTAAGGAAAAGCAAACTCAGCGGCGAAAGGATCATAAGTTTTGATCCCGGTCAAGAGATCTTTACATACCCCTATAGAGTTAGGAGGCTTTTAAAATTTTGCCATTTACTCTTCATGAATAAATATGAGGCAAAGAGGCTTAAAGAAGTGTTGAGGGTTAAAAGTATAAAGGAGATAAAAGGTCCAAAGCTTATATGCGTTTCGTTTGGTTCCGTTGGGTGTGTTGTAATGTACAAGAGCCGTACCTTTAAAATACCAGCTGTGAAACCCGATAAACTTGTTGATCCGACTGGTGCAGGTGATGCACACAGGGCTGGATTTCTTTCGGGTTTAATAAGGGGCTACGATATACTGATATCCGGTAGAATAGCATCTACCGTTGCATCCTTTGCCATTGAGGCACAGGGTGCGCAGACAAGCCTTCCAAGTTGGAAGGATGTAGAGAAAAGGTACGAGAGGGCCTTCAAGGGAAAACTTGGAAGTCCGGACGGTAAATTTGGCCATTTTGAAGAGGAGATGTTAAGTAAACATGGATAAGAGTCTTATAAGAAACTTTTCGATCGTTGCACATGTTGATCATGGTAAGTCAACACTTGCCGATAGACTACTTGAGTTTACCAAAGCTGTGCCTAAAAGAGAAATGAAGGAACAATTTTTAGATTCATTGGAGCTTGAAAGGGAAAGGGGAATAACAATAAAGCTTAATGCAGTTAGGATGTTCTATAAAGCTTTAAGTGGAAAGACATATACAATGCACCTCATAGATACACCGGGTCATGTTGACTTTTCATATGAGGTTTCGAGGAGCCTGTCGGCTTGTGAGGGTGCTTTGCTTGTGGTGGATGCAACACAAGGAGTTGAAGCCCAAACCATTGCCAATTTTTATCTTGCACTTGAACAAGGTTTGGAGGTCATCCCCATTATCAATAAGATCGATCTTCCAAGTGCAAACATCGAAATCGTGAAAGGACAGATAGAAAGTATTCTTGGACTTAATCCAGATGATGTCATACTTACAAGTGCCAAAAAGGGAATTGGCATAAGAGATGTTTTAGAGGCCATTGTTAATAAAATTCCCCCGCCAAGAGGGGATGTAGATAAACCTTTAAAGGCATTGGTTTTCGATTCCTTCTTTGATAGCTACAGGGGAGCTATTCCGCTTGTAAGGGTTTTTGAGGGTTCTGTTAAGAAAGGAATGCACATAAGGTTTATGCATGGGAAGAAGGAGTTTGAGGTTACTGAGGTCGGAACCCATGCTCCATATCCAAAGCCATCTGATGTCCTCTCAGCTGGAGAGGTTGGATATATCGTGGCTAACATCAAGGATATTCAGGATACGCAAGTTGGGGATACCATTACCGATGTTTCTAACCCTGCCTTAAATCCGTGTAAGGGTTTTGTACCGGCAAAGCCGATGGTATTCTCGGGCATATATCCTATAAATTCAGAAGACTTTAATGATCTTAGAGAGGCTCTTGAAAAACTAAAACTGAACGATGCTGCCCTTTCCTTTGAGCCAGAAACATCATCTGCCCTTGGCTTTGGTTTTAGATGTGGGTTCTTGGGTTTACTTCATATGGAGGTTGTAAGGGAAAGACTTGAAAGAGAATTTGGTCTTAATCTTATTTCAACAGTTCCAAGTGTGGTATATAAGGTAAAGCTTCAAAATGGCAAAACGATTAGTGTTCAAAATCCATCAGAAATGCCGGAGACATTTGAAGGCATTGAGGAACCCTTTATTGTTTCCACGATAATAACTCCATCCAGGTACATTGGTCCTATCATGCAGCTATGTCAGGACAGGGAAGGTAGGCAGAAGGACTTTACATATATCGATATGGAAAGGGTGGAGCTCCAGTATGAAATGCCATTATCGGAGATACTCTTTGATTTCTTTGACAAGCTGAAATCCATTTCAAGCGGTTATGCGTCCTTTGACTATGAAATTTCTAAGTATAAAGCATCGGATCTTGTTAAACTTGACATACTTATAAATGGAAAGGTTGTAGATGCACTTTCGGTTATTGTCAGAAGGAGCAAATCCTACCAGACAGGAAGGCGTTTGGTCGAAAAGTTAAAGCAGGTTATACCAAGGCAGCTCTTCGAAGTGGCTATACAGGCAGCTATAGGCAATAAGGTTATTGCAAGGGAAAGTGTAAGGCCTCTTAAGAAGGATGTGCTTGCCAAGTGTTATGGTGGAGATATAACCAGAAAGAGAAAACTCCTTGAAAAACAGAAGGAAGGAAAGAAAAAGATGAAAATGATTGGAAGTATTGAGGTACCAAAGGAAGCCTTCTTGAGCATTCTAAAAACCGATTAGGTTTTAATCTGCATGTGACTTCCGCTTATAGATACGATTCCCGGTATACAGAGATCATTTATAGGGCAATCCTTAAACTTAGGTCTCTTTTTCCCTTCCCTGTAATGACATCCATACTTGCTCAAGAGCCATAGAGGCCTGAACATGTCTATCGGCATGATACCTGTGCCTTTAAGCCCATCCTCCCAAACGGCAATTACCCTTCTTTTGGCCGTTTGCGTTATACTCTTTGCGCTGTAGATGCCCCTTATGCATCCCGTTGTAAATGTGGCCCTTACAACATGAACATCCGCAGGTATCGGTAGCAGCCCAAGGTTCTTAAACGGTAGTTTGACCTTTTCTCTAAGTATCCTTATCCAATATGGAAATATCTTTTCACCGGACAGGTTTGGAAAGTCCTTTTTATCAAGTTCATTTAGCATGCGTGCAGTATCATAGTTATAGCTTTTAAAAAGTTTAACGAAGCTTCCGTTAAACCTTTTAGATATGGTTTTGCAGATTGTGAACCATATCCTCGTATCCCTTTCCCTTCTGATTGCGATTTTTTGGCTTGAAAGGGTTTTTTCAAGCACTTCCTCTCTTGATTCAGCTACCTCATTTGGGTCAAAGACCCAATTAGCTTTTTTGTCGAGCGCTGTACCTATACTTGCTTCCCATAGCTTTTTGGCATCCCTCATGTAATCAATGGAAACGGAGAGGCTTATCATATTTATGAGTTCTTCGGTTGAAAGCTTATTCCTATATGCATTTAGCATATCATCTGGTAGTTCCCTGTGGCCGAATAGGCCATTTTTCTCGTAGATTTCCTTAAGCTTTAACGCAACTTCCCTTGCCCTTTTTGGATATATGTTTAAGTTTACCCTTTTCATGGTAGCCTCCATATCCTATAATTTATCAAATTTATCTTTAAGAGGTTGTGTTTTGGGTATATTTGATTTTTTAAGAAAGAAGGATACCTCTGAGCTTTTTAACGAGGCGGTTAATAGGAACGATTACCTGAACATAGTTAAGTACGGTAGAAAACTTTTGAGTGAACAGTCCTCTCCTTTTATCGTTAATAGTGTCGCAGATGCATATGCAAAGCTTAACCAGAAAACCGAGGCAGCAAGGGTTTTAAGACAGTTTGGGGAGGAAAAGTTAAGGGATGATTATTACAAGGTAGCTATTGCCCTTTTTTCCAAAGCCCTTAACTTGACGCCGCTTGACCTATCTACTGCGGTCGATCTGTCAAAGGCCTACGAAAAGCAGGGTCTTTACTGGGAAGCCTTTAGCGTATTAAGGGATATTTTTGAGAGATATCAGAAGGCTGGAAAGGATACATCGAAGATTGAATCCATAATTGAAAGGTTCGTTGAAAAGAAACCGTATCCAGTATTCTATGAGTACCTTGCCGATATGGCAGTTGATAAACAGAAAGCCTTTGAGGACTACACCATTGCAGCCAACATGTACGTTAATATTAAGGATCTTAAATCAGCGTTGAGATGCTTTTTAAAGGCAAGAAAGATCGAAGCTACTAAGTCTGTGGATACCCAGATAGTAAACATTTTAGCTAATCTCCCAGATTCTCATCGGATACTTCTTCCTATACTCAAAGCCCGTAAGGATGATGTAGATTTTATAGCCTATGTTGTCAATGTATTTTTGAAGAAGCAGAAAGCTGACGTGCTTTTGGAACTCTCGAACAGTATAAACCAAGCAGGTTTAAAGTATGTGCTTTTATCACTTGTGGCATCGGCTGAGAATAGAGTTGATGATGCTACTTCATACATTGAAAGGCTGAAGCTTATTAACGGAAATTTAGCAGCAAAACTGACAGGTATATTAATTTCGCAGCATCCAGAGGCATCATCGGCACTATCCAATCTTGAAACCAAACCAATAGAAGAAGCATTGCCAGAGCCTACCGAGGTTCTAAGTGCCCTTGATAAAGCAATTGACGTTTCCACGGAAGGTGCAAAGTTTGCCGATGAGCTAATTGATGATAAGGCAAAGCAGAGAATCAATGAGGAGCTAAAGGGAAATACTGAAGGCTTAAAGTATATTTCCCTTGCAGAGGCCATGTTTGGCCTTGGCAATTACGACAAGGCTATAGAAGATGCAAGGAGAGCCCTTAAGTTCAAGGACGTTAGAGCTAAAGCGGTACTTACGATAGGCGAATCCTTAAAGCTTAAGGGGGAATATAAAAAAGCGATAGACTTTCTTTTAAATGAGCTTGAAAAGGGAAACTTCACCAAGCAAGAAAGGAAGGACATAGAGGAACTTGTAGAGGAAATTAAGAAATCTTGGAAGTGAGATCGGCATATGTTCATGTTCCATTTTGCAGGTCAAAGTGCCCATACTGTGACTTTTACTCTGTAACCAACCCCAGTCCCCGGCATTCTTATTTAGGGTTTTTACTGAGGGAAATGGACTTAAGGAAACTAAGGTTTTCAAGGCCTACTGTTTACTTTGGGGGCGGAACACCTTCACTTATGGATTGCAGTTTCTTTGAAGCCGTTTTAAGTAGGTTTAATGATTTTTCAGAGGTAACGGTTGAGTTAAATCCATTTGATGTTTCAAGGGATTATCTAAGATGCCTTAAAGGTATCGGCGTAAATAGGATAAGTCTTGGAGTACAGAGCTTTTCAGATCAAACATTAAGGTTCCTCGGAAGAAGACAAACGGTGAGGCAGAACCTTGAGGCTTTGGAGAATGCCGTTAGCGTTTTTGATAACGTTTCCGTAGACCTTATCTATGGCATTTACGGCCAGTCACTTGAGGATTTAAGGTATGACCTTAAGATGGCTCTTTCCTTTCCCATTAAGCACATTTCAACTTATGCATTGACCATATATGATGAAACACCATTTGGAAAACTCCATAAAATTGGAAAGTTGAAGATTCCAAGTGATGAAACGTACAGGGAGATGTATAAACTCATAGTGGATTTCTTAGGTCAAAATGATTTGAGGCGTTATGAGATATCGAACTTTGCGATTCCCAAGTTCGAGTCGAAGCACAACCTTAACTACTGGAAGCTCGGGAACTATGCCGGTTTCGGGCCTTCTGCTGCATCCTTTATAGGAAATAGATTTATGAGGAACATTTCAAACCTATCAAAATATACAGAAAGTTTAAGTTATGGTCAATTACCTAAATCAGATGAGGATACATTCTTGCCTTTAGATATGAAGCAATTAAAGCTTTCACTTGGCTTAAGAATGGCTGAGGGAGTTGATATTTCGAAACTTGGCGTAAAGGGAATCCTCGAGGAAAGATTGTCCAAAATTGATGGTTTAAAACAACTCTTAGATGAAGGTTTTGTTGACTATAGTAACAACAAATTAAAGCTTGCCGATAGATCCTTCTTCATATCCAACAGCGTTATATCCAGATTGCTGTACTACCTATTTGAGCCTCTTAATTAGATCAAGATCAACATTAGCATTGATTTTCATCTCTCCGGCTGATGTAGTGAACGTGCTTGTCGTGATGCCCTTGGATAGAGGCATGATACGGTACTGCGATCCGAACCTTACGTTGAGGTTGCCTATTACATAGCCCTTGGATATTTCACTGTTAACCGTGTTTAACCTTTCCTTGACCATCCTGAGGGATCTTCTAAATAGTTCATCGTTCACTCTTTGCTTTAACTTGTTTGATATCCCGAACCTTACGTAAACCGGCTTTATGCCTGTCTTGTATGGAAATTTTTTGCCTGCTATGTAGTTTAATACCTTTCCTACGGCGTTTATCCTTTCGCTATCGATGGAAACGTAGGATGATACTGTTGTTCCGTAGCCATATACATTGCTTGTTTTAACATCGTTTTTTGGAAATACGGTTTTGAGGAAGTTCATGAAGTTGTTGTTTAACTTTGAGAGTCTCTCTAAAGCCATACTGTAATTGTCTCCTTGGGCGAAAAGCTCAAACCTTGCGTTTACCCTATCACACTTAACCCTTTGTGAAAGCGCAAACGATGTTGAGACCTTCGATATTAGTGGTTCTGCCGCATTAGCATGCCATGCAAAGGCAAAAAGCATAAAAAATACGAGGAATTTAGTCTTCATCTTGTCCTCCCTTTAGTTTACCTTCCCTTCTTAACCTTTTAATTAAATGATCTTCCTGACCAACTTCTCTCCATCCTTTTGCCCTCAATATGCAACTGTCGCATCTTCCGCATGGTACCTCGTTTCCCCTGTAGCAGGATATTGAATAGGAGTAATCAGCACCAAGTGATAACCCCAGCTTTATTATCTCACCCTTCGTTAGTTTTATAAGTGGGGCATGTATATGCCAAGCCTTTCCCTCTACACCTATCTTCGTTCCCCTATTTAGAGATTCTTCCATCGATTTTAGGAACTCTGGCCTGCAATCCGGATAACCGCTATAGTCTATTGAGTTCCATCCACCTGCAATATTGGTTGTTCCCTTTGTCTCTGCATATGCTGCTGCTATGGATATAAATATACCATTTCTAAACGGAACGTATGTAATGGGAATTCCCCTCTGGGTTATTTCCTCTACGGAATGTGTTTCTGGAACCTCTATGTTTTTATCTGTTAGGGCTGAGCCTCCAAATTGCGAAAGGTCAACCTTAAATATCCTATGCTCCTTTATACCCGCGTTTTTCGCCGTTATCCTTGCATTTTCTATTTCGATTCTGTGCCTTTGATTATAATCAAAGGTTAAAGCGTATATCCTTTTAAACTTTTTTTTGGCCCAGTATAGAACGGTTGTTGAATCAAGACCACCAGAGAATATAATTACCACTGAATTCATGTTGCTCCTTTATTGACAATGGGTTTACGAAAGCTTAAAATTCACGATAAATTATACACATTTGGAGAAGAATTGACATTTCAGGAGCTTATTTTTAAGCTTCAAACCTACTGGATGGATAAGGGGTGTATCATTGCTTCCCCCTACGATGTTGAAATAGGCGCTGGAACTATGCACCCGTTTACCTTTTTTAAGGTTTTGGATGGGAATAATTGGAGGGTTGCATACCTTCAACCATGCAGAAGACCTACAGATGGAAGGTACGGTGAAAACCCGAATAGGCTTCAAAGGTACTTCCAATTTCAGGTGATTCTAAAGCCATCGCCGAAGGATAGCCAAGAGCTTTATCTTGAAAGCCTTTCACATCTTGGCATAAACCGAACTGAGCATGACATAAGGTTTGTCGAGGATGATTGGGAATCGCCCACACTTGGTGCTTGGGGGCTTGGATGGGAAGTATGGTTGGATGGTATGGAAATAAGCCAGTTTACCTATTTTCAGCAGGTTGGTGGTGTGACGCTTGATGTTATTCCAGTTGAAATTACGTACGGTCTTGAAAGAATTGCCATGTACATTCAAGATGTTAACAGTGTTTTTGACTTGAGGTGGGATCAAAATGTATCCTACGGTGAACTTTATAAGAATAATGAGTATCAATGGTCTGTGTACAACTTCGATGAGTCAGATAGAGATCTTTTATTTAAAACCTTTTCTGCATTTGAATCGGAATCAATGAAACTTTCTAAAAAGAATCTTTACCTTCCAGCATACGATTACTGTTTAAAATGTTCGCATATCTTTAACCTGCTTGATGCAAGGGGTGCCATATCCTCACTTGAGAGGGCAGCATTCATAAAGAGAATTAGAAAACTTGCATCGTTATGTGCCAAGGCTTTTTTGGAAGAGGTTACTAGTGAAAAGTCAAACGTTTCTTCTTGAGATAGGTGTAGAGAATCTTCCAGCTTCGTTTGTTGAACCTGCCGTTGAGTATATGAGAACTTTTTTGGATGAAAGTTTAAAATCCAATGGTCTTACGTCTACTGATGTTAAAACATTTGGCACAAACAGAAGACTAATAGCCGCATGCTATGATGTTCCTGAAAAGCAGGAGGATAGGAAAGAAGTTTTAGTAGGGCCATCGGTAAAAGTGGCCTTTAAAGATGGTAAGCCAACACGTGCAGCGATCGGTTTTGCGACTCATCATGGAAAGGGTGTTGATGACCTGGTAAAGATTGAGAATCCACAGGGAAGGACTGGTGAGTACATTGCTGTAAGGAAGTTTATTGCGGGAAGGCCAGCAGCTAATGTTCTATCAGATATTTCTGTTAAACTCATAAAAACCATGCCCTTTAGAAAGAACATGAGATGGGATAGGGAAAATCTAAAGTTTGCAAGGCCTATAAGGTGGATAGTTGCCATTTATGGAAACAACGTTGTTAGCTTTGAAATTGCGGGTGTTAAGAGTTCAAATATATCGTATGGAAATAGGCTTATGTCTCCATCAGCTTTTGTAGTTAATCCTGATACCTTTTTGGAGGACCTTGAAAGCAGATATGTAATTGCGGATATTGGGAAGAGAAAGGCTATGGTTCTCGATGGCGTAAGGGATACAGCTAAAATGTTTG
The DNA here is from genome assembly GCA_964640245.1 of uncultured bacterium. Classification (GTDB taxonomy): domain Bacteria; phylum Aquificota; class Aquificia; order Desulfurobacteriales; family Desulfurobacteriaceae; genus CAZXGR01. The sequence continues at coordinate 44,716 of CAZXGR010000003.1, read as the reverse complement.
GTGGTAAAGTTTTAGAGGATGAGGATTTACTTGATGAAGTTACCAATTTAGTTGAGTTTCCATATCCAATTGGCGGTTTATTTGATAAAGCTTTCTTAGAGCTTCCAAAGGAAGTTCCAATTACGGTCATGAAGGATCATCAAAGGTACTTTAGTGTTTTAAATGATGAAGGGGAACTTGAAAATTCCTTTGTTGCTATTTCAAACGTTAAGCCCGTGGACGATAGTGTAGTTAGATATGGATACGAGAAAGTTCTAAAGGCAAGGCTTTCGGATGCGCTTTTCTTCTTTAGAGAGGATAGAAAGAGGCCACTTTCAGATAGGGTTAAGAACTTAAGCGGTATTTTGTTTCATAAACTTCTCGGAACCATGTACGATAAAACCTTGAGGCTTAAGATTCTGGCACCTTTTGTATCAGACTTGATACTGCCCAACTTTTCGCTTAAGGCAGAAAGGGCTGCCTTACTTTCAAAAGCTGACCTTACCACACAGATGGTTAATGAATTTCCGGAGCTTCAGGGCATAATGGGCAGCTATTATGCTAAGCTTGATGGTGAGGATAGTGACGTTGCATATGCAATAAGAGAACAATACCTTCCAAAATTTTCGGGCGGCCGGGTCGCAAGAACGGTGGTAGGCATGGCACTTTCAATAGCTGAGAAGATCGACAATCTAATAGGTTTCTTCGGTGTAGGCCTTAAACCTTCAGGTTCGGAAGATCCATTTGGCTTGAGGAGAAATGCCATTGGAATTATTCAAACCGTTATGCTGAATAAACTTGATATCGATATTATTCCCATTTTGAAAAGGTCTGAATCGCTTTACATAGATAATAATGTGAATGTTAGTAAAAATTCGTGGCGTGATGTTTTGCAGTTCATTAGAGAAAGGTTTAAGATATTGCTTGAATCTAAGGGTATAAATTGCGATACCATAGATGCCGTTTTACCAACATCTGGAAATTTGATGGATATTCTCAAAAGAGCAGAAAGTTTGGATAGCCTTAGGGAAACAGGTGATTTTCAAAACGTTCTGTTTACCTTTAGGAGAGTTTTGAACATCATACCTAAGAACTTTGAACCGATTAAAGATGTTAAGCCTAAAGGGGATTATGAAACAAAGCTTTTGAACGCATTCTACAGCATCCAACCTCAAGTTAATGATCTTTTAGGTAAAGGCGATTACAGGCAAGCTTTACTTAAACTTGCAAGTCTTAAACTGCTTGTAGATAAGTTTTTCGATAATGTTCTTGTTATGGACAAGGATATGACCGTTAGAAATAGGCGGTTATCCATAGTTAGCATTATTGCAGATAAGCTTTCTAAAATTGCGGATTTCTCAAAAATTGCTCTATAAAGGGGGTTTGTATGTCTAAGAAGATGATCTACTATTTCGGTGGTGGTAAGGCAGAAGGTAATGCCAGTATGAAGATGCTTCTTGGTGGGAAAGGTGCTGGGCTTGCCGAGATGACCAATTTAGGTTTACCAGTCCCTCCGGGCATAACCATTACTACCGAGGTTTGCAAGGATTACTTTAAATTAGGCGGTAAGTTTCCAGAAGGCTTGTGGGATAAAGTATTAAAGGGGATGCATAGGATTGAGGCAGAAGTGGGAAAGAAATTTGGGGATAGAGAGAAACCTCTATTGGTTTCCGTTAGGTCTGGTGCTCCGATATCCATGCCCGGTATGATGGACACTATATTGAACTTAGGTCTGAACGATGAGACTGTTGAAGGTCTTGCAAAATCAACTAATAATGAAAGATTTGCATGGGATTCCTATAGGCGTTTTATACAGATGTTTGGCGATGTTGTAACGGGCATTCCGCATGATGATTTTGAGGATATTATTTCCGATAGGAAAAAGGAAGTAAACGTTACTTCTGATGTTGAACTTACAGCGGATGATCTAAGGGAAGTAGTAAAGAGGTACAAGGATCTTTTCAAAAAGGAAAAGGGATTTGAGTTTCCACAGGATCCATACGAGCAACTTAGAATGGCCATTAAGGCAGTTTTCGATTCTTGGAATAACCCAAGGGCTATAAAGTACAGGGAAATTAATAGGATACCTGAGGATTATGCAACAGCTGTAAACATCGTAGCAATGGTTTACGGTAATATGGGTAATAACTCAGGAACTGGCGTTGCGTTTACGAGGAATCCGGCAACTGGCGAGAACATCTTCTATGGTGAATACCTCAAGAATGCACAGGGGGAAGATGTGGTTGCAGGTATAAGAACCCCACAACCTTTGACGAAGGCACAGAAGACGGATTCATCCCAGATTTCCTTTGAGGAGGAATTTCCTAAGGTATATAGGGAGCTTGTAAAGGTAAGAAATATTCTCGAGAAGCACTATAGAAATATGCAGGACATCGAGTTTACTGTTGAAAATGGAAGGCTTTGGCTTCTTCAAACAAGAACAGGTAAGCGAACGGCAAAAGCTGCTGTAAGAATGGCAGTGGATATGGTTAACGAGGGTTTAATCTCTAAGAATGAAGCCATTATGAGGGTTGATGCATCGATGATAAATCAGCTTCTGCATCCAATGCTTGATGAGAATGATAAGAAGAAGGCAGTTGAGGAAGGTAGGCTAATAGCAAAGGGACTTCCTGCATCTCCTGGCGCGGTTTCCGGGAAGGTTGTATTTACAGCAAAGGATGCTGTTGATATGGCTGAGAACGGTGAGGACGTAATCTTAGTTAGGCATGAGACATCCCCGGAGGATATAGATGGAATGCATGCAGCAAAAGGTATTTTAACTGCAAGGGGTGGTATGACATCCCATGCTGCTGTTGTTGCAAGAGGTATGGGGAAGACATGCATTGTCGGTGCTGAGTCCATTAAAGTTGATTATCCCAATAGGCAATTTATCGCTAACGGTAAAACCATCAAGGAAGGTGATGTTATTACGCTTGATGGAACAACCGGTGAAGTTTTCCATGGGGAGGTTAAAACAGTTCCAGCTCATAGCTTTAAGGAGTTTGATCAGTTAATGAAGTGGGCAGATTCCGTAAGGAAACTTGATGTAAGAGTCAATGCAGATACACCGGAGGACGCAAAGCAGGGTCGTGATTTTGGTGCACAAGGTATCGGACTATGTAGGACTGAGCATATGTTCTTTAAGGAAGATAGGATACCGGTTGTTAGGGAAATGATACTTTCAAAGACCCCTGAAGAGAGAAAGAAGGCCTTAAATAAACTTCTTCCGATGCAGAGAAGAGATTTCATTGCCATATTTAACGTAATGAATGGTTTACCTGTTAATATAAGGTTGCTTGATCCTCCGCTTCATGAGTTCTTACCGAAGGATGATGATGAGTTTGAGAGTACAGCCAAGGCTACTGGTTACTCGGTTGCGGAGCTTAAAAGAAGGGCAAGTGAGATAAAGGAAGTTAACCCGATGTTAGGTTTGAGAGGATCGAGGCTTGGTATTGTTTATCCAGAGATATACAAGATGCAGGCAAGGGCAATACTTGAGGCAGCATGCCAATGCAAGAAGGAAGGTATTGACGTTAAACCGGAGATTATGCTTCCACTTATATGTGAGGAAAAAGAGCTTTTAAACCTTAAGGAACTAATAGATGATGAAGTGGCAAAGGTGTTTTTAGAAACAGGTATTGAGGTAGATTATAGCGTTGGAACAATGATAGAGATTCCGCGTGCAGCTCTAATATCAAATAAGCTTGCAAGGATAGCGGAGTTCTTCTCATTTGGTACTAATGACCTTACGCAGATGACACTTGGGCTTTCGAGGGATGATGCTGCCAAGTTCATAGGCAGCTATATAGAAAAAGACATATTAAGCGAGGATCCATTTACACATGTGGATCGTGAAGGCGTGGGCAGACTTATAAAGCTTGCAGTTGAAAATGGTAGAAAGGAAAGGAAAGGCATGAAAATGGGTGTATGCGGTGAGCATGGTGGTGATCCTGAGTCAATAGAGTTCTTCAACGAGGTAGGGCTTGACTATGTGAGTCCTTCACCGTTTAGGGTCCCAATAGCAAGACTTGCGGCAGCACAAGCCAGGATAAAAGAGCAGAAGGAGGTATAGATGAGGTTTTTTACATGTTTTTTAGCGTTGTTATTGGCCTTTTCGTGTAGTGCAAACTCCAAGAAGGTAAACGTATCCAATCAGGATATCAAACTGATTTCGAGCATCCTTAAGCCTCTAGCCCAAAGGGGGATAACAGTTAAGTCCATTTCACAGGTTAAGCCGTCAGCAGTAACCGGCTTAAAGCAGTATCAAGTTTCCCTTCTTGATAAGCACGAAAGGCAGGAGCTTAACAGGTACATATTTATATCTGAGAACGGGAAATACGTTGTTTTCAATGTTCTCGAGGTTAAAAACCTTAAGGGAAACGTATCGCTTTCACCATTGAGGCCGAGCGAAGGCGTAAAAAGCATTAAGGTTAACCTTTCATGGTTAAAGTCAATGGATGATGAGCTTAATAAAAACCACATTCCGCACCTTCTTGGAAATGGGAAGCATAGGATATACGTGGCATGGGATATTTACTGCCCATTTTGTTATGACCACTTTAAGGACGTTGTAGGAAAAGAACTTAAAAAGTTAGACGTAACCTTAGATCTAATTCCCCTTCCCATTCATGGGAAAGCCTCGATAGAGGGATTTACTTACTTCACGCAGTTGGCAAGAAAAATGGGCATGAAGGGTGCCATGTCCTACATCTTTTCAATGGGAAATGGAAACTTTCAGAAGTATGCTGAATGTTTTTCCAAGAAGGTAAACCAAAACTATCCAAAGATGGATAAGGGTGAAAAGAAGAATTTAGGCAAATTCTACACCAATATAAGAAAACAGCTTTTGTCCCATTACGTCCATGCTACACCTACAATCATGTACATTCCAAGTGGCAGTAAAGGATACGTTTTTGTTGGATTTAGACCTTTAAAGGAAGTCCTAAGCATGAAATGAAAAGCGGTGTAGTGTTAAAAAATTTAAAGGTTGGCTATAACGGTAAGGTTCTCTATGGGGGCCTTACCGTTCGTTTAAGGGAAGGTGAGTTTTGGGTTGTTGTAGGTCCTAATGGTGTAGGCAAAAGTACCTTAATCAAAACGATACTTGGAATAATTCCGCCTATATCTGGAAGGATATTGATTCATGGTGTCGATTGCACAAACGGATGCGATGAGAAACGTTTTTTATCGTATGTTCCACAGATGGAGGATTATTCACATGATTTTCCATCTACCGCATTGGATATCGTTATTTCAGGTTTACTGCCAAGGATGAAGAGGTTTCAGTTCCCGGGAGAAAGTGAAAGAAGAATGGCCTTGAACTGTATGGAAACCTTGGATATTGATGATTTCACAGCAAACAGGTCATTCAATAAGCTTTCCGGTGGTCAGCAGAAGAAGGTCTTGATAGCAAGGGCCCTTGTAAGTGAACCTCACTATCTCTTCTTGGATGAGCCAACAACCGGTGTTGATATTAAGAGCAGTAGAAAGATTATAGACATCATTTATAAACTCAATAAGAAGAAGAAATTTGGCATATTTATGGTTACGCATGACTTAAACTTTGTTTGGCCTTACATAGATAAGGTTATACTTATAGGTGAGTCTGACTATTTTGTTGGAACGAGGGATGAAATAGTAAACAGCGATCTCCTTTCCAAGATCTATGGAGTAAGCGTTAGAGTAATTAAGACCGCTTATAGTCCTGTTTTTCTGATCGGTGATAAACATGTTTAGGTGTTATGCAATATATTGTTTATAGAGTAAAGAAAAGAGTAAAAAGAGTATGTAAGGCTGTATTTAGGAGGTTTGATAAGATAAAATGCCGTAAGATGTTTGCAGAATTACCTTTAAACACAAGTATCTCAATGAGCTATCTTGGAAATAAAGATGAATTCGTATTTTAATTTAAAGATAGCCAAAGATTATAAAAATAAATCTCACATTGTTCGTATACTAATACAAGTTAAACGGAATGGATATTGTCCAAGTAGATGTGGGGAAGAATTTTAATTAAAGGCAAGAATGCTCTTAAGGTTGGTAAAAAGATCGTCGATGGTGCATATTCAAAAATGATACAAAGAATTAAGTTCACAAATAATCCTAATTTCCTAATAATGCCGAACTATTATTTCACATGCAACAAATTGGGAAAGGGGAAAGCCTTTATCTTCTAAAGTTCACAGAGTTGGCTGGGTTGGATACAATATCGATTTATCTCAGATCCAGAAATAGGAAAATAATTTATGTAAGAATTTTATCGTTTTACCGAAAGATAAAATAATGCATAATTGGAAGAAAACACAATTTTTGAAAGACGAAAAGAAAAACGGAGCTTGGATTTTGGATGTAATGAATTGTATAGGCAAGTCATCTCGTAGGATAAACTTTAATTAACAAAGCTAGCAAGTTGTATTTTATAGAAACTAATTTTTATGGGGTGGTGGCGCGAAATTAAAATTCACTGCCGGTGAATATATCGCTATGAGCAAGTATTGAAACAAACAAGGAATGAAATTTTATAGGTTACCGATGGGTATGATTAATACGCAAGCTCCATTAAGTGAGTATTTCAAACGAGCTGATTTCCTGCTAAACTTAAAGATGCTGCAGGATGGATGTTTAGATAAAATACTAAGGGAATTTTAAATGTTTTCATTTAGGAAGCATGTCTAAAAATTAAGCTTAGCATGTAATTTGTGGTACTATGGATTCACTAATAGATGGTAATTTTAGAAATCTTGAAAGAATATTAACATGGGATTTTATTTAATTGGTTGCGGGGGAAGGATTTGAACCTTCGACCTTTGGGTTATGAGCCCAACGAGCTACCAGACTGCTCCACCCCGCGATGGTGACAAGTAATATAATCTAAGTTTTTGAAGTGTCAAGTTTAGCCGAGTATCAGCCTTGCTATTCCGAGGTATATGGCAGTGCCAACTATATCAGCTAAGGTTGTTATAAGTGGTGTACTTGCCGTTGCTGGATCCTTTTTCAACTTCGCAAATATAAAGGGCAAGATTACACCTATTAAACTCCCAATAATGACATTTACCAACATAGCCAAAACTACAACTGCAGCAATGGTAAGGCTTTTGCCTCTTATAATGCCCATGACCGAGATGCCCATCCCCATGGTAATCCCCAATGCACTTGCAACGATAAGTTCCCTACCTAAAAGGTAAAGCCAGTCCTTTGTCTTAACCGTTCCAAGCGCCAATGCCCTTATTACAAGGGTGGCAGATTGGGAACCTGCATTGCCTGCCGTGTCAACTAAAACAGGTAAAAACGTTACGAGTACAACGTAGGTTGCAATTAACCTTTCAAATCCCTGGATGATACTTCCCGTAATGAAGTCCATACCTAATAGTGTTAAAAGCCATACTATTCTTGCCTTATATATCTTGCTTAATGGGACTTCCTTGATTCTCGTGATGAATTCAAGTTCATTAGGCTTAGTTTCAATGGCTGCAAATTTTGTGAAGTCTTCTGTTTCCTCGTTTCGAATAGCATCGATGATGTCATCTACCGTTACTATGCCTAACAGGTGATTTTGCCTATCGACGACAGGTAGAACAACCAAGCCATACTTTTCAAACAATCTTATAGCTTCTTCTTGGTCAGCATCCGCATTTACCGATATAAATTTATTATCCATTATTGTTTTGACGCTTTGCTTTGGGCTAGCTAATATTAGGCGTCTTATAGGAATGTTGTCCAACAGATGCCATTCATCATCGACAACATACACTACATCAATTGTTTCTGCATCCTTGCCAAAACTACGTATATGTTCTATTGATCTTTGAATTGTCCAGTAATCCTTTATTGCAACGTAATCAGGTGTCATCAACCTTCCAACGCTTTCCTTTGGATAACCTAGAAGTTCGAGTGCTTTCCTCCTTTCATTTGACGAAAGGAGGTTTATAAGTCTTCGTGTGAGGTTTGGAGGCATATCCTCAAAGAGTTCTGTCCTATCGTCTGGGTCTAACTCCATAATGATGGACTTAATATGATCGTCTGAAAGATTTTTTAAGATCCTTTCCTGAATATTACTGTCCAACTCTGAAAACACTTCGGATTGTAGCTTTTGAGGAAGGAGCCTTAGTATAATGGTGCAGTCCTTAACGTCCGTTTCCCTAAAAAGATCCGCGATATCCGATGCATCTTGGGATGAAAGAGCGGTTTTTACAGTAGCCCAATTCCTATTCCTAATGAGTTCCTTAACTTTTGCTAAATCAATGATTTTCCTCATTTTACCGACCTATAGCTGAAACTTTTCCCCTAAGTAAAGTGACCTTACGGATTTTTCGTTTACCACATCCTGCGGTGAGCCTAATGCTATGATTTTCCCAGAACCTATTATGTATGCCCTGTCTATGATTCTCAGCGTTTCCCTAACATTGTGGTCGGTTATTAAGATACCTATTCCTAATTGTTTTAAGTCCCGTATAAGGCCTTGAAGTTCATATACTGCAATTGGGTCAATTCCGGCAAATGGTTCATCTAAAAGTAAAAACTTAGGGTCTATGGTTAATGCCCTTGCTATTTCAGCCCTTCGCCTTTCGCCACCTGAAAGGGTACTTGCCCTTGATTTTCGCAGATGCTCAATTCCTAAAACCTCAAGCAGGTAATCAACCTTTTGCTTAATTTTAGGTTTCGGAATATTGTGCATTTCTAAAATGGCTGTCAGGTTTTCCTCGACCGTTAGCTTTCTGAATATCGATGGCTCCTGTGGAAGGTATGAAATTCCCTTCCTTGCCCTAATGTACGTAGGGTCATTGGTTATATCATTCTCACCTAAAAGTATCCTTCCGCTATCCGGTTTTATCAAACCCACAATACAGTAAAAGGTAGTTGTTTTTCCGGCACCGTTTGGACCTAAGAGACCCACAACTTCACCTTCAGCAATCTCTACACTTACATCCTTGACGGCTTCAATCCCACCATACGTTTTAGTGATATTTTCAGCCTTAAGCTTGTTAAGGTCTAAAATTGTTTTCTGTGCTGTTGGCATATATCACCGTTTTAACCTTTTGCTTTATACCCTCAACGTCTACCTTCCCATTTTTATATGCAACTATTCTATCACCTATAATGCTGTTAAGACCTCTTGTTAATCTTGCATTGCCTTCGAGCACTGCCTTGCCCTCAGCTGGATAATAGAACAGTTTGTCACACCAACCTTTTCCTCTTGGGTCGATCATTGAGACATTGTTGATAAATTCCATTTCTTCCACGTATCTACTAGTTTTATCAAAGTGAATTATAAGTTTATCTGCCTTCATAATAGTACTGCCTCTCTGAGCTATTACACTTCCTATATAGGTTGCAGTAAAATTAGCTTTGTCATAGGCTAACTTCTGCGATTCAATGACTATCGGCGATTTTCTTTCAGCGCCAAAAGCTGGCACAATGCTTAAGGTAAATAGAAGAATTAAAATGAGCCTCTTCATCTCATACTCCTTAATGTGGATTTAACCCCATTTAGAATTATAAACCTTTGGTCCTTTAGGTTCGCAATGCAGCCGTTACCTTCAATAGTGTTATTTCCACTAAACTTTATTAAACAAGATTTCAATGTTCTAAATGTATTTTTTCTTCCATTATATATACCGTAGGGTGTTATTGCTGTTAAATTGTCCTCTAAGAGCTTAACGTTTTTCATGTTGCATACATTGGACTGTTTTTTATAGCAAGCTTCCGATGCCATTATTGTTACTGTTTTATTGGAAAGTACCTTGAGTTTTGCTAACTTTAACGATATGCATTCCTTTTTAACCTCTGCAATTGGGGCTTTTAAAACCCATCCATTTGATTTTAGTGTAAAATCCCTTACTATTTGTTTATTGTGAACCTCGACCTTTGGATACTTTGGTGGATTTTCCCTTCTCGATATGACCACGATTAGGGGGGCTATTGATATTAAGGCAAGTATTACGGCTATCTTGAATAGAATATCTCTCAAGCTATTTCACCTAATAAATACTCTATAAACTCCCTTACAGCACCCTTACCGCCTGGTAGTTTTGAAATAAAGGATACATTTCTTTTAACTATGTCTACAGCATCGGATGGTGCTGCCGGCATGCCTACTTTTTGAATTATAGGCATGTCTGTTACGTCATCGCCCATATAGGCTATTTCACTATCCAAAATATGCAAGTCATCCCTGATTTTCTGGTAAATATGAAATTTATCATCTATTCCTTGGTAAACTATCTTAATCCCAAGTTCATTGCACCTTTTTTTAACTGCATTGGATTCTCTGCCACTGATTATGGCTATTCTTAATCCCCTTTTTATCGCATACTTTATTGCTAAGCCGTCCTTTACCGAAAAGGACTTATACTCATTCCCATGTTCATCATAGGTAATGCTGCCATTAGTTAGAACACCATCGACATCAAGCACCAAAACTCTTATCATTGGCTTTCATCCGGCAATTCAGGTAAAACGCGTGCCTGAATAGGTACACTACCCTTTAAGGATTCCAAAAACTGCTTTATTCTCCATGCTTGAACATCATTTATATCTATGTTCAGCATCGTTTTCCCCATGATCTTGATCGCTTCAACGAGATTGTCCGTTGAACCGTTATGGAAGTACGGTGATGTAGCTGATACATTCAGGAGGCTTGGGGTTTTGTATGTAGTATTTTTGAATTGGTGTAGTTTACCGTCGCTAAAGGTAAATCCCGAATGGCATTTTTCACATCCAAATACCTTGAATAACCTCATTCCCTGCTTTTGCTCATCGCTCAATGCATTACCATCCCCTGCCATGTACCTATTAAACGGTGAATTAGGTGTGTTTAAGGTTCTTAGAAAGGTTGAAATAGCTTTAATGACATCATTGTAGTTGATGGTATTTCCATCATTACCGAAGGTTTCTCTAAAAAGTGCTGCATATTCCGGAATTTGCGATAGTCTATCCACTAATTCCTTTGGATTTTCATCCATCTGATTTTTAATCATGTCGTTTACAGCTTCTTCAATGGAGTACCAATTGCCGTTCCATCCTAATAGCTTTTCAAAACCTACGTTTAATGTGGATGGGGGATTGATGCCGTTTACATACGATGCACTGCTTCCATGCAGTGAGAGGTTATGGCAATTATTGCATGAGACTGTTTTACTCGATGATAGTCTTGGGTCGTAGTAGAGCATTTTTCCAAGAAATACTTTTGTGGCTGAAAGCGTATCGGTCAAAGGTATTGGGGGCAGTGAGGGCATTGAGGCTTTAGCCTTAGCATGTGTAGACAAGAGGCTTGCAAATATTTCGTCCACAGCAAAGCCTAAATTTTGGTTTTGTGGCATTTTGCCGCCCTTAACTGCTTTGTTAGCGGCATTTAGCATATCCTCTGGAGTTTGATATCTTAACAGTAATTTTTCCTTTGATGGTGCTATACTGCCGTGGCACCTTTCACAAGATGTTTCCCAAATTGAAGCAGATACATTAGCTGGAAGTATAAACACTAAAATCAGTAAAATCCTTATCATGTTTGCCTCTCTATTTTTGTTATCTTAAGTTTTAACAATCTCTTTCTATCCGTTTGTAAAACCTCAATTCTATTACCATTTATATCTATAATTTCACCCTCTTTAGGAATCCTGCCGAGTTTACTAAGCACAAGCCCTGCAATGGTGCTGTAATCATCCTCTTCGGGGAGGGGATTTTTAAGCCTTCTGTTGATCTCATCAATTTCTGCCATGCCACTAACTATTAAACTTCTACCGTTTTTCTCTATTAGATGCCTCATTCTATCAAATTCATCCTCTATATTACCCACAACTTCCTCTAAGATATCCTCTACCGTGATAATTCCAAGCGTTGATCCGTATTCATCGACAACTATTGCCATTTGTGTGTGCGTTTTCTTAAATTCCTTAAGGGCATCGAATATGTTCATATACTCGGGAAATACCAGTATAGGTTTCATAAACTCCCTGACCGGGCATGATAATTTTGGAGCATCGAATAGATCAGATATAGAAACGTATCCTACGATATCGTCAAATCTTTCCCTATAAATGGGAAGTTTCGAGAAGCCCGTTTTTTCAAGTAACTTTATGGCTTCTCTTACCGATGAATTGACGTTAACCGCCACGATATTGAGAAGCGGTACATATATATAGCCGACGTTTTTTCCTTTTAGATCCAAGATATTCTTCAAGATATCCCTTTCAACCTTTTTAGCCTTTAGCTTTGAGGGGCTTTCCACTAACATCTGCAGTTCCTTCTTAGTTACAAATGGGTTTTGTTTGGTGTTTGCCCCAAATAACCTACCTAATAGGTTTGCAAAGAACATTACGAATATAGATATAGGTTTGAAGAAGATACTAAGTGCATAGATGATGTGCGCTATCTTAAAGGATATCTTAGATGAATAATGTTGAAACAGGCTTTTTGGTACCAATTCACCAAATGTAAGCGTTATTGGCGTGAATGTAAGTACCGTTAAAAGCTCAGGATAGGATGATAGCGAAGGCATTGCTTTAATAGTTGCGCTAAGTATGAAGTGAGTGTATATAACCGATCCTGTAACCGTTGAGAAGTCTGTGCCTATAAGGGTTGTAACTAAAAGCTTTTCGGGGTTTCTCAAGAGTTTATCCAGGAGTACCGCTGCGCTTTCCCCTTCCTTAAGCCTCTTTTTAAGTTCTACCTTGCTTAACGATACCAATGCTATTTCACTACCAGAGAAGAAAGCTTCGGATAAGATGCAGCAAAGGATTAGAAGTAATGCCCACATTAAGTTATCCTCTGTGCTATTATTGAAAGTATTCTATTTCCTTCCTTTCTTTCAACCGTAAACCTGTATCCTTGCCATATGGTACTTTCATTTTTGGAGGGAATTTTGCCAAGTATTGCCATTAAGAGACCTGCTGCTGTGTCGACTTCATCGAGTAATGGATTTTCATTAAGTTCCAATAGGTCCTTAAGGTCATCTACATTCGCATCACCACTTATCCTTATTTTGTTTTTGCCTATCCGCTCAAAATCCTTTTCTTCCTCTATCTTTTCATCGGGAAGTCTACCTACGATTTCCGAAAGTATGTCATCTAACGTAATGATGCCTGCCGTATTTCCATACTCATCGACAACTATTGCCATATGGTTCTTCGTACGCTGCATCTGTTCAAGAAGTTTATCAAGCGTTAAAAATTCCGTTACGAAGTACGGTTTATTCATGAAGTTCTTTACTGGCTTTTCCAGGTTTATGCCCTTAAGCTTAAACGGTAATAGGGTTTTTGTGTAAAGTATACCCTTGATATCGTCAAGTGAATTTCCATAAATAGGTACACGTGAAAACTTTGTCTTGCTTATTTTCTCTATTGCCTCACCTACCGTTTCGTCTTGGTTTAATGCAAAGATCCTGTGCTTGGGTATCATTATTTCCTTAACATCCATATCCCCAAGCTCGAGTGTTCTGCCTATCAGCTGTTTTTCCTCATTGCATATCGATCCTCCTCTTTCTCCCTCTGCTACTAATATCATGAATTCCTCGTCTGTTAGTGCCTTTGCCTTGCTGAATGGTGTAACACCAAAGGGTTTTAGTATAGTTGATGCAATAAAGACAAGTAGCATCCTCAGCGGAAGTATAAGTATGCTTAAAAGTTCTATAAACTTTGCTACAAAAAAGGCATAAGCTTCGTTATACCTTATGGCAAGTACCTTTGGTGTAACTTCACCAAATATAAGTAATACTATGGTTGTAATTGGAACTGATAATACTGACCCTTCTCGACCTAAAAGGTTTGTGAATAGAACTGCTGAGACCGATGCTATGGCTATGTTAGCCATTTCGTTGCCGATAAGTATAGTTGCAATGAGGTTTGAAGGAGACTTAAGAAGTGATTGAATTCGCTTTGCTCTTTTGTTTCCTTCGGTTGCAAGCCTTTCAATTCTCAATGTGTTTAATGAGAAAAATGCCGTCTCGGATGCCGAGAAAATAGCTGATAGCAATACAAGTATAAAGAGTAAAGCTAAGTAAAGAGGTACATCTCCATCTTCCATCTACGTTTCCCTACTTATCGTTTTGTTTATGATGAGGTTTTGAATTGCCGTTATCACATTATTTGTGAACCAATAAAGCACAAGGCCAGCTGGAAACTTTGCAAACATAAATGTAAAGACGATGGCCATTATCAAGAAGATCTTTTCCTGTTGTGGGTTATTTGTTGGTGTTAACTTTTGCTGAATAATCATGGATATTCCCATGAGTATTGGTAGTAGAAATGTGGGGTCCGGTAGCGAAAGGTCCTTGACCCATAGGAAACTTACACCCTTTAGCTCCACAGCATTTAAGAATATCTCATAAAGTGCAAAGAATATGGGTACTTGAAGTAGCATCGGTAAACAGCCACTCAACGGATTTATACCCTCTTCCTTGTAAAGCTTCATTACTGCTTCGTTGAGCTTTTGAGGGTCTTTCGCATATCTTTTCTTAACCTCATCCAACTTTGGTGCAAGATCTTGCATGTTCTTCATAGACTTAAATCCCTTATGCGTAAGTGGATGAAGTATTACCTTTATAACCAATGTAAGCAGTATTATGACAATTCCGTAATTTGGAATAAACCTGTGCAAAAATAGAAATAGCCATAGAAAAGGCTTCGTTAAGAATCCAAAGAAACCAAGGTCAATTGCCTTATCCATTCCTAAAGGTTGTAATCTCTTTAATTCTTTGGGACCAAAGAAGAAAGTTGCATTGTTTAGGTTTACAAAAACTAAGGTATGGCTACCGAATTTTTCTATCCTACATGGGAATGAACTATCCTTAGCTGCCATGATGAAGTACTTATTTTCCTGGCCAGCCCACGAAACGCTTGGTAAGTATAGGGCATTGATCTTTTTGGGATCGAATCTTTTAATCTTTTTATCCTCATATACTATTGGTCCTGAATGCCCCATCCTTGATGTATGTATCTTACTGCTGTTCACATTGGGTATTAATTCAAATACCTTTTGATTTCCAATTCTAACTCTAACATTTACCCTATAGGAATCTGCATGGAAGGTAAGGGACTTTTGAATGGGAAGGCCGTTTTTAAGCTTCCCAACAAGTACTAATATTTTCTTTCCATTTTTCAGGGATATACTATTGATGTTGGACGATAGCTTAACTTTGCTGAGCATTGTATTCAAGGTTTTATTATCCGTTAAGGTTAACAACGGGAAAGCTCCAGCCTTGGAAGCATCCTTTGGCACGAGTTCCTTTTTGTATTTTTTGATGAAAAAGCTTACGATTTTGCCGTTAACATTGGATACCTTTGCCCTATATAGGGGTGTTTCAACCGTTATGGTTCTTCCTATTCGCCTTGAAGGGGTGAACATGGGATCCTGTGTGTTTTCTACGCTAACCTTTTTTGTTACCTTTCTGGGTTGTTGGTGCTTGCTTAAGAAAAATTGAAATGCAAACATCAACAGTACACCCAATATTGCTGCTTGAATCATGTTTATAACTTGCCTTTTATCCACTATTTACTCCTATGGGTAATCTATGCCACCACTGCAGAATGGGTTGCATCTCAAAATTCTGTAGGCTGCCTTAGCACATCCCTTAAGTATGCCGTACTTCCGAATTGCCATTATGGCATAGTTTGAGCATGTTGGGTAAAACCTACAGGATGCCGGGAATAGGGGCGATACCATTCTCTGATACAGTTTTATTAAAAATATAAAGCATCCTTTCATTTATTCCAATCTCGCGTTAGATTTTTAAGGTCACTTTCAACATCTGTATACCCTTTTCCTAATAAGCTTCGCTTTGCAATAAAGATAATATCAAAAGGAGGAAATCTATGCTTATTAAGTCTGAAAGCCTCCCTAACAAGCCTCTTTGCTCTGTTTCTTTCAACAGCTTTTTTGGAAAAACGCTTGGAAGCAATAAATGCAGCTCTTGGAAAGCCAAATTCATTTTTTGCATAATAGATTACTATTAACCTTCCTACCCTTTTTCTGCCCTTTTTGAATAGCTGCTTAAAAGTAGATGCCTTTCGTATCCCTTCAAACTTTTTAAATCCAAAATCTATGCCTATCTCCACTTATCACTTATGGTAAGTTTATGACGACCTTTCCTTCTTCTATTTTTTAAAATTTCCCTTCCGCTTTTCGTCTTCATCCTTGCTCTAAAGCCACTAACCCTTTTGCCGTGAATCCTACTTGGCTGATAAGTTCTCTTTGTTGACAACATTTACCTCCAAATTAATATAAGTTAAGCGTTCGAGCAAAATATATTAACTCCAGCATCTACTTTCAAGCTTGTTGTATTTCCTCTCTTCTCTTTAACCTGTCCAATGCTTCGAGGAATGCAAGCGCCGAAGCCCTCACAATATCGGAATCTATCCCCCTTCCACTTACCTTTATACCGTTAGCTTCAATGGTAAGGTAAACCTCTGCAAGTGCATCGGTTCCTGAAGTTAATGCTCTAATTTTGAAGTCTTTTAGCTCAACCTCATTGTCAAGTCCAAGTGCATTCTTTATTGCCTTGTACGTAGCATCAACAGGCCCATTACCGGTAGCAAGCCCGAGCTTTTTCCCTTTTGGCGTTTTTACCTCCACTGTTGCGGATGGTATGATCCCCTTTCCACTAACTGCTTGACTATATAGAAGTTTGTAGTGCCTTTCGGGTTTTCCCTTTAAGCCTTCGACTATAAGTTCTAAGTCAACGTCGTATATGTTTTTCTTTCTCGATGCAAGTTCCTTGAATGTATTGAATGCCTTTTCCATTTCCTCATCCGATAGCTTGATGCCCATTTCCTCAAGCCTCTTTATGAATGCGTGCCTTCCGGAATGTTTACCTAAAACTAACTTTGATTTTGCCAGTCCAATGTCCGTAGGCTTCATAATCTCGTAGGTAGCCTTATTTTCCAATATTCCATGCTGATGTATGCCTGCTTCATGGGCAAATGCATTGGCACCAACAATGGCCTTGTTCTTTGCAATTATCATGCCCGTTAATCGGCTTACCATCTGTGATGTTCTGTATATCTGTTTCGTGTCGATATCAGTGTAAACGGGGAATTGATTATCTCTTACCTTTATCGCCATGACTATTTCTTCAAGGGCTGCATTGCCTGCCCTTTCCCCTATACCGTTTACGGTGCATTCGACTTGCCTTGCACCAGCTTTTACAGCCATGAGTGAGTTTGCCGTTGCAAGCCCTAAATCATTATGGCAATGAACGCTTAAAGTGGCCTTGTCAATGTTGGGAACGTTTTCTTTTATTGACAGTATCTTTTCGTACCATTCATCCGGTATTTCGTAGCCAACGGTATCGGGTATGTTTACAACGTTTGCCCCAGCTTCAATAACAGCCTGTACAACCTCGTACAGGTAACTTAACTCGGTCCTTGCTGCATCCTCAGGTGAAAACTCAATTTCTGCCTTGCCATTGCTTACATTCTTTATCAACTTCACAGCATCAACTGCCCTTTTGAGGGCTTCGCTTCTGCTCATCTTAAGTTTGTACTTAAGATGTATATCAGATGTTGCTATAAACGTGTGAATTCTCGGCTTTCTTGCCTCTTTTACTGCATCCCACGCTATTCTTATGTCCTTTTCAACTGCCCTTGCAAGTGAGCATACCGCAGGTTTTTTAACCTCCTTTGATATTCTCGAAATAGATTCAAAGTCCCCAGGTGAACTCACTGCGAAACCCGCTTCAATGACATCTACACCAAGTTCCTCAAGTTGCTTTGCTATTTGCACCTTTTCGTCAACCGTGAGGTTAACGCCAGCGGTTTGCTCACCATCCCTTAACGTAGTATCAAATATAAAGAGTTTTTCCTTGTCCATATTGCCTCCGAATTTAGGGTTTAATATATGAAGTATTTTCCTTCATGTGTTTAAATATATATGTTAAGGTTACGCCGGTTGTAAAACCGCCCAAATGTGCGAACCATGCAACACCACCCATTGAAAGGTGGTTTACGGATGCTGCAGCGCTTAATAATTGGAAGGCAAACCATATAGCTATCCAGACAAAGGCAGGGATAACGACGATATCTAAAAAGAAGAAGATAAAGATCAATGTAACTATGCCAGCTCTTGGGAAAAGCATGATATATGCACCCATAACACCGCTTATCGCGCCTGATGCACCTATAAGTGGAAGGTTGGAATTTGGATTCACGATGCACTGAGTTAGTGCTGCAGTAATTCCACAGATCGTGTAGAACAAGAAAAAGTTGAACTTTCCAAGGTAATCTTCCACGTTATCACCAAATACCCATAGAAACCACATGTTGCCTATTATATGCAGAAAGCCACCATGAATGTATTGGTAGGCAATTAGGTTTCCATAGGGTGTTAATGGGTCTTTCGGGGGAATATCAATTCCATGTATTATTTCGAAGGGAATGGCCCCAAACATGTTAAAGAATTTTGGTAAAAAAGGTCCAATCAAAAGCTCATAGATAAAAACCAAGGTACATGCAAGTATAATAGCAATTGTTACATCGGGTTTGGATTTGCTTGGGTTAATATCCTTTATAGGTATCATGGCTTAGCCCGTACTTCCAAATCCTTTTTCTCCCCTAATTGTCCTATCTACCTTTTGCGTTAATTTTACCTCTATGGGGAAGAACTTCCTCGGTATTATCTGAACGGCTCTCCATGGGAGAATTGGATCTGGTTTTTCAACATCCAACTTTATCAAAGGCACCTTTATCGTTCCTCTGTACGTCATATCTATGATACCTACGGAGTTTGCAAGCATGAATCCGCTTTTAAATATGCTTGAACGCGGAACAAGCTCAAAGTAAAAGCCCTTTGGTGGCCTTATCCTTATGTCTGTATCAAAAAAATAGATGTTATTTTCCTTCTTTATGAGCTTCGTTAGATACAGGTCCCATCCACTATCCGAAATCCTCTTTTTGAACGGCTCTATACCATTTTCTCCAACGTAAACTTCCGCAAATTGTCTTTGCCACCTTTCGCCTGTTATCTCCGATAGAAACTTATTGAAGTATAAATCTGACCTATTGTCCGTTGGATTATCGTAGAGTATGTGCAGGAAGACCTCTGCCTCATTGGTTATAAGAAAACCATTGCCTGTGTAGATAGGGTTGAACTCGTTTAGGGTGTTTCCTATGCTATTTCCAAGACCTTTAACTGATGGGATAAACAGGTTTTGGCTTCCCCACCTACCACCTGCCTCAAATATTCCCCTTATGAAGTCTATATCTACATTTTCAACCCTTGGCACATTATCAATTTGGTATAGAAAACCAGACTTAACCTTCTTGATGCTTCCACCCAAAGAGTTTAGAATTTTTAGGGCAACATCCTCAAATCCATTTCCAAGGCAAAAATTGTTGCCCTTTACGTAAAGCCATCCTAAAGCCCAGCCATTAGGCATCAAGCTTCCCTTTCAATTCTGATTCTTCTTCAGGCGTAACATCGATCCTGCTGAGCTTTATCTTTCCTGTTTGGTCAAAGCCAATAACCTTTACTGGCATTAAGCTTCCTATCTTTACTGTCTTTGTGATATCCTTTTTAATTTCAGCAGGAAGCTTCGATATGTGGACAAGACCAACCTTTCCTGGTGCAATTTCAACAAATACACCGTAATTTTCAACCCTGATAACCCTTCCGAGGTAAACCTTGCCTGACTCAATTTCCTGTGTTACATCCTTTACCATGTTTTCTGCTTTTTCAGCTGCTCCCTCGGTGGTTGCCGATACCAAGACAACACCATTCTCCTTTATGTCGATCTTTGCACCTGTTTTATCTATTATGCCCTTTATGGTTTTGCCTGAAGGACCTATTAGATCTCTAACCTTGCTTGGGTTTATATGCATGGATATGATCCTTGGGGCAAAAGCAGATAGATTCTTTCTTGGCTCTGATATTACACTGTTCATCTTATCAAGTATGAAGTGTCTTCCTTCCTTTGCCTGTAAAAGGGCTTTTAGGAGCATTTCCTTAACTATTCCCGTTAGTTTTACATCCATTTGGATTGCCGTGACACCATTTTTGGTCCCAGTAACCTTAAAATCCATGTCTCCTAAATGGTCTTCATCGCCTAATATATCTGAAAGTACAACAAATTTATCACCCTCAGCTATTAAACCCATGGCTATGCCTGCAACTGGTTTTCTTATTGGCACACCAGCATCCATAAGGGAAAGGCTCCCTCCACATACCGTTGCCATGGATGATGACCCATTGGATTCAAGTATATCTGAAACGACTCTTATTACATACGGAAATTCCCTCTCATTAGGTATGACAGGTCTTAAAGCTCTTTCGGCCAAGGACCCATGACCTATCTCCCGTCTTCCTGGCCCCCTCAAGGGTGCTATCTCGCCAACGCAAAATGGTGGAAAATTGTAGTGTAATATGAATCTTTTCTGCTCTTCGGGATGAAGTCCTTCAATAAGCTGGTATTCCTCTGGCGTTCCAAGTGTTGTGCTGACCAAGGCTTGTGTTTCTCCTCTTGTGAATATTGCAGAACCATGCGCTCTTGGTAATACACCTACTTCTATCCATATAGGCCTTATTTCGTTTGGCTTTCTTCCATCTATTCTTTGACCCTTTTCCAACACCATTGTTCTTACAAATTTTCTTTCTGCTTCCTCAAAGGCCTTTTCCAAAACCTTAACCTCATCCTCTTCTTGTGCATTGAAATCGACAAGTAGAAGCTTTCTGAGTTCCCTTAGCCTTTCCCTTCTCTCATGCTTATTTGCTATGCTAATTGCTGCTTCAATTCTCTTAAATACCCAAGTCTCTACCCTTTGCCTTGTAGCTTCATCGATAGTTGGAGCTACGAAGGTCACCTTTGGCTGTCCCCTCAGGCTTCTCAGCTTTTTCTGGAGTTCTATTATTCTTTGAATTTCCTTGTGTGCATAGAGGATGGCATCCAAAACCTCTTCTTCTGGAACTTCTAATGCCCCACCCTCAACCATAACAATGGCATCCTCTGTTCCCGATACCACGATATTTATGTCGGCTTTTGATTGAAGGTCATAGGGAGGATTGATTACTAACTCACCATTTATTCTTGCAACTCTGACAGCTCCAACAGGTTTTTCAAAGGGGATCCTTGACATGTTTAGAACTGCTGATGCACCATTTATGGCCAAGACGGCAGGATCGGTTTTGCCATCCGCTGATATAACGAAGGCCACTATCTGCAAATCGTTCCTTAAGCCTTTTGGAAATAGTGGTCTTATAGATCTATCTATGACCCTAGATTTCAAAACCTCGTCATCACTTGGCCGACCTTCCCTTTTTACGAATCCTCCAGGTATCTTGCCAGCTGCATAAGCCCTTTCCCTGTATTCAACCAAGAGAGGCAGGAAATCAATACCTTCCCTTATTTCATCACTCATGACGGCGGTAACGAGAACCTTTGTATCACCTTGCGAAACAACAACAGAAGCATCCGCTTGCTTAGCTACTTTTCCCGTTTCAAATACAATAGGCCTGCCACCTAAATCGGTTGAAACTTCTGTAATAGACATCGAACCTCCAAACTTTTTGAAAATGATAACACATATTGAACGTTAAAGGGAAAGCCTCAGATTACTTTCTGAGGCCAAGCTTTAGAACTATGTTCTTATACCTATTAAAATCCTTTTGCTTTAAATACCTCAATAGCTTTTTCCTTCTCCCAACAAGTTCCATCAGTGCCTTTTTATTGTTGTTGTCGTGTGCATTGGACTTAAAGTGTTCTGCTAATTTCTTTATCCTTTCGGTTAAAAGCGCAATTTGAACTTCTGGGGATCCGGTGTCCCTTTCATGCGAACCGTAGTCAGCTATTAACCTTTGCTTAACGTCTTTGTCTACTGCCATTAATTTTCCTCCAAGAAAGCCAATTTTCTCCAAATTTAGGTTTCCCTAAAACGTTGTTATATTAGTAAATATTTAGGAAAAGTCAAGGTATCAATTCCCACTATTGTTTTAGTTGTGTCAATAATTTCGTGCAAGTCATTGGATTCTCTGTGCTTGTTTCCTAAGGAAAGATTCTTTTCCCAGGCTTACACCAAACATCGCATACTACCTTGAAACTTGGTATATCCTTCTTAGATCCTTTGCTACCTTCCATCCGTCTGGCTCTCACTTTGTTCAAAGTGCTCCTGATCTTGTGAACTACACAGAATTGAAAGTCGGCTTTAGGAAAGTACTTCTTTATCCTTTTCTCAAGTCCTGTAACTCCATTATATCCGGCCAGCTTTCTGCTCCTTCAGATGAATTGACTTCAAAGTCAGGTATTTCTCTGTATCCTTTTTCATCTATGCCAAAGGCGAAAAATACAACTTCTTTCTCAACAGCATCTCTCCTAACCGATAGCCACATTCCGTCAAGCGTTATCACTGAGCATCTCTTTTTGGTTTTTGTTGTTTCCGTTTGCTTATCTCCTCTGAAAAGCCTGTATACGGTAGTGATGGATCTTGAGAAGAAATGAGGCGAAAGTGCTGTAAGGGATTGGGGGGAGTATTATCTACGGTTAACTCTCTGAAATTTTTGTAGAGAGGTTAAAGGTGTGATAGAATTTATGCAGTTTCATGGGCGTTCCCTCTTCAAGCATTATACAAAAACGTTTAGAACCGATAAACATTTATCCCTTCTGTCCTTTATGTCTTTTGGATTGCCGTTTAACCCAGGGTCCCTAAATGGTACTGCATAATTTGACCTTAACAATCTTTTTAGAAATTCTTTATCTGTTCTTTTTCCCTTGATAGCTACCGTTGACCTTCCTTTTCTTCCAATGGAAGGGCCTTCAAGTACCCCAAAGCCTGCCCTTATAAGCCCTATTCTTACGGGTGTTGCTGCTGAGTACGTTGCAAACCTGGCTTTATCCTTTAGCATGTGGTTTATAATCTTAAAGAAATCCTCTGTCCAAAGTTCGCAGTTCACCTTAGGAGAAAATGGGTCGTGAAATGCAACATCTCCCCAATTTTTATATTGTTTTTCTGTGCTTGATAGAACTTTTCTTGCTTCACCTATATAGATTAGAATTTTGAGTTCTTTTCTTTTTAGGGATAATGTTTGAAAACCGTGGTTAAACCCTCTGTTTTCTAAAAGTTTCTTTATTACCCACTTCCATCTATTAAAACCTCCCCAATTTAGCAAAAGGGACGCCTTAATTACGTCTAAATCCCTTTCAATGCCTAAAATGGACATCTTACATTTTCTGTTCGACTTCATTACCGTGTCGATAAACGCCACCGTATTGTATCCAAGGCCAAAGCATATATCCAACAGTTTTATGTTTTTAGATTTCGCCCTTTCGAAGACATTGCAAGGTTCACAGAACTTCTTAATGGATTCTGTGAAAGCACCTGCTGAAACGGAGTGATAAGTTTCGCCAAACCTTTCTGAGAATAAGGTTTGGCAGTTATCATTGGTATTAACTATTTTCATTTTTCTATGGCAAGCTTAAATACTTCATCAACATTATCAACAAATACAAGCTTAAGCTTTCTCTTAGCATCCCTTGGAAGTTCTTTTATTACTTCAGTCTCGTTCTTTTTAGGGATTATTACGGTATCTGCTCCATACCTCAGTGCTGCTAATATCTTTTCCTTTAAGCCTCCAACTGGTAAAACCTTTCCGCGAAGAGTTATCTCACCTGTCATGGCCGTGTGCTTTCTTACCTTTTTGTTTATCAAAGCTGAAAGTACGGCAGTTGCAAGCGTGACGCCTGCCGATGGCCCATCCTTCGGAATTGCTCCAGCCGGAACATGCACCTGTACGTCTATCTTCGAGAAGTCCCGTTTTATGCCGTACCTATCGGCATTTGCCTTTATATAGCCTAATGCTATTTGGGCTGATTCCTTCATCACATCGCCAAGTCTGCCCGTTAGTATGAGTTTTCCATTTCCCTTTGTTATGATAGATTCGATGAATAGAACGTCCCCACCTACCGGTGTCCATGCCAGGCCGGTTGCTACGCCAACCTCATCTTCCCCAAGCTCAGTCTCATATGAGACCCTTGGAATACCGAGTACCTTTTCAACTAAACGTTTAGTAATTCTGTATTTTTTTCTCTTTCCCTCCGATATCCATAGTGCAACCTTTCTGCAGATATCGGCAATCTTCCTTTCGAGATTTCTTACGCCTGCTTCTCTTGTGTAATCTCCTATGATATAGAGCAATCCACTATTGCTGAAGGCAATATCCTTTGGGGTAAGTGCATGATTTTGAATTTCCCTTTTTACGATGAAGTTCTTAGCTATTTGAAGCTTTTCGGTTTCAGTGTATCCTGGTATACCTATTACTTCAAGTCTATCGTACAGAGGTCCCGGTATGTTTTCTGGTGTATTTGCTGTGGCAATAAATATAACCTCCGAAAGGTCAAACGGCTGATTTATGTAATTGTCAACAAAGTTTTTATTTTGCTCTGGGTCAAGGACCTCCATAAGTGCTGCCGCTGGATCCCCCCTAAAGTCTGCAGCCATCTTGTCTATTTCATCAAGTAGTATTACGGGATTTTTGGTTCCAGCTTTCTTCATAGCCTGTATGATTTTCCCAGGCATTGCACCAACGTACGTCCTTCTATGGCCCCTTATTTCCGCTTCATCCCTCACGCCCCCAAGCGATATTCTCACAAACTTTCTTCCTAGCGTTCTTGCTATAGAGCGAGCAAGGGATGTTTTACCTACGCCAGGAGGACCTATAAAACAGATGATATTCTCCTTAATGCTCGAGATTTTCTTCTTGCGTTTTTTAGCTAAGGCCTTTACAGCAAGATATTCAAGTATCCTGTTTTTAACCTTTTCCAAATCGTAGTGGTCCTCATCAAGTATTCTTTTAGCTCTTTTTATGTCTAACTTGTCCTTCGTTTCCTTTGACCATGGGAGTTCTACCATCCATTCTATGTAAGTTCTCAGGACTGCTGCCTCGGCTGATTCCGGATGCATCCTTCCAAGCCTCGAAAGTTCCTTAAGCGTGGCCTTTTCTACTTCCTTCGGCATGTGAGCTTTCTTGATCCTTTCTTTATAGTTTTCAATTTCCTTGGTCTTTTCTCCTTCCTCTCCCAATTCGCTCTGAATAGCTTTCAATTCCTGTCTTAGTAGGTATTCCCTCTGTTCCTTTTCGGTTGATTTACGGGCCTTTGTCTTTATCATTTCCTGGACTTCAAGGAGTTTTATTTCATGCTCTAATATCTCGCTTACCCTTTTCAATCGTTTTATCGGATCGATGGACTTTAGAACCGTAATTGCTTTATCTTTCGACATTTCCACTTGGCTTGATACGAGGTCAGCTAATCTTCCCGGGTCATCTATAGATCTAAGAATAGCAACCATATCGGGGGGCATCTGCTTTCCAAGTGCGACCATTCTTTCCACTTGATCCTTTACTAACTTTACAAGAGCTTCTTCCTCAAGGCTTTTGGCGGTTATCTCCTTTTCTACAATGTGTTTAACCTTAACCTTTATGAAGCCTTCTGATGCAATAGATTCCTCAATTTCAGCCCTTCCAAGTCCTTGAACTAAAAGTTTTACCTTTCCATCAGCCATTCTTAGAGCCTTTAGTATTACAGCTACGGTTCCAATTTTGTATAGATCATCCAAACCTGGTTTTTCAATATTCTTATCCTTTTGTGTAACTAATAAAATTAGTTTGTCCTTTTTTAGACTTTCCTCAACGGCTGCTACAGAAAATGGCCTTCCAACAAACAAGGGCGATATCATCATGGGAAATATCACAACATCCCTCAATGGTAAGACGGGCAGTTCATCGGGAAACTTTGGTTGTTCCTTTATAGGTGTCATCGCATTAGCCATCCTAACTCTCCTTTAGCCTTTTTTCCAAGTATCGCTTAAATTCCTTTCCAATGTCCTTCCTTTGAAGGGCAAATTCCACAGTTGCCTCTAAAAACCCAAGCTTTGAACCAGTATCAAACCTCTTGCCGTTTATAATCTTAGCATAAACTGACTCAATTGGTATAAGTTTAGCTATGGCATCCGTTAGCTGTACTTCTCCGCCTTTACCTTTCGGAGTTTCTCTTAACAGCTTAAAGATATTTGGGGTAAAGATATATCTTCCTACAACAGCTATGTTAGAGGGAGATTTATTGATATCTGGTTTTTCAACAATTCCATCAACCTTTATGGTATCCTTGTCCCTCTTACCTATATCGATGATTCCGTATCTTGAGACATCCGTTTCCTTAACCTCCTTAACGCCAAGAACGGATGATTTATATTTATCGAATGTTTCCATTAGAACCTTTATGGCAGGTTTTTCTGATACTATAATTTCATCCCCAAGTAAGACAGCAAACGGTTCATTACCAACAACAGATTCAGCCATTAATATGGCATGCCCAAGGCCAAGGGGTTGTCTTTGTCTTACATATACGATATCGGCAAGCTTTGTTATATCTTTAACTATCTTTAAGAGTTCGAATTTATTTTTCCTTTCAAGTTCGTATTCCAACTCAAAATTGCTATCGAAGTGATCCTCAATAGCCCTTTTATGCTTACCGGTGATGAAAATTATCTGTTTTATGCCTGCCTTAACAGCTTCCTCAACGATATACTGAATAACGGGCTTATCAACTATGGGTAGCATCTCTTTTGGTTGGGCTTTTGTTGCAGGTAAAAATCTTGTTCCAAGACCTGCTACTGGAATAACTGCTTTTTTGATCATTTTACCTCCTAAAACAACGAATTAGCAAATATACATTTTAAATACCTCGTTTCAGGTATCTGGAGTACAGCGGGGTGATCCTTTGCTTGATAGGTTGTGTACAGGATTCTCAGTGGTACCCGTGCATCGTTAGCTGCTGATAGAAGTATTCCTTCCAAGATGGGTAACGTAATATGGTAGGAACATGAGCATACAACGATGTTGCCCCCGTGCCTCAGCATTTTGAGTCCCCTTAAGAACAGTTCCTTATAGCCTTTTTTTGCCTGATCAACATCCTTTTTCCTCTTTGCAAATGCTGGTGGATCTATGACGATGCTGTCAAAGGTTTCACCGGATACCTGCATTGACTTTAGAACCTTGAATGCGTCGCCTTTTATAATTTTAACCTTGTCACCTACATCGTTTATTCTTGCGTTTTCTCTTGCAAGTTCAAGTGCTGACTGTGAACTGTCAACTAAAACGGCTTCTTGGGCTTTACCTACACATGTTCCATATATGCCAAAGCCTCCTATGTGGCAAAAAGCATCCAGAATCCTACTGTTTTCCCCTACGAATTCCCTCGCAAATAAGAGTTTATTTTCCCTTTGATCTAGGAATGAACCTGTTTTTTGCCCGCCCTTTATAGGGACTATGAACCTTATACCGTTTTCGACCTCGCTTACCGTTTCAGGAACATTGCCAAAAAGTGTCCTTTCACATGATTCCAAACCTTCCAATTTTCTTGCTGAGGTTGTAGATTTTTCGTATATTCCCTTAGGTTTAATAAGTTTTACCAGGATTTTAATGATAGATGATTTCAGCTTTTCCATTCCAAGTGTGTTGATTTGTAATACCAAGTAGTCATTGTATCTGTCAACTATCAGCCCAGGTAGAAGATCAGCCTCAGAGTGAATCAACCTATATGCTGTTGAATCCCTAACTACTTTTTGCCTGTATCTAATTGCTCTTTCTATCCTATTTTTTAAAAAACCTTCATTGATTTTATCTTCCCTGTTGTACGTTAGGATTCTAATGATGATACGGCTTTTAGGATTTATATATCCTTTGGCTAAGAACTTTCCATTACAGTTTCTTACAGTGCATATTTCCCCTGGAACTGCATTTCTTGAAGTTGAGATCACATCATTTCTATATATCCATGGATGAAAACACTTTACTCGTTTTTCTCTTCCACATTTAAGTGATACTTGAAGCATTAGAATATCCCCTTGGCAAAGTCCAAGACAGCTCTTTTATATGTGATATTACCAGAAAGTACATTGCATACAAGTTCTGATAGGTTTCTATTCCTTCCCGAAAGGTAGAATGATAAGCTTTTTAAGCCATAGAAAAGTTTTCCTATGCGTTTGGCCCATTTAAATTCCTCTCCCATTGATCTATCTACACTTACCTTATACCTTGAAAGAAGTTTGAAGTTACCCTCTTTGAACGCGTGCTTAACTGCACTTGCAGCAATTTCTCCACTCTTCACAGCGTAGTATATTCCCTCACCCGTCAAAGGGTTTACAAGTCCCCCAGCATCTCCTAAGAATAGAATGCCGTTTCTATAAACATCGTTTTCCTCTTTCCCACAGGGAATAGGAAAACCCGATTCAAAGATCAGGTTTCCGCTTATGCCGTGTTTTTTGTTTAATCTACCAAGCTTTTCCTTGATGCTTTTACTCGAGAATTTGCCTACACCGGTTGCCAAGGTATCACCCTTAGGAAAGATCCAGTAGTAGCCCCAGCTAAAATCGCTAACATCTATCACTATATCGGTTTGGCTTTGCTGAATAAACGATTCGTATGTAAATCCTATATCTCTTTTAACCTTAAATAACCTTGAAAGTCTGCTGTTTACCCCATCTGCTGATATTAAAACCCGGGTTTTATAGATTCCCTTATTGGTTTTAACCTCTATGAGATCTTTTTTCCTTTCAGCGCTCAAAACACTTTCGCCTTGGTGAACCTTTGCCTTAATCGATGAAAGAACGGTAAAGTCGAGTAGGGTTCTATCAACTGTGTGGATAGGGCTTTTCGACATATCGATGTTTATAAATTTTTCTTCATTGAATAGCTTAATGCTTTTTACCGTTGATTTAATTAAGCTGTTTGGTACTTGAAACTTGTTCTTAATCTGGTTAAGGGATCTTTCTGTAAGACCACCTGCACAAAGTTTCCACCTTGGAAACTTTGCTGCATCAAGGGCAAGGATATTTAGGTTTGTCTCCTCTAATTCCTTTAAAAAGCTTGCTCCCGATGGACCTATACCTGAAACTATTACATCGTAAACCATTACATTCCTTTGTAGTCGGATATTAGCCTTTCAAATTCCCTAAAAAGGTACCTTGAATCATGTGGACCTGGTGAACTTTCAGGGTGATACTGAACGGTAAATATAGGTTTGGTCTTATGCTTCAATCCCTCTATGGTACCATCGTTTAAGCTGTAGTGTGTTACCTCAAGCTCATCCGGTAAGGTTTTCTCATCAACGGCAAAGCCATGATTCTGCGTTGTTATCTCAACCTTCCCTGTTAACTTATTCTTTACCGGTTGATTTGCCCCTCTATGCCCAAACTTCATCTTGTAGGTAGAAGCACCAAACGCCAAAGCTGTAAGCTGATGCCCTAAGCAAATGCCGAATATCGGCTTTTTGAATGCTGAACATAGATATCTTATATTTTCGATGGCATAGGTTACGGCTGCAGGATCACCGGGTCCGCAGGATAGAAACACGCCATCTGGATCCAACTTGACTATATCCTCGACTTCCGTTCTTGCTGGAACAACTATAGGCTTTATCCCAACATCGACTAAGTTTCTCAGTATGTTTTTTCTTATTCCAAAGTCAAGTACCACAACCTTATGCTTGAGGTTTTTACCTTTAGTATAACCCTTGGAAAGTTTCCATGTTCCCTGGTCCCATTCATATGGTTCGTTACACGTTACACTATCTACAAGGTTAAGCCCTTCCATCTTCGGTATGGCTCTTGCCTTTGATATAAGCCTATCCTCACTATCATTTTCAGTTGATATTATTCCCCTCATTGTTCCAGTGTTCCTTAGCCTTCTTACAAGCTTTCTCGTGTCTATTTCACATATTCCTACTACGTTGTATCGTTTTAGATAATCCTCAAATGAAAACCTTGCCCTCCAGTTCGAGTAGATTCCCGAGATCTCTTTAACGATAAACCCCTCTGCTTTTGGACCATCAGATTCAATGTCCTCGCTGTTTGCACCTACATTTCCTATAAGCGGTTGTGTCATTGTTACTATCTGCCCCTTAAAGGATGGGTCTGTAACGATTTCCTGATATCCCGTCATACTCGTTGTAAATACAACCTCTCCATGTGCTTCACCTTCTGCTGCAAAGCTCAAACCCTTAAATACCGTTCCATCCTCAAGGGCAAGAATAGCTTTTTTCCTGTGAACCATATTACCTCTCGATCCAATAGTTAGGCGCTTCCTTGGTAATGATAACATCATGAACATGTGATTCCTTTAAACCGGCAGATGTAATCTTTACGAACCTTGCCTTCTTTTTCATCTGTTCTATGTTGGCGGCACCGCAGTAACCCATACCCGCTTTTAGTCCGCCTACGAGTTGGCGGACCGTATCCTCTAAGGGACCTCTATATGGAACCATTCCTTCAATTCCCTCGGGGACAAGCTTTTTTTCCTCCATGACCTCGGATTGAAAGTACCTATCCTTGCTTCCCTTCTTCATTGCACCTAATGAACCCATACCTCTATAGACCTTGTAGCTTCTTCCCTGGTAAAGCACTAATTCCCCCGGGCTTTCCTTCGTTCCTGCAAATAGGCTCCCTATCATAATTACGCTCGCCCCAGCACCGATAGCCTTTGCTATATCACCAGAGAACTTTATGCCACCATCGGCAATTACGGATACTCCATAGTTATCTGCTGCCTCAGCACACTTCATAACAGCTGTTAACTGTGGTACTCCGACACCAGCCACGATACGTGTCGTACATATTGATCCTGGGCCAATTCCAACTTTCACTGCATCAGCTCCTCTTTTTATAAGGGCTTCAACAGCTTCTGGCGTTGCTACGTTTCCGGCTATTACATCAACATCCGGAAAGCTTTTCTTAACGATTTCTACGGTGTCAAGCACCTTCTTGGAATGCCCATGTGCTGTATCAACAACCAAAACGTCTACCCCAGCATCCACTAAAGCCTTTGCCCTATCCATTCCATCGCCACCAACCCCAATGGCTGCGGCTATTAGAAGTCTGCCGAGACTATCCTTTGCAGCATTTGGATACTTTTCCTTTTTTTCTATGTCCTTTATGGTTATTAAGCCCTTGAGGTTTCCCTCATTATCTACAACCGGTAACTTTTCTATTTTAAACCTATGCAGTATTTCCTTTGCCTGTTCAAGGGTTGTACCAACCGGAACCGTTTTAAGGCCTTCCTTTGTCATTACATCTTTTATCTTTAGTGAGAAGTCCTTTACGAACCTTATATCCCTATTTGTTATTATTCCAAGAAGTTTTCCTTCCTTGTTCGTTACTGGAAGTCCAGAAACCTTGTACCTCTTCATGAGAAACTCAGCGTCTGCTACGGTTTGTTCGGGTGAAACAACAACTGGATTAACTATCATGCCACTTTCGGAACGTTTTACCCTATCTACTTCCTCAGCTTGTGCATCTATGGGCATGTTTTTGTGGATGACACCTATTCCACCTTCTCTGGCAAGTGCTATGGCAAGTCCCGATTCGGTAACCGTATCCATCGCCGCACTCATTATGGGAATGTTGAGCTTTATTTTTTTGGTTAAGTTCGTTGAAATTTTCACCTGCGATGGTAAGACCTCTGAGTAGTTTGGTACAAGTAATACATCATCAAATGTTAGGGCCTCATTGATATTTTTCATGATTCCTCCAAATAACGCTTTTGGCAATTATAATTTTATGAACTTCTTAGGGCAAGTTTTGTTAAAATAGAGGTTCCAAAGGAGGAACATTGTCAAGGAAACCATGGGGTGGTAGGTTCGAGGGAAATACCGATAAGTTGGTGGAAGATTATACGCAATCAGTGTCCTTCGATAGGCGGCTTGCACCGTTTGATATTGCGGGTAGTATTGCGCATGCGAAGATGCTTGAGAAGCAAGGTATCCTAACGAAAGAGGAATCCCAGCGGATCATAGACGGCCTAAATAGCATCTTGGAGCGGGTAGACTCCGGAAACTTTAAGTGGAATAAGGAACTTGAAGATGTCCACATGAACATTGAGAAGACCCTTACTGATATGATAGGACCTTCAGGGGCCAAGCTCCATACGGCGCGTTCGAGGAACGACCAAGTAGCAACGGATACCAGGCTTTACGTTAGGAAGGAGATAGATGAAATCCTTAAGCTTTTGAGATCTCTAAGGTACTCCTTCTTCGTTCAGGCAAGGGAGCATATCGATATAGTTATGCCGGGTTATACCCATATGCAGATAGCCCAGCCCGTTCTTTACTCGCACTACATGCTTGCATACTACGAGATGTTTAAAAGGGATGCTGAGCGTTTTAGCGATACACTTAAGAGGGTAAATGTATCACCGCTTGGTTCGGCAGCACTTGCAGGAACCGATTTTCCAATAGATAGATGGTTTGAAGCAAAGCTCTTAGGCTTTTCTGATGTATCGAGGAACAGTATAGACGCCGTTAGCGATAGGGATTTTGTTGCGGAAACCATCTTTAACTGTGCCCTTGCCATGATGCACCTTTCAAGGCTATCGGAAGAATTAGTTATATGGTCAACGCAGAGCTTTAATTTTATAAGTCTTCCGGATGCTTTCTGCACTGGAAGTTCAATAATGCCACAGAAGAAGAATCCCGACATTTCGGAGCTTACGAGGGGCAAGGTTGGAAGAGTATACGGAGATCTTGTAGCTATCCTTACGATTTTAAAGGGTATTCCGTTAGCCTATAATAGGGATTTACAGGAGGATAAGGAGCCATTGTTCGATGCCATAGATACCCTTAAGGCAGCCCTTTGTGTGAACGCCAAGTTGGTTTTAAATGTAAAGCCAAATAAGGAAAACATGCAGAAAAAAGCAGAGGAGGGTTTTTCACTTGCAACCGATGTTGCTGATTACCTTGCCAAGAAAGGCGTACCATTCAGAAAGGCACATGAGATAGTTGGAAAACTTGTAGCTTATGCTGTTAAAAATAATAAGACGTTTGAGGAATTGACCCTTGGTGAGCTTAAGAAATTTTCCGATAAGTTTGATAAAGACATTTTAGATATATTGAATGTGATGCATTCAGTGAATAGTAGGGATGTTGTTGGTGGCACGGCTACGGAACGTGTTGCCGCGGAATTGGACAAGATTTCTAAGGAGGAAGGCTTTGATAAGGTTTGAACCGGCTTTCTTTGAAAAGAGAAATAGGGATATTGATATTGAGACCTTAAGGGCACTTTCAAGAGAGGTAAGAAAGGATATATTGAGAATGACCACGAATGCAAATTCAGGTCATCCCGGCGGTGCAATGTCCGCTACGGATATCGTTGTAACACTTTACTACTATAAGATGAGGCATAACCCACAGAACCCCAAATGGCATAAGAGAGATAGGTTTGTACTTTCAAAGGGTCATGCATGTACCGTTCTTTACTCGGTGCTTGCAAGAACAGGTTATTTCCCGATGTCGGAGCTTATGGGCTTTAGAAAGTTGAACGGCAAGCTTCAAGGTCACCCAGATATGAATAAAACGCCCGGTATAGAGATAAGTACAGGTTCATTGGGACATGGAATCGGAGCAGCGGTTGGCATGGCATTAGGCCTGAAACTTGATAGAAGTGACTCGATGGTTTACTGTATGATAGGTGATGGTGAATCCCAGGAGGGAAGCGTATGGGAAGCTTCTATGTCTGCAAGCCAATATAACTTGGATAATCTTTGTGTGATACTTGATAACAATAACCTTCAGATAGATGGTCCCGTTGACGAGGTGATGTCAATATATCCGGTTGTTGAAAAGTGGAAGTCCTTTGGATGGCATGTTATACAGATCAACGGCCATGACTTTGAGCAAATAATGCAGGCTTTAAATGAAGCTGATAGCGTTAAGTACAAACCTACGATGATTATTGCAAAGACTATTAAGGGAAAGGGTGTTTCATTTATGGAGAATAGGGCTGAATGGCATGGGAAGGCCTTACCTCCTAAGTTATTGAAGGAAGCCCTGAAGGAATTAGGTGAGGTAGAGTAAATGGATAGGTTTAGCTTAAGGGATGCTTATGGGGATGAGCTTGTCAAGCTTGGCAAGAAAGACACTAATATAGTTGTATTTGATGCTGATCTATCGGGTTCGACTAAAACGAGGAAGTTTGCAGAGACTTTTCCTGAAAGGTTCTTCGATATGGGTATTGCAGAGACAAACATGGTAAATGCAGCAGCTGGCATAGCAACTACCGGAAAGATACCATTTGTAAGCACCTTTGCCATCTTTGGGACGGGAAGAGCTTGGGGTGCCGTAAGACAGAGCGTGTGTTATACGAAGCTGAGTGTTAAACTTGTCTGCACGCATGCAGGTGTTACGGTAGGTGAGGACGGAGCAACACACCAGGCTCTTGAGGATGTTGCGAACATGAGGGTTCTACCCAACATGAGGGTAATAGTTCCGTGTGATGATATTGAAACCAAGAAGGTTATAGAAGCCGTTGCATATGCCGATGGGCCATTTTACGTTAGGCTTTCAAGGCAGAAATTTCCGAGGATCTTTGATGAGAATTATGAGTTTCAGTTAGGTAAAGGCATTGTCCTAAGGGAAGGGAGTGACGTTACGGTAATTGCCAATGGGGTAGAAACATCCTTTGCACTTTTGGCTGCGGATATGCTCGAAAGGGAAGGGATATCACTTGAAGTTATACATATGCCGACCGTGAAACCCATAGATAAACACCTTATCATTGAATCGGTATCCAAGACAGGTGCCGTTGTGACAGCTGAAGAGCATTCAATAATTGGCGGTCTTGGGTCAGCAGTGGCAGAGGTTTTGGTTGAGAATAAACCAGTTCCAATGGAAAGGGTTGGCACAAATGATACCTTTGGAATATCCGGAGATGGAATGGAACTTCTACACTATTTTAAGCTTGACGAAAATGGCATAATTGATAAGGTCAAAAAGGTAATTGAGAGGAAATAATGAAAAGATTTACCAAGAATGCAGGTTTTGTAGCTATGTATATTTTACTTATATTTACCATGGGTAAGGTGGCTATTGGCGCTGATGTTATAAAGGTAAAGCCCAAACATAGTGAACTCAGCTATGTAAAGTTATTTATGGAATCCTATCAACTCATCAAATCCAACTATGTTGATGTGAAGAAGCCGAAGGAATTATTTGAAGGGGCTATAAAGGGAATGCTTTCAAAATTAGACCCTCACTCTAATCTATTTACACCGGAGCAGCTGAGAGAATTTGAGGTTGAAACTGAGGGCAAATTTGGAGGCCTTGGCATAGAGATTACAAAGACAAAGGATGGAAGGCTCATGATAATTAGCCCAATTGAGGATACGCCTGCATATAAGGCTGGTTTGAAGTCAGGTGATGTTATAGTTAAGATAAATGGAAAGCCCTTTACACCCAATATGTCCCTGACAGATGCAGTGAACATAATGAGAGGAAAGCCAGGAACCAGGATAACAATAGATGTTTGGAGAAAAGGTTGGATAAGACCTAAGCCATTTACCATTACGAGAGCTGTCATAAAGATTAAAAGTGTGAAGTACCGAATACTTAAGAACAACATAGGCTATATAAGGTTTACGATGTTTCAGGCAAATTCTGTGGATGATTTTAAGAAGGCCTTAGATTCACTTGAAAAGGATAAGAAACTTGCAGGAATAGTTATTGACGTTAGGAATAATCCCGGTGGGCTATTGGAAGCAGCTGTTCGTATAAGTGATTTTTTCCTTCCGAAGGGAGACCTCATCGTATATACGAAGGGAAGGATACCGGAAAGTAACCATAGGTTTTACTCGGTTAAGAATCCCATAGTTCCTACCAAGATCCCCATTGTTATGCTTGTAAATGGGGGAACCGCAAGTGCAGCTGAAATTTTAACGGGTGCATTGAGGTATAACAACAGAGCTGTAATAGTTGGTGAAAAGACATTTGGTAAGGGTTCTGTCCAAACCCTATATCCACTTGAACTTGGCTATGCTGTTAAGCTGACTACAGCTAAGTACTACATGCCTAACGGCAAGTGTATAGATGGTAAGGGTATAGAACCGGATATCGAGGTTGGGCTTTCAAAATCGGATATATCCATTATCAAAAATGAGTTTAAGGAAGCTGAGGAGCATCCAGAACAGATTGAGGCTATAAAGAAAAAGAATAAGAAGAGAATAGATAACCAGCTTAAAAGGGCAATAGAGGTTATAAAAGAATTCAGGTTAATCAGGCAGATAGTTGAATCTAAGGCTGCTTGATTGCCTTACCTGATCCATGTATGCCAATCATTTTTAATTAGACCCTTGCTTTTGTACCTCTTCATGGTATTCTTGCATGGGCATGTTCTTTTAAGCTTGGAGAGGTTTTCAACTAATTTTATGGATATTTTTGGGAAATTATTAACCGCTTCATCCACCTTTTTCTTTTCGCTATCTGAAAGCATTCCCTCAAAGAGAATTCCTGGTTTGAATGAGCGATTCCTCGTGCCTTCAGCGTAATTGGTAACGTAACATAAAACACCGTAGCACATTTCAAGTTCCTTGGCTAGAAAGACCTCAGGAATTATTGTCATGCCAACCAAATCGCCACCTAATTTCCTGAACATCCTTATCTCTGCTGGCGTTTCAAGTCTTGGCCCTTCTGTGCAGACGTACGTTCCTCCTCTATGAAATGTAAGGTTTAAATCGGTTAAGGTTTTAGCTAAGGCATTCGATAATTGTGGGCAAAAGACGGGGTTTTGCCTTATAAAACCTAATCCTTTTCCTTCAAAGAACGTATAGCTTCTCTTCTTTGTAAAGTCGATAAGGTCATCTATTATCACATAATCACCAGGTTTAAATCCTTCGTTTAATGAGCCAGGACCTGTCCATGCCATGATCCTTTCTGCGCCGGATTCCTTGGCAGCCCATATATTTGCTCTATAGTTTACAAATGAGGCCGTTGTGTCGTAAGAATTTTCCCCGTGCCTCGAAAGAAACGAAAATCGTATACCCGATGGGGAAGAAAACTCGTATATAGGATTTGATCTACCAAAAGGTGTCTCATAAACCTTTTTGCTTAGGAGTTTCCCAAATTTCTCTTTGTTTAAGGTATAGGCACCGCTTCCACCTATTATTAAGGTTTTAGCCACGATTTCTCCTTATCTCAGGTACATTTGTTCTATGGCTTTTAAACCTTTCTATGGCAAGTTGTTTTACCCATTCAACATTCTTAGACCTTTGAACGTAAGGATCTATTGATATTCCACCCCTCGGGTTGAATTCCCCGTATACCTCTATATAAAAGGGTTTTAGAAGATTAAATATATCATCGGCTATCCTGTTTACCATATCCTCATGGAAACCCTTGGCATTCCTGAATGAAAATAGGTACATCTTAAGCGACTTACTTTCCACAAGAAAGCCATCCGGGATATACTGGATGTATATCGTTGCAAAGTCAGGCTGGCCTGTTATTGGACAGAGAGTCGTAAATTCGGGGCAGTTAAAGGAAACCCAGTAAGGTTTTGAAAATTTATTAGGGAAACGTTCCAATAGGTTAGGTGAATATTCAAAACTGTAGCTTGTTTTTTTTCCAAGCTTTGATATGTTCCCAAAATCTTTTCTTTTCATAGTTTTTAAAAAGAGGTGGCGGCGTTGTTGCCGCCACCTTTCTCCTAAAAATATTAGGGAGGGAGGGGGAAAGAAATATCAAAACACTTGGCGTCCCCAGCGGGATTCGGACCCACGTTGTCGGCGTGAAGGGCCGATGTCCTAAGCCGGGCTAGACGATGGGGACGCATTATAATAGATAGAAAAATATATCCGATTTGAATCATTTGTCAACCTAACGAGAATTTGTTAACCTATTGATTTAAGGAGGAAGATATGCTTTCGAAAAGAATAATTGATGAAATTAATACATCAGGTGGTTCTATAGGGGTTTGTTTACCGGATGGCAGGAAATTGCCCAATGCTGACGTTAAGAATGAGGTAATCTTTAGGACCCAGAAAGCATTAAATGAAACCTTATCCAATCCAGAAATGGGTTTTACCCAGGCCTATGTTGATGGTGATATCGAAATTAGGGGTAGCCTTGAGGATATTTTGATTGCCGGCATGAAGTATCTAAACAAACACGAAGGCAACAAAAGCTTGCCGTATCTTCTATTTAAGTTTCTTGATAGGCTTAGATCAATTGACAAGACAAAGGAGAAGAAGAACATAACCTATCATTACGACCTCGGCAACGATTTTTACAAAATGTGGCTTGATTCATCCATGACCTATTCATGTGCCTTCTTTGATGACTCAAACGAAAGCCTTGAAAAGGCTCAGGAGAACAAGAGAAGAATAATATTCGATAAGCTTCAGCTTAAGGATGGTGATAGACTTTTAGATATTGGTTGCGGATGGGGTTCTATTTTGCTTGAAGCAGCAAAGCTTTACAGGTTAAAAGCTGTTGGTATAACACTTTCAGAAAATCAGTATAGGTATGTAAAGGAGCAGATAGAGAAACAAGATCTAAGGGGTAATGTTGATGTCCGCCTCGTTCATTATGCAGATATGTCCGAACTTAAGGGAAGATTCAATAAGATTGTTTCCGTTGGCATGTTTGAGCATGTAGGGAAGAACCGATTGAGATTGTTCTTTAAGAAGGTTAACGATGCCATGGATGAAGATGGTTTATTCTTACTTCATACGATAGGCAAGGTTCATACCGAAGAAACGGGTAAGTGGATAAGGACTTTTATATTCCCGGGCGGTTATATTCCAAGTTTACCAGAGACAATTAACGCCTTTAAAGGTTATAACTTTAACCTTATAGATATAGATGACTGGAGGCTTCATTACTATCTGACGCTTAAAGATTGGCAGAGGAGATTTAACTCGAAAAGTAGAGAAATAGAGGAAAAATACGGAGAAAGATTCGTAAGGATGTGGAATCTTTACCTGATAGGTTCAGCTGTATCCTTTTACATTGCAAGTAACCATGTTTTTGAGATACTACTTTCAAAGGGTGTCCTGAATAATTATCCAAACATAGAGAGAAAATTCCTTAAAAGCTTAGTGTAATATTTGTTAACATTCCGACACCAACTTTCGGAGGTATTAAGTGAGCAATAAAACGTATAATCCAGCTTTATTTGAGGATAAGTGGTATCAATTTTGGCTTGAAAAGGGCTACTTTCATGCCAATGCCGATAATGTTTTAAGTGGTAAGAAGAAGAAATTCAGCGTAGTTTTACCACCTCCAAACGTCACGGGCGTTTTACACATCGGCCATGCCCTTAACTCAACGCTTCAGGATATCATGTGTAGATGGAAGAGAATGAAGGGTTATGAGGTTTGCTGGGTTCCAGGAACAGATCATGCCGGTATAGCAACGCAATGGGTTGTTGAAAGACAACTTGCGAAGGAAGGCCTTACAAGGAATGACATCGGAAGGGATGAGTTCATAAAGAGGGTATGGCAGTGGAAGGGGGTTTACGGTAACAGGATAATTGACCAGCTTAAGAAGCTCGGAGCTTCATGTGATTGGGAAAGGCAACGTTTCACGATGGATGAAGGGTTTTCAAAGGCTGTAAGGAAGGCGTTTGTTACCCTCTACAGGGAAGGCCTGATATACAAAGGCAAGAGGCTTATAAACTGGTGCCCAAGATGCCATACAGCGCTATCCGACCTTGAGGTTGAATACAGCGAGGATGATGGATACCTTTGGTTCATAAGGTATCCCATCGTGAACAGCAGTGAGTCCATAATTGTAGCTACGACAAGGCCTGAAACGATGCTTGGCGATACAGCGGTAGCTGTGAACCCAAAGGACGAGAGGTATAAAAGCCTTGTTGGTAAAGAGGCAATTTTACCAATAGTGAATAGGAAAATACCTATAGTAGCTGATGAATATGTAGATCCTGAGTTTGGCACAGGTGCAGTTAAGATAACGCCGGCACACGATTTTAACGATTTTGAGGTAGGAAGGAGACATGATCTTCCGATAATTCCAGTAATGGATGATTTTGCAAGAATTACCGTAGAGCCATTTAAAGGTATGGATAGATTTGAAGCAAGGAAGGCTATTGTTGAAAGGCTTAAGGCTACCAACTATCTCGAAAGGGTTCTTCCATATAAGCATTCAGTTGGCCACTGTTACAGATGTAAGACCGTAGTTGAACCTTACCTTTCAGACCAGTGGTTTGTAAGGGTTAAACCGCTTGCAGAAAGAGCAGTGAAAGCCGTAAGGGATGAAAGTATAAGGTTTATACCAAAACAGTGGGAAAATACATTCTTTGAGTGGATGAGAAACATAAAGGATTGGTGCATATCGAGGCAGATATGGTGGGGGCATAGAATACCTGCATGGTACTGTGAGGATTGCGGCCATATAACAGTTTCAGAGAAAACTCCGGAAAGGTGCGAAAACTGTGGTAGTACAAACATCCACCAGGATGAGGATGTGCTTGATACATGGTTTAGCTCCGCTATGTGGCCATTTGGAACGCTGGGGTGGCCCGAAAAAACTAAGGATTTGGAGGCTTTTTATCCTACAAGTTTACTTGTGACGGGATTCGACATTATCTTTTTTTGGGTTTCAAGGATGATGATGATGGGCTATCACTTTATGGATGAAAAGCCATTTTCGGATGTCTATATTCATGCCCTTGTAAGGGATGAAAGTGGTCAAAAGATGAGTAAGACGAAGGGAAACGTAATAGATCCCTTAGTAATGATTGAGAAATACGGTGCAGATACACTGAGGTTTACATTAACCGCTTTGGCCGCTCAGGGAAGGGACATAAGACTTTCGGAGGCCACAATTGAGGGTTATAGACATTTTTCAAATAAGATATGGAACATTGCGAGGTTCATCCTAAAGGCTACAGAATCCATTAAACCAATTGAACATGAGTATACAGTAGAGGATAGATGGATACTTACAAAGCTTTCGAAGGTATGCCATGAAGTTGATAGGAATCTCGGTAACTACAGGTTTAACGATGCTGCAAAAGCTATATATCAGTTTATATGGGGTGAGTTTGCAGATTGGTTTATTGAATTTTCGAAGGAAAGGATATACAAGGGTTCAAAGCAGGAAAGAGAAACAACATTAAGTGTTCTTCTAACGATTTTAATAAATAGCTTAAAGCTTCTCCATCCCGTGATGCCATTTCTAACGGAGGAGATATACCAAAAGTTGCCGAACAGGGATGCTGAAAGCATAGCTATATCCCCATGGCCGAACCTTTCATATGATTTTGCCAACGAAGAGAAATCCGTTGATGTTGTAAGGGAAATAGTGAAGGGCGTAAGGAACGTTAAATACGATTTGAATATTCCGTCTTCAAAGATTAATGTAGGCATAAAGGCGAGTGAGAATATTAAGGGAACGATTAGATCCTTAGAACCATCCATAAAGAGGCTTGCAGGTATTGACAAGATCTACACGGATAGGTTTAACAAGGAGAAATCCGTATCATTCTTCCTAAAAAATGTAGAGGTTTATGTGGATGTAGGCAATGTTGTTAATATAGCCGACGAGCTTCAAAGACAATCTAAAAAGCTCAAAAAACTCTCTATTGAAGCAGGAAAACTGGAGAAGAAGTTTTCAAATAAGGGGTTTCTTGAAAAGGCTCCAAAGAATGTAATAGAAAAGGATAGGGCAAAACTACAGGATATAAGAAAGATCATGGAAAAGCTGAGCGGAACCATATCCCAGCTTAAATCCATGAACTTGTAATTTTTGTTTTTAGAGATAAATTTTCGGTTATTAGGTTTAAAGGAGGAAAAATGGCAAAGTGTGCTATATGCGGAAAAAAGGTGTTGTTTATAAATAATGTAAGTCATTCACATAGGGTTAGCAGTAAGAAGCAAAATCCAAACCTTCAAAAGGTTAGAGCCATTGTTGATGGCAAGGTTAAAAGGATTTGGGTTTGCACTAAGTGTCTCAAGGCTGGAAAGGTTAAAAAAGCCATATAGATTATTTTGCCCTTTGAAACAGGGATTCCCTTATAGGTTTTCTAAGTGGAGCAATTCTCGGCAGAGATCTGAATCCAGCTTGGAAGTTCCATCAGTAAGGGTGGGCTAATTTGCGAGGTTTTTTTGAATCAAGATATACGTGTTTAAAAAGATTTCAATTGTGGCTTCAGCCAAAATGAATGTAAAATAACTGGTTGGAATTTAGATTGCTATGATTTTTGTCTTCCCGACGTTTTATCCAGCAAGCGGCAGTTTTAAGGAGAGATTACGTCTGGGGAAATTGCTGATTTTATGCTTAAAAACGATAGAGTTGCCTCATGGTTAAGGATTAAGCTTCTTGATTTCAAAACTGGTTACTCAAGGATTAAGATCATTGTAAGGGATGATATGCTTAATGCTGCTGGCATATGTCAGGGTGGGGTGATATTTTCCCTTGCAGATTTTTCGTTTGCACTTGCTTCCAACAGCCATGGAAAGCTTGCACTTGCGGTAAATGCCAACATTGATTTTTTGAACCCCGCTTTTAGAGGTGACGAGTTAACAGCTGAGGCTATAGAGGTAAGTAGAAGTAGGCGGATAGGAATCTATAGGGTTGAAGTTGAGAAGCAAGACGCAACGGTTGTTGCCCTTTTTACTGGTCAAGCTTTTATAAAGGATAAAACCTTCAATCTTTAAATGGAGGCGGCGGACGGATTCGAACCGTCGCATAGAGGATTTGCAGTCCTCGGCCTTACCACTTGGCTACGCCGCCAATGGAGCGGGCAACGGGACTTGAACCCGCGACCTAAGCCTTGGCAAGGCTTCGCTCTACCAACTGAGCTATGCCCGCTTGGTGCGGGGGGAGGGACTTGAACCCTCATGCCTTACGGCACTGGATCCTAAGTCCAGCGCGTCTGCCAATTCCGCCACTCCCGCATGGGGTGGGAGACGGGACTTGAACCCGCGACCGCCGGGGCCACAACCCAGCGCTCCACCAACTGAGCTACTCCCACCAAAAATTAAATACCAAAATTAATAATAAAATGGCTGGGGTGGCAGGATTCGAACCTGCGAATGACGGATCCAAGGTCCGTTGCCTTACCGCTTGGCTACACCCCAGTTATAGTGTGGAAACTAATTTAAGCCGTATATCAGAATTTTTCAAGGGTATATCTGTGTCAAGCGAAAATAGCGATGACCCACTACCAGTCATTAGGAATTTTAGCCCAAAGCCTTCAAGATAATTCTTTATATCCTTGACCTTGGATATACATGGAGCATCCGATGACTCGAGGTCATTGTGCAGATTAGTTTTCAGTATTCCCCAATCACCATTAATTATGGGTTCAACAATAAGCTTTTCAGCTTCCGGTAGTGAGATCTTAGATTCAGCATGCAGGTTTTTATAGACCTCTTGGGTTGAGCAGAAAATATCAGGCATGGCAAGTAAGAGCTTAAATGGCTTACCTTCAAAGAACTTTAGTTTTTCCCCTCTTCCGTATGCAATGGCAAGCCCTCCTCTTATGAAGAATGGAACGTCACTGCCTAACATTTGGGATTTTACCAAAAGCTCCTCATTGCTTAATGGTTTTCCAAATATGTTATTTAAGGCCTTAAGGGTAGATGCAGCATTTGAGCTTCCGCCACCGAGTCCCGCGCCTATAGGTATTCTCTTTTCAAGAACGATCTTAACCTTTGGATTTATGCCGGTAAGTTTTTCAAAGAGTCTGCATGCCTTTTTAATTAGGTTGTCCTTGGTATCTATCCTATTTTGCCCTTCTATGGAGAGCTTAAACCTATCCGATTCCTCAATAGTTATAAAATCAAAGAGCCTTATTGCCTGCATGACGGTTACTATTTCGTGATAACCATCAGATCTTTTCCCGTTTACCCATAAAGATAAATTTACCTTTGCAGGAGATGGTACTATCAGTTTCATTTCTCCTCCCGGCAGTCGGAAACCTTTTCCGTAAATAAAGGGAAAAGACTGTGCTTGTATTGTAACAGATATTGTGCTATATATAAATTGCGGAGGATTTTTAGCTTGTTCTTAAATTCACAGAGAAATAAGAGCAAATGCTCCTTAAAACTGTGTTAATCACAAGATAGCAAGGGAAATCGTTAAACTCGTTCCCACTGGCGGACTAATTGCCCTTTAAAAGTTCAATGGAATAAGAAAGAGGATTAAAGCTAACAACCAGAACAGGAGATGGATGTACTGTTGAAGCTTTGCTCAGCTCCAGCAGTTTGTAGAGTATAAATCCCAAGCTAAGGGAATAGAAGTTGTAT
The DNA here is from genome assembly GCA_964640245.1 of uncultured bacterium. Taxonomy (GTDB): domain Bacteria; phylum Aquificota; class Aquificia; order Desulfurobacteriales; family Desulfurobacteriaceae; genus CAZXGR01. The sequence goes on along the minus strand of CAZXGR010000003.1, from coordinate 733 downwards.
ATGTAGATACCCGCTCGCTACACCTCTCAAAAGTGCAGTAGGTATGGATACGTTTCCCGCTTTAATGAGACTTGACCAAAAGAGATGGAATGAGAGTCAAAAGTTGCATCAACACCTTGAATCCTAAGACATACAGAGATATAATTAAAGCATGAAAGCTAAAAGGATGTTGGTTTTTGAGAGCTCAACCACCTACCGAGGAACAGGGTATCCTTAGGGCATCTGACCTATCATGCAGGCAAGTTATGAAATGAAGCTAACTACATGGTAAGGAGTGGAATGGTAAAACCCTATATGTTTGATCTATACCGTAAGCTTAAGGATACATCCATATACCCCCGCTTTTTAAAAAGAATCATCAATGCAGATGTGAACGGAGCAAGGAACATATTGAGGAAGTTCGATAGGGGATGGTTTGACCTGATAATAGGACTTAAAAGAACCGTAAAGGTAAGAATTTACAATCTAACTGAAGGTATCTCCAAATTCCTTCAGTATGCAGGAATAGGAGTATGCGGTGGTGTGAGCCTGCCCAGAGGGATAAGGACAAATTAGATTGTCAAACTTCCTTAGAAGCTTCACCTGTAAGGATGTAGTGGTTCACTATACAGGAGGACAAATGCCAAAGGTCGTATTTTACATGCATAGAGTATATCCAGACCGGAAAAAGGGCAAGATGGATGATCTAAAGCTGAAGGATTTTATAAGGGCAATAAAGCTTATAAGAAGAAAG
>CAZXGR010000002.1:68494-77750 GCA_964640245.1 uncultured bacterium | reverse complement strand
ATTCTTATGTGGTTTGGTTCTTTGATACTTTTCCTTTGCCATGAGTAATTCCTCCTTATTGCTTTGTCAAAGATTAAAGTGACGTAAAATTATATCCCTTTTAAACTAAAAGTAAAGGTCTACTTTGATCTACTACCTATTATTCCCTCAGCAACGTTTGCAGGAACTTCCTCATAACTGTTGAATTGCATACTATAAGTAGCCCTACCTTGAGTCATGGAACGTAGATCAGTAGCATATCCAAACATCTCTGCAAGCGGGACAAAAGCCTTTATGATCTGTGCATTACCATGGGCTTCCATACCCTGTATCCTTCCCCTTCTCTTATTTAAATCACCCATAACATCACCCATGAATTCTTCAGGAGTAATAACCTCAACTTCCATGATAGGCTCAAGTAGCACAGGATTCGCCTTCTTGGCACCATCCTTAAAGGCAATGGAACCCGCTATCTTAAATGCCATTTCCGATGAGTCAACTTCATGATACGAACCATCAAAAAGCGTAACCTTTATATCGGTCATGGGGTATCCTGCTACAACGCCTGTTTCCATAGCTTCCTTAACGCCAGCTTCAACAGCCGGTATGTATTCTCTTGGAACTACACCACCTTTTATAGCCTCATTAAACTCGAAACCCTTTCCGGATTCAATCGGTTCGATTCTAAGCCACACATGACCATACTGACCACGGCCACCTGTTTGCTTTATGAACTTGCCTTCTTGGGTAACTTCCTTCCTTATCGTTTCTCTATAGGCTACCTGTGGCCTCCCAACATTTACATCAACGTTAAATTCCCTCTTTAACCTATCAACGATTATCTCCAGGTGAAGTTCACCCATACCAGATATGATCGTCTGACCTGTTTCGTGATCCATCGCAACCCTAAAGGATGGGTCCTCCTTTGCAAGCTTTGAAAGTGCTATGGAAAGCTTTTCCTGATCAGCCTTCGTTTTAGGTTCAACGGCAACAGATATAACTGGTTCAGGAAACTCCATTGCCTCTAAAAGTATCGGATGGTCCGGGTCACACAGAGTATCACCTGTAAACGTATCCCTCAAACCAACTGCCGCCGCAATATCACCAGCAGCAAGTGTTTGAACCTCCTCTCTTTTGTTTGCATGCATACGAAGTATCCTTGCAAGCCTTTCCTTCTTGTCCCTCGTAGCGTTGTAAACATATGAACCCGAATGTAAAAATCCTGAATATACCCTTATAAATGTGAGCTGTCCAACGTATGGATCAGTTAGTATTTTAAATGCAAGTGCCGAAAATGGTTCATTATAAGATGCATGCCTTTCCTCAGTCTCACCGGTTTTAGGATTTACACCCTTAATAGGTGGAACATCCAGTGGTGATGGCAAGTAATCAACAACTGCATCAAGAAGTGGTTGAACACCTTTATTCTTAAAGGCTGAGCCGCAGAGCATAGGGAAAAACTTAAGGCCTATTGTACCTTCCCTAATTGCCTTTTTGATATCAGCCTCAGTTATATCTTCACCTTCAAGGTACTTTGTCATTATATTTTCGTCAAAATCGGCAAGACTCTCTATCATCTTTTCACGATAGCTTTCGGCAAGCTCCTTCAAATCATCAGGAATTTCTCTATACTCGTACTTTGCACCTAATGTTTCATCAAGCCAAATAATAGCTTTCATGGATATAAGATCAATAAGGCCTTTAAAGTTGTCCTCTGCACCTATTGGAATTTGGATTGGAAGGGCTTTTACACCCAATTTCTTTTCAACATCATTAACCACTTTGAAGAAATCAGCACCGATCCTGTCCATCTTGTTAACGAATATTATCCTTGGAACCTTATACTTATCAGCCTGTCTCCATACCGTTTCCGTTTGAGGTTGAACACCAGCAACGGAGCACAAAACCGTAACGGCACCATCCAAAACCCTCAGCGAACGTTCAACTTCAATGGTAAAGTCAACATGGCCCGGTGTATCAACGATATTTATCCTATGGTTCTTCCAAAAGCAGGTTGTAGCAGCAGATGTAATTGTAATACCTCTCTCCTTTTCCTGCTCCATATAATCCATCTCGGCTGCACCTTCATGGACCTCACCTATCTTGTGAATCTTGCCTGTATAGTAAAGAACCCTTTCGGTAGTCGTGGTTTTTCCCGCATCAATATGCGCGATAATACCTATGTTCCTAACATTCTCTAAGGGAACCTTTAGGTTTAAATCCTTAGCCAAAGTTTCCTCCTAAATTACCATTTATAATGTGCAAAGGCCTTGTTGGCTTCAGCCATTCTATGCGTATCCTCTCTCTTCTTAACGGCTGCGCCTCTTTCATGATAGGCATCCAACAGTTCAGATGCAAGCTTATTCATCATGCCACGTTCTGAACGTGAGCGTGCAGCGGTAACTATCCACTTTAACGCAAGGTGAATCTGCCTATCTGGCCTTACTTCCATGGGAACTTGATATGTGGCACCACCGACACGTCGCGGCCTTACCTCAAGTAAAGGCTTAACATTTTCAAGGGACTTATGGAAGACATCCAATGGATCTTCACCCAATTTTTTCTTGATAATATCAAAGGCATCATAAACTATCCTTTCAGCCTTGCTCTTCTTGCCATCAAGCATCACCTTATTTATTAGCTTGGCAACTAAAACATCATCATATACTGGATCCGGTAGGATCTTTCTCTTTGTAACTGGACCTTTTCTCGGCATATTACTCCCCTTAAGGTTTATTTCTTGGCTTTAGCCAACTTTGCACCGTACTTTGACCTTGATTGCATTCTTCCCTCAACACCTGCGGTATCCAAGGCACCACGGACAATCTTATAACGAACACCAGGCAGATCCTTTGTCCTTCCACCCCTTACCAAAACAACGGAGTGCTCCTGAAGGTTATGACCGATACCCGGTATGTAACAGGTTACCTCCATACCATTTGAAAGTCTAACCCTTGCAACCTTCCTCAACGCTGAGTTAGGCTTTTTAGGTGTAGTTGTGAATACTCTCACACATACGCCCCTCTTCTGAGGATTACCCTGAAGTGCAGGAGCTTTGGAACGCTTCGATTTTGATTCACGTCCCTTCCTTATAAGTTGGTTAATTGTAGGCATATCCTTCCTCCAAATAAATAGCGGTTGAATGATAAGCAACAAAGGCCGCCTTGTCAACCGGTAAAAGCACGAAATTTGGACTTAAAATTGGAATACAAACTAAAAAGGCGGGCATGAAACCCGCCTCAAACTTACAGTTTAAAATACTTAGAAGTTAAGTGTTGCTTGGGCATAAACAGTATCACCAGACTTGTCGTTTGTCCCTTTCCAATATTCATAAGCCTTGTCCGGGTTAAAATGATCCCATCCAAGTTCAAAGCAAAGATTCTTCGTGTATTGATAGCTTGTATCTAAGTCCGTTTCCCATCCAAGATTGTCATCACTCTTGGTTCCGTTTTTAACATCCTTATCGGATGTGAAGTAGTGATATGCGAAGTTGGCACCAAGCGCATCCGTTGGTTGAACGCCTATCTTTGCGTAGATATCCTGGATACCTGCGGTTAGAAAATCACCATTCACAAGGTTAGCAACAGATGGGTTAAATGCATCGTAGTGACCTAAGAATCCGTGGCCACTTGGAACTGGGCTGACGAATGCCTTGAAATCGCCACCTGTTGGGTTACTATCACCGGAGTAGAAGTCATATCCTACAAAAGCACTTGGCTTGTAGGTGTAGTTGAAGTCGGCACCTGCACCAAAGCTGTACATATAACCCTTGAAGTTGGCACTGCTACTCATTGCATTTCCTTGTTGCCATGCACCTTCGGCGTTGAGCTTAACCGTTCCAAAGTTCGTTGCATAATTAGGCGTTAATCTTGCATAGATGGTATTGAGGTCAAAGTCCTTAACCGTTGGATTGATATAGATGTCACTTAACTCATAGCTTCCACCAAGGTTTGCAACGTTGAACCCCTTGAAGTTGCCCTGCCATGTGCCAACATAAACATCAGTATCAGGAAGTCTAGGATCTCCTTGCGTAGCATCGTTTAACTTTCCATAGAAGCCACCGAGTAAACCATACTTACCTGCTGCATAACCGAGTAATACACCATCAAGCGACCTTCCTGCACCCCAATTAGCCGTGCCGATCATCCTTCCATTTCCAAGGTTTACCTCTTGACGGCCTGCCTTAACGATAACGTTGTTAATACCGAATGGATTTGCCAATAGCATGTAGGCTTCGTGCATGCTTACTTTACCCGTATTCATGTTAAGCACACCGTTTGCCCCTGCACCAGCATTGTAGTTCCATTCTGGAACAAATACGGCACTTACACCGTTTGAAAGCTGAGCACCAACCTTCAACCTTGCCCTAATTGGAATGTTAACCTCTTTGCCTTTGCCACTACCAGCTTCATTTGCATCCCAATTAAGTCTTTCCCTTAATTGGCCGCCAACAGTTACCTTTGTGCTTCCCATTGACATATCTTGCGCGCTAACCGATGGAGCAATCAGGGCTGCTGCCATACCCATGAGCGTTGCTACTTTCAGTGCCTTTCTCATCGAGACCTCCCCTTAAAGTTTTGGTTTAATTCAATAACAAATATACAACACACAAATACTCTTTGTCAAGCCCTAAACAACTTGAAAAGCTTAGCACAACATTAGCCCTTTGACAACGCCTCAATCCTCTTGGATTCCTCTGCCGCCGTGAGTGCGTCTATCATCTCGTCCATTTCGCCATCAAGGAAGTTCTCAAGATTATACAGCGTAAGTTTTATTCTGTGATCCGTAACCCTATTCTCTGGAAAGTTGTACGTCCTTATCTTCTCACTTCTATCACCTGTTCCTATCTGAACCCTTCTCGTGGATTCCAACTTCTGCCTTTCCTCTCTTTCCTTTAACTCTTTGAGCCTTGCCATAAGTATTTTCATTGCCTTCTGCCTATTTTGAATCTGGGAACGTTCATTTGAACACGTTACCACTATACCCGTTGGAATATGCGTCATCCTTACGGCTGAATCTGTCTTGTTTACATGTTGGCCGCCTGCACCTGATGCCCTATACGTATCGATTCTTATATCCTCCCTATTCAGCTTTACATCGGTTTCCCTTGCCTCTGGAAGTATGGCAACAGTAGCGGTGGATGTGTGAATCCTTCCCCCAGACTCCGTTACGGGAATCCTCTGAACCCTATGAACACCGCTTTCATACTTGAGTTTACTGTAGGCACCTTTGCCTGAAATGGTGGCTATGATTTCCTTTATACCCTCAAGCCCTGTTTCATTCATTGAAACGATTTCAACGCTCCAGCCCTTTCTCTCTGCATATCTCGAGTACATTCTGAATAAGTCCCTTGCAAAAAGCCCTGCTTCCTCACCACCAGCACCAGCCCTTATCTCAAGGATTATATCCCTCTCATCATTTTTATCCTTTGGAATTAAGAACTTCTTAATCCTCAATTCAAGGCCACTTAACTTTTGGTCAAGATTCTTCCTCTCTTCCTTCGCAAGCTCGATAAAATCAGAATCGGTTGAGTTTTTAATAACATCCAAGGCCTCGCTTAAAGCGTTAAGGGTATTTTTATACTCACCGTAAGCCTCACATACAGGTTGAAGTTCCTTATATTCCATTGAAAGCTTTCTAAAAAGCCCCTGGTCTGCAATTATTTCCGGCTTTGACAACTGCCTCTCAATCTCACCGTATTTTAGGGAAATTTCGTCAAGCTTCTGTATTAAGGCCTTTTCCATAATTCCTCTTTATCTTCCTCGTCCAAACTGTATTCTTCGTTAAGCCACCTGTAGAAATCGGCAAGTTTACATTCCCTGCTACAAAATGGCCTATAGGGATTCCCCTCATAGTTTACAAGCTTACCACAGTTTGGGCATTTTACCTTTTTCATCATATCTTAATATAGGAAAAACGAGGAGAAGCTCAAGTGGTAAACCTTAAGGTAGAAAAGGAATACGATGGAATAAGGCTCGATGTGTTTTTAAGCTCAAAGGTAGAGGGTTTATCACGATCACAGGCCAAATCTATAGTAAAAAACGGGGTTATGGTGAATGATAAGTTGGTAAAGAAACCTTCGTACCCTGTAAGTGAAAATGATGAGGTTGTCTTCGAAATACCGGAACCAAAGCCACTTGGACTTGAAGCTGAAGATATAGCAATTGATATTGTATATGAGGACAGCGACATCATCGTGGTAAACAAACCTGCGGGCTTGGTAGTCCACCCAGCACCGGGCCATTACAGCGGAACGCTTGTAAACGCACTTCTCCACCACTGCAAGGATCTATCGGGAATCAATGGAACCCTGAGACCCGGAATCGTTCATAGACTTGATAAGGATACATCAGGCTTGATGGTCGTAGCTAAAAATGGGTTGTCGCAGGAAAACCTATCAAGGCAATTTAGGGAAAGAAAGGTTGAAAAGTTCTACAGAACTTTTGTCTATGGATTAATCAAGGAAGATAGAGGAACGATCGAGGTTCCAATTGGAAGGGACAAATTTAATAGGAAACGTTTCTCCACGAATACGTCAGCCCCAAGGCACGCAAAAACGGACCTCTGGGTAATCAAAAGATATGAAGACTACAACGTTACCGATGTAAAATGCAAGATAGAAACCGGAAGAACACACCAGATAAGGGTCCATATGTCACACATGGGATTTCCCATACTGAACGACAAACTTTACGGATTTAAAGCTTCAAGGGTAAAGAGCGTAAAGCTCAAATCAGCCATTGAAGACATGCATATGAACGCCCTTTGCTCATATCATCTAAAGTTCAAACATCCAAGGAGCGGGAAGCCCATGGAATTTGAGATAGACCTTCCGCCCGCAATGAAAAAAATTTTAGACATCTTAAGTGTTAGTACTTACACGAAGGCATTTCCATAAATCCCACGTTACCGTTGTTCATCTTATAGACAATGCATGCGTTTCCAGAGTGGGCATTGCAGAAGAACATGAATTCTCTCTTTGACTTCAAAAGCATGCTAACGGCATCCTCAAGTGCTATAGGCTTATAAAGTTTCGGTTCCACCTCGACAATAGCAGGAGTTGATACAGATCCGATCTCAGATTCAATAAATGAGCCATTGTGATTTCTCTTTCCGTCACTTACGACCTTGTCCTTAAGTCTTCTCAACTGCTTCTCTGCTGCATCTACAAGCATATCAACAGCTGTATAAAAATCGCTGTTTGATTTTTTCACCCTTAGATTATTACCGAAAACGTTGTACATCACTATCTCAACGGAAAAGAGATATCTTTCCTTTTTAACTATTAAATCCGCAAATACCTCCCTTTCCTTATTGTCGCCTAAGTACTTCTCGAGCCTCCTAAACTTATCATTCAGGGTAGATTTAATGGCATCCGTTAACTCTACCCCATCTCCTGTAAGGTTCAACTTCAATGTAGCCATGCAGCCCTCCTTTCTCTATATTTCCTTTAAACTTAAATCTAAACCTAAGGATTGTCTATGGATATAAAAGTTTTTTTGCTATTTTCGGGTGGGCTCGATAGTATAATATCGGCAAAACTTCTGTCAAACATGGGTTTCAATGTTATAGGCGTGCATGTAAGCTCCCCATTATTCGAAAGGAACACACAGAGACTAACGGATGTTGCAAAAGCCATAGGTATGCAACTTTTGATTATAGAAGCTGGAAATGATTATTTAGAAATGCTTAAAAATCCAATTTACGGCTACGGCAAGAACCTAAATCCATGCATTGACTGCAAGGCATACATGCTTAAGAAAGTAAAGGATATCGCGGGTAAGAACATCATTGCAACCGGGGAGGTTTTGGGTCAAAGACCCATGTCACAGAACCTTTCAGCATTTAAAAGGATAGAAAAGCTTTCAGGACTCGAAAAAAGGATTCTAAGGCCGCTTTCAGGAAAACTGTTGCCACCTACATTGTATGAAGAAAAGGGTATTATTGACAGAGAAAGGCTTCTAGATTTAAGCGGACGCTCAAGGAAAAGATATCCCCAAATCATAGAGAACTTGAACATTAAGATTGGTAAACTCCCTACACCAGCAGGCGGATGCCTCCTCACGCAAAGATCATTCTCAAATAAGGTAAAGGATCTGATAAATTATGATGAATTGACGTGGAAAAACGTAAAACTACTGAAAGTTGGAAGGCATTTCAGAATAAATAAAACGAAGCTCATAGTCGGAAGAAACAAGGAGGAAAACGAAATCCTAGAAACACTGCCGTTCATAAAGATAAGGGTAGTAGATTTTCCAGGGCCAACAGGCATAATAACCAATATAAAAAACTTGGAAACAGCTGCGGGCATAGTGGCAAGGTATTCGGATGGAAAAGAAATGAAAAGCCTAGACGCTGTAATCCATGGAAGTGGATTAGCTGAAAGGTTAATCAGCGTTAAGCCAATTTCTGGCAATGCCTTTATGGTAAAGTAAGTTTCCTATAGTTTTCGAGGTTCCTCTCAAGAACTTTAAAGTTCATGGACGGGAACATTTCAAGTATGGTATCAAGTATGACTATCGATACCATCGATTCTGCAACTATCGATGCAGCTGGAACAGCACATACATCGGACCTCTCGATGGAAGCCTTAAATGGCTTTGTTGTCTTAATGTCAACGCTCATCAATGGATTATAAAGCGTTGGTATCGGTTTCATGGCTGCTGTTAAGACTATAGGCTCACCATTTGACATGCCTCCCTCTATGCCACCAGCCCTGTTCGTCTTCCTGTAAAACCTACCATCGTAGAATATCTCATCATGTGCCTTTGAACCGTAAAGACTCGATAGCTTAAACCCATAGCCAATTTCAACACCCTTAATTGCCTGAACGCTCATAACAGCTTGTGCTAACTTTCCATCCAAACGCTTATCCCATTGCGTATAGTCGCCAATGCCAGCGGGAAGCCCAGAAACGAACACCTGAAACGTGCCCCCAAGGCTTTCACCAAGTTTTTTTGCATTATCTATTTCATCCTTCATCAGTTGCTCTAAGGATTTGTCAGCTAAGGGTATTCTGACATCCGAGCCATCGGCATTACTAACCCTTTCATCAAGGGAAAGTCTAGTCAAACCCTTCTCATCGATGGATTTAGTACCTATTGATAGAACATAGCTTCCAACGTCAATACTAAGCTTCTTAAGAATATTCTTGCATAAGGCACCGGCTGCAACCCTTCCAGAAGTTTCTCTTGCACTAGACCTCTCGAGAACGTTTCTTATATCATCAAAACCCCTCTTTAATACACCAGGAAGATCAGCATGACCAGGTCTTGGC
>CAZXGR010000002.1:13140-68394 GCA_964640245.1 uncultured bacterium | reverse complement strand
ATCATCAAAACCCCTCTTTAATACACCAGGAAGATCAGCATGACCAGGTCTTGGCCTCGTAACCTTCTTATCCTCTGGAAGCACTCCTCTTTCTGGCTTCATGATATTCTTCCAATTCTCATAGTCCCTATTCCAAATTGCCATAACTATGGGCGTTCCTAAGGTTTTCCCAAGCCTTACGCCGGATAGAAAGTCAACCTTATCCCTCTCTATTGTCATTCTCTTTCCACGGCCATAGCCACCCTGCCTCTTTGAAAGCTCATTATTTATGAAACCAAAGTCCACTTCAAAGTTAGCAGGAATACCTTCGATGTAAGTAAATATGCCCTTACCATGGCTCTCGCCAGCTGTAAAGAATCTTAAAGCCATTCGAATCTCCTCGAAGGGATTTTAACTAAATTTACGCTCTAAGTTCCCTTCCGTAAGGGAGGGAATACAGAGCGACGCCATAAGGCGTTGCGGTTGGCAAATGCTAACTTTTCCTGTAGAATAAAGGTATGAAACATAAGGAAGAAAACAAGTTTTTGCTTACCTATAAGTTCAGAGAGCTCACCCCACTACTTTGCAGGAATACAAACTTGAAAATTGGCTTTTTGTTTTGTGCTGGCTCTACAACTATGCCCTTGAAGAAAGAAAGAGAATTTGGAAAGAAGAAAAAAGGAATGTAAACTATTCAGAACGGCAGAATAACTTACCAAAATTCAAAAAGAAAGAACTCATACTAAAGACCGTTCATTCTCAGGTTCTCCAAGACATTTTAAAAAGAGTAGATAGAGCATTTGGTAAGTTTTTTCAGGACTTAGAGAGAAAAAGAAAGGAGAGAAAGTAAAGGTAGGTTATCCGAAGAAGAAACCAATAGCTAAATACAAGTCCCTGACATTTCCACAGACTGGATGAAACAGAAAGGTAAATTAACTCCCATAATTAAGTTAGAGAAGAAGAATAACCGATTTGCATATCTTACTTTGCCAAAGATAGGAAAACTCAAAGTAAGATTCCATAGAGATTTAGACTGGGCAAAAGCGAAAACTGTAACGATAAAGAGGAATTTTTTGGGGAAGTGGTGGGTATGCATAAGCATAGAAGTTGACTTTGAGCAAATACTCAAAGAAACGGTGGAACGGGTAGAAGGTAAAAATGTAGGAATTGACTTAGGAGTAAAAAATCTTGTAACTACAAGTGAGAAAAGTTTCGTAAAACATCCCAAGTTTTTACAAAAGTTAGAAAAAAGACTAAAACGAGAACAGAAGAAACTCTCCAGAAAAGAAAAAGGAAGCGAAAACTATGAGAAACAGAGAAAGAGAGTAGCAAGGATACACGAAAAGATAAAGAATGCGAGGAGAGATTTCCTTCACAAGCTATCAAGACACCTTGTAGATAATTATGACTTTATAGCCTTTGAAAATCTCAACATACCTGCACTTCTTAGAAAGAACCGACTTGCCAAGTTAATACTTGATGCAGGATGGGGAACGCTCATTACCCTTACCACCTATAAAGCTATAATGGCAGGGGCAAGGGTAGTGAAAGTAAATTCTGCATATATGACACAAGACTGCAGTATCTGTGGTTACAGAGTTCCAAAAACATTAGCAGAAAGAAATACATAGATGTCCTAATTCTGGAGCGATTCTTGATAGGGATTATAATGCAAGTGTAAACATACTTAACAGAGGGCTCACCCACCTTACGGGTGGTAGGGTCGGAGCGACCCGAACTTACGCCTGTGGAGAGGGCACTGGTGGGGTCTCCTCAAAGGAGGCTAGTTATCCCCCGCTGAAGCAGGAAACCTCTTCTGGATGGGACAACTCTCGGCAGAGGGTTGCATCCCTACCAAAAGCTCCGTCCGTAAGGGTGGAGTAGTTCACCATACCTCGAAATTTCATATATTTATAAAAACGGAGGTTTGGATGAAGAGGTTTATGCTGAAATCAAAGATACATAGGGCTACAGTAACGAAAGCCGATCTAAACTACGAGGGAAGTATAACAATTGATAAAAAGCTACTAGATGAAGCAAATATGTTGGAATATGAAAAGGTAGATGTATATAACATAAATAATGGCGAACGTTTTTCCACGTACATAATAACCGGCGAAAGAGACTCTGGCATAATATGCCTTAACGGTGCAGCCGCAAGAAAGGCACAAGTCGGAGATAAAATAATAATAACAACTTACTGCGAAGCAGATGAAGCTGAGATTGTCGATTTTAAGCCAAAAATCGTCTTTGTAGATGATCTAAATAGGATTTCGGGGGTAAAGGAAACCCTCGTTTAAAAGAACGTAGTTGATCTATATACAACTTTTGCTTTTGGCACGGAATTATAAAGATCGCTTGCTGATGTAAACTTACCGCCAAAGCAAACCCCTGCAAACTCTCCGGAAATGTTAAATATGAAACCATTGCCGGTACACGTTCCATTAAACATCGAAAAGGAAAAATTTCCCCTGCCATCCATGTTAACTAAAAGGTTTGTGTTACTTGGCTTTCCAATCGGAATTTGTGGCATCCATACACCCTTTAACTTATAATCCAAGATAGGTATCAAATTATAGACGCAAACGGCATTTGGGCTTCCCAGCTTCAAATCATTGAACTTAAGACTCAAAACATCCCATTCCATGCTACCTATTGAAACAATGTATGTATCGGTACCGTTGCTGTTGGGCTTTACCCTAAGGATAATCCCAGGATGATAGTTTATACCTTCCCTTATCCTTAGAAATAACGTTGGAGTTGTAGTTTTAAGTGTATTCAACCTATCAAGCGTTAAATTGTCAGATGCATTGGTGCTGTTTGAAATCTCGGCCGTGGCATTAACCTTTTTTGTACTTATGAAGGATAAGAGAAACTGTGGCTTGTAGAAAAGCACCGCAAACGATAAAAACAAAAGAAATGCAACGATAAGTACCGCAAGGATAACCTTAGTTTTGGTCATTACTTATCCTCATCAGGAGAAGTTTCGACTTAATACCAAAGTTGGAATCAGGGTTAATTGCGATGCATTTCCTCAGGAAATCACTTGCCAATTTTAGCTTTTTCTGATGTAGAAAAAGTTTCGCAAGTCTATAGTAAGGTTCTTGAACTTTAGGATAGTAATTTATAAGCTTGTAGTATATGGTTTCGGCATCCTCGAACTTTTGTTGTTCCTTATCTATCTTGGCAAGTTCAAGGTAAGCTGGAATAAAGTCAACATTGTTCTTAAGTGCAAGAAACAAGTCGCTCTTTGCCTTTTCCAATTCTCCCTGTTTCTCCAAAAGGCAACCAAGCTTATAATAGGCAACCTCAGGCGTAAGGTAAAGTGGATTTTCAAGTGCCTTCTGATAGAATTTCTCTGCAAGCTTGTAATTCCCAAGCTTTTCGTATACCATACCGAGGTTAAGATATGCCTCGGAGAAGTCTCGTTTCATTGAAATGGCCTTTTCAAGGTAAAGTTTGGATCTACTTAAATCGCCTTTTTGGTAAAAAGCCACACCTATAGCATTGTATATGTTGGGATTATTAGGCTCCAAGGATTTTGCCTTAAAGAGGTAGTTAAGTGCTACAGGGATTTCGCCGAGATTTATGTATGAAACGCCAAGTTCGTAGTAACCCTGTGCTTTTTGCTTTGGTGTTGGCTTGTAGTTCTCCTGTACCGGGGGAGATGGTGGCAAAGGTTTACGTGTAGCCTTGCTATTGCCAAATATAGATCCACAGGATGACAGAGAAACAATTAAGAAAACTACTGAAAACTTGCGCATCCTTACCCCTTTATAAGCATTAGGGCTTCCGTCCTAGTCGGTTCTTTCCTCATTATGCCCTTTATTGCACTTGTTATGGTAAAGGAACCTGGTTTTTTAGCACCACGCATTATCATGCATAAGTGCTGTGCCTCAACAACTACCATTACACCTTTTGGATTAAGTTCATCCATTATTGCATTTGCTATCTGCTCTGTCATCCTCTCTTGAAGCTGCAGACGCTTTGCATAAACATCCACTATCCTTGCAAGCTTTGAAAGCCCGGTTACCTTGTTCTCGTTTGGAATGTATGCAACATGTGCCTTACCAAAAAACGGCAACATGTGATGCTCGCAAAGAGAATAAAATGGTATATCCTTTACGATAATCATCTCATCGTAAACCTCATTGAATAGAACCATGTGATTCTTGGGATTATCCCTATATCCAGACAGTATTTCCTCAAACATGTTTGCTATACGCTCCGGTGTTCTCTTGAGACCTTCTCTATCTGGATTTTCGCCTATTGCTAAAAGAATCTCCCTTACGGCCTTTTCGATCCTTTCCTTGTCCATTATCAAACTCCTAATTCTGGATTTAAGTTCGGCAGAGCGACACCACTTTCACCCTTTGAAGGTGGTTTAGTATCAGATTTCCCTTCTGGCAACAAATGACCCTCCATTGCCATATCTATCTCCTCACCGGTAAGCGTTTCCCTTTCAAACAATGCCCTTGCAAGATTTTCAAGCTTATTCCTATTGGATGTGATTATTTCCTTTGTTCTGTTGTAACTTTCGGTAATTAGCTTCTTGACCTCTCTATCTATTAACCTCTTCATATCCTCACTGATGAGCTCGGACGGCTCACCAAAACTTTCCTTTAACTTAACGGCAATGGGGCCTATCCTATCACTCATACCCCATTCTGCAACCATCTTTCTTGCAATGCCTGTAGCTCTTTCTATGTCGTTACCCGCACCTGTTGATACAACACCCAACATGACTTCCTCTGCTACCCTTCCACCAAGCAAGACACATAACTTGTCCAAAAGGTAATCCTTCGTGTAGGTATACTTATCCTCTGGCAACTGCTCTGTAAGGCCTAATGCCCTTCCATGTGGGATAATAGTTACCTTGTGAACCCTATCGGCATTGGCAAGCTTCTTGGCAACCAATGTGTGACCCGATTCATGATATGCAGTCGTCATCTTCTCCTTTTCTGAAAGGACAAAGCTTTTCCTTTCAAGCCCCATTATTATCTTGTCCTTTGCCACTTCAAAATCTTCCATCTTTATCTTACCGTGGTTTTGCTTTGCTGCGTTAAGCGCAGCTTCATTTACAATGTTGGCAAGATCAGCTCCTGAAAAACCAGGCGTGGAATGCGCAATGATATCTAAATCAACATCCTCATCAATTGGTTTTCCTTTAGTATGGATCTTGAGTATGGCAAGCCTTCCTCTAACATCCGGAAGAGGAACGTATATCTGCCTATCAAAGCGCCCTGGCCTCAGTAGTGCTGGATCAAGAACGTCTGGCCTGTTAGTGGCAGCTATAACGATTATCCCCTCATTCGGTTCGAAACCATCCATCTCAACTAATAGCTGATTCAAGGTCTGTTCCCTTTCATCGTGCCCACCGGTAATACCGGCTCCTCTTTTTCTTCCAACTGCATCTATCTCATCTATGAATACTATGCATGGTGCTAATTTTTTTGCCTGATTAAAGAGATCCCTTACCCTTGAAGCACCAACGCCAACGAACATTTCAACAAACTCTGAACCACTTACGCTTATAAATGGAACGTTAGCTTCACCTGCAATAGCTTTGGCCAAAAGAGTTTTTCCTGTTCCTGGGGCACCAGCCAAGAGAATGCCTTTGGGAATTCTCCCACCCAACTGTTGAAACTTCTTAGGATTTCTTAAAAACTCAACAACCTCGGAAACCTCGTCTTTAACCTCATCAATACCTGCAACATCACGGAAGGATACCTTTGGCTTATTATCAACGAATATCTTGGCCTTGCTCCTTGCAAAGGGCAAAACCTTATTGGCACCTGAGTTTATCTGCCTCATCATGCCAAGCCAAAGAACTATAAGGAATATCATTGGAAGCCATGAAACCAAAACTGTTATATACCAAGGGCTTCCCTCCTTTGGCTTGACAGATATCTCAACTTTTTCCTTCGTAAGCTTATCTACGATGCTTGTATAACCAGAAGGCATATAGGTTTTAAAACTCTTGTCGTTCTTCGTTAATCCCTTAATCTCCTGTCCGGATATTACAACACTTTTAACCTTTCCCCCATCTACCTGACTAACAAACGTTGAAAACGGCTCCACATTACTTGTCGTATGGTTTGACGAGTTAAAGATGTTAAAGCCTATAATTATCACAAGAGCAATGGCTAACCATAATCCCAAGCTCCTTATTATTTCCTTTGATTTATCCATACTTACCCCTTTTCAATATATCCAATATATGGAAGTTCCCTATAAAATCCATCGATATCCAAACCATATCCTATAACGAAGTAATTGGGAATTTTAAACCCAACATAATCAGGCCTTATGTTCGTTTCCTTCCTTACATCCTTATCAAGTAATACGCATGTTCTAAGCTCAGCGGCTCCAAGCGATCCAACCTTTGTATAAAGTAGCTCAAGCGTTTTACCAGAATCAAATATGTCATCTACTATTAAAACACGTTTCCCGTGAAAATCAAGCTTATCAATATTGATCTTTGATTCTACTCTTTTCGTTCCTTGATAGCTCTTAATGCTCACAAACTCAACAGTCAATTTCCTTTTCATGCTTCTTATGAGATCAGCGGTGAAGACAAATGCACCTTTGAGGTTACAGACAACTGTAATTGGCTCGTCTATATCATTGACTATGCAACAAGCCAATTCATTTACCCTTTTCTTAATTCTATCTTCATTAATGAGAACCTTCATCTATAAACCTCACACATATATTTCTATCCGATGGGCTGATATGTGCTCTTTTCATGCCAATAATCCATAAGACCTCATTTTGGCTAACCAAAAGCGGAATCCTATCCCTTATGTTCTTTGAAACCTTTTTGTCTATAAAAAATTTCTTTAATTTCCTTGTAAAACCATTAAACCTTATAAAATCACCGGGCTGCCTGCTTCTTACGGTTAATCCCCTTTTAAGGTAACTGTATGGTACCAAAAGCATATCATCACCTTGGCATGGCTCATCCGAAAACTCAAGTGTACCGTTCGGTAGTTTAACCGAGGAAGGAATTTTCTTAATCTCAAACTCAAAAGGCTTGAAGTTAGATTTTGTCCTAAAACAAAGCATCTTTTGATCCTTTAGTGCTTCTATACCCTCACCAAGGTCAAGGATCCTATATCCCGATTTGAATATTGCTGCCTCGATGTCAGAAACATTTTTGAAGTTTAATGTCTTATTAAATGTTCTCTCAAAGAACCTCAGGATGATAAGTTTCCTCAGCGCAACTGGAAACCCTCTGAGATTTTCAAGGTATGTACAGTACATACCATTTGATTGGTTCCAAAGATAAGCATAGCTATCAGCTTCGGTATTTAGAAGGGATTCGACATCCCTAATTGTTTGTGATTCCCTTAAAACCGATTCCTCAAGGTTCGGGTTAATCGTTTTAAGAACGGGAACAACCTTATGTCTTATTATGTTTCTTTGATAGCCAAGGGAAAGATTAGAGGAATCAACCACAAATGATAGGCCTCTGGATTTAGTAAAGGCCTCAATTTCGGATCTCTTTATCTCAAAGAGAGGTCTTACAATCCTTCCATTTTTAGGGAGAAATCCCCTTAAGCCCTTTATGCCACTTCCCTTTACAAGGTTAAATATAACAGTTTCTAAAAGGTCCGATGCCGTATGTGCAACTGCGATAAGGTCAAACTTTCTATCCTTCAAAACACCATGCAAAAACCTGTATCTTTCCCTTCTAGCAACTGATTCAACGTTTTTCCCCTTTGAAATACTGCCAATGTCCCCACTACCAACAACAAGGGGAATATTCCACATGAGACATGTTTGCCTTACAAAATCTTCATCCCTTTCGGACTCCATTCCCCTTAACTTATGATTAAAGTGAGCTGCCAAAAGTTCAATGTTAAGTTCGCTTAAAAACTCCTTAAGTATATACGTAAGGACAATAGAGTCAGGTCCACCTGAGATAGCAACGACTACCTTAGAACCCTTCGGTATAAGGTTAAACTTTTGGATGGTTCTTCTTACCTTTTCAATTAGCATGATTTATTTTGGTGGCGACGGGTGGGCTTGAACCACCGACCTAGCGGGTATGAGCCGCTCGCTCTAACCACCTGAGCCACGTCGCCGTTTATTTCAGATAAATATAGTCAAAAAAAACTCTATGCCAAGGTAGGGTTTTTGGCTATATTTTCATTTTTCAAGTGTTAAAATTCATTATTAAGTTTTGGAGGAAAGCGTGGGAAAAAGGGTTGTCCTTGCATACTCAGGCGGACTTGACACATCCGTAATTGTAAGATGGTTGACTGATAAAGGCTTCGAGGTAATAACCTATACAGCCGATGTTGGTCAGGGTGAAGAATTAGGAGAGATAGAGGAAAAGGCACTAAAAGCAGGAGCAGTTGAAGCGGTAATAGATGATATTAAGGAGGAATTTGCAAGGAATTACTGCATGCCGATAATCAGGGCGGGAGCCCTTTATGAGGGAAAATATCCCTTGATATCTGCCATTTCAAGACCTTTAATAGCAAAAAAACTCGTTGAGATAGCACATCAGAGGAATGCCGATTTCATAGCACATGGTGCAACGGGAAAGGGAAACGACCAGGTAAGATTTGAGGCATCCATTTGGGCCCTTGACCCGGATATTGAGGTCTTGGCACCCGTTAGAGAATGGGAGTTTAAATCAAGGGATGAGGAAATAGAGTACGCAAGGGATCACGGTATAAAGGTAGTTGCCACTAAAAAGAAACCGTATTCCTATGACAGGAACCTATTTGGCGTTGCCATCGAATCTGGACCGCTTGAGGACCCATATATGGAACCGCCAAGTGATTGCTTTTTAATGACCAAGAGCCCGAAAGAAGCACCGAATGAACCTACTTATGTTGAAGTATCCTTTGAGAACGGAATACCGGTATCATTGAATGGTAAAAGATACGAAATGATAAGTGAGCTTATAGAGGAACTAAATACAATTGGAGGCGGAAACGGCTTCGGAAGAATAGATATGGTTGAAAGTAGACTTGTAGGTATCAAAACACGGGAGGTTTACGAATCACCTGCGGGGCTTTTGCTTATAAGGGCGTGGGATGAGATTGAGAGCCTTGTACTTGATAGGTTTACATATCATTACAAAAAAACCCACATATCTAACCCTTATGCACAGGCTGTTTACGATGCCCTGTGGTTTACACCTCTAAGGGAGGGCATAGATGCATTTACAGGGAAAATTGCAGAACTTATAACGGGAACTGTAAGGTTTAAGCTTTACAAGGGAAGTGCTCCTGTAGTTGGAAGGAAATCACCCAACTCTTTATACAATGAAAATTTAGCAACATACAGCCCAAAGGACAGTTTCGATCATAGTGCAGGTGGAGCTTTTACAAAAATCTGGAGTCTTCCGCTAAGGGTAGAGGGCAGAGTCAGAAAACACGAAATGAAATCTTGAAGTTGAAAACGGTCAAATACCGCCTGCTGGGGCAGACCGTTTGGAAATGGCGGATAACAAGTACCCCAGCCCGAATTGCGCTATGCAGTTTGGTTGATTAGGAATGCAATGCCGTATAGCCTTGAGAAAACGAACCCAACAACTTATTCCATGGAAATAACTGTGGAAAAAGACATACTTGAAGGTAAAATCAACAAAATTTCAAACCAAATTAGAAAGAATGCAAAGGTTCCTGGGTTTAGACCGGGCAAAGCACCAGTGGCCGTAATTAAAAGGTACTATCAGGACACAATCAGGGATGAACTTGTAAGAGAAATCATTCCCGAGGAGCTCTCAAAGGCTTTAGAGGAAAATAAACTTAAGATCACGTCAGAGCCAGTTTTAAAGGATCTAAGCTTCTCAATACCGGAGAGCACCTTTAAATGCGAACTTATATTTGAGGTAAAACCGGAGATAAAGCTTACGCCTGAAATGTACAAGGGCAAAACCGTTGAAAAAACCGTAAGGAAGGTAACCGATGAAGATGTTCAAAAGGCATTGGAAGCCATAAAAAATCAAAATGCAATTCTTAAGGATGTTGATAGAGAAGCCAGGAGTGGGGATGTTGTTGAGATTGAATACACAACAACCATTGACGGAAAGGAGCAAAAGGGCAAAACCACATCCGTTTTGGGGCAAAATCAGCTTTGGCCAGAGGTGGAAAAGGCCGTGTTGGGAAGAAAAAAAGGTGAGGAAGGAAGTATAAGTTTCTTAGCACCAAATGATGAAAAGGTTTACGGTGCTGCTGCAGGTAAAAACATAACGGTAAAGTTTAAGGTAGATGCTGTAAAGGAAAAGGAGCTACCAGAGCTCAACGATGAATTTGCGAAGAAGCTTGGAAGTTCTTCACTTGATGAGCTTAAGCAAAAGGTAAGAAATGAGCTGGAAAAAGCAGAATTAAATAGGGAACAGGAAGAGGTAGAGGATAAGATAATAGATGAGCTTCTAAAGGTGGTCAACCCTCCAGTTCCTCAATCCATGTTGAACTTGGAAATCAAGGCTCAAGCACAAAACCAACTAACAAGGCTTGCACAGTTTGGTGTTGACATAAAGCAGGTAAACCCGGAGAACCTTATAGAGATGACAAAACCAGTAGCAGAGAAAACGGCAAAGGTTAAACTCCTACTTGAAAAGGCTGCGGAACTTGAAAACATCAAGGTAGAGGATGAAGATCTAGATAAGGAAATTGAAAAGCTTGCAAATATGGCCTTTAATGGCGATTACGTAGCAGCAAGAAAATCCCTTGAGGAAAAAAGGCTTATACCGATGATAAAGCAGGACATCTTGAGGCAAAAGGCACTCGACAGACTTGTAAGCTTGGCAAATATTAAGGAGGTTGAGCAAAGTGCAACCAAAAACGCACCAGCTAATAAATAAGGAACTTTGTGGAAAACCGGTAGAAATAGGCAATGGAAAGGCAATGGTTGAACTTTTGACTGATGAAAAAATGGCCGTGGATGAAGAGGGTTTGGTTCACGGTGGATTTGTATTTGGGTTGGCGGATTATGCCGCCATGCTTGCCGTGAACGACCCATTTGTGGTTCTGGGTTCGGCAGATGTAAGGTTTTTAAAACCCGTAAAGGTAGGTGACAAACTAATAGCAAAGGCAAAGATCGAATCATCAAATGGGAGAAAACGTATCGTTAACGTTGACGTGCTTAAAAACGGCGAAACTGTTTTTAACGGTACATTTACATGTTTTGTCTTAGATAAACATGTCCTAAAGAAAAAATGAAAGATCTTAAGATATCCGATGAAGTCTTTAAGCTGGCAGATAAAGAGGGAAGTGCAAGGGAATTTGTAAGGAAACTTTTGAATCTTTTATCCGTTGATTATAGAGGTTTAAAGAGGGAAGATGAGGAAAGGATAATTCTTGAAATTGTAAGGCAGAACGGACTTGAGCCGTTTTTCAAGTTAAAAGGCAAAAATCTTTACAATGCCTTGAGAAAGGCATTAAAGGAAAAAATAAGGAAAGAGCAAAACCAAAGTTGGGAAACAAAGATAAGAAGCTGGCGTGATGAGTTTGAGGAAAAACTCAGACAGGCATCGGTAATCTATCTATCAAAGGTCGGATCGAAAACAAAGGTAAGAAAGCTCTTCGAGGAGGGCTGGATAGTTCCATCTGATCTTGTTGATTCAAATTTCAATGATATTGACATAGTCAAAAGGACAGGTGAATGGTGGCATTTAAAGGCATTTAAAAGGAGAAAAAGCATCATTGAAGATATCCTTAAAACCTATCAAGAAAATATGATAGAAATCTCGATATATGCTATATTTCCACAGATAGAGGGCGTAGTATGGGATAGCTTCGTGAGGGATAATCTGCTTGAATCCGATATAGAGTCCCTTATAAGAAAGAGAAACAGAAAATTCGTAACCGTTCAGTATGCCTTAAAGATAATTATAGAGGATACCGTAGGGGAAGGTGATATACCGTACTACCTAAAATGCGTGAAATTCGTTGACTTCAAGGACAACGGAACGTTAAATAGACATACTGTTCAACATGGGGTATCCATTAACTTCGGGACAAAAGAGAACTTTCTGAGGCTCTTCTTCTTACTTGACTTTCTAAACGAAATCTTAACCACGGTTAAGGAAATCTAACCATTTCATTCCTATGGATGCATTCACTTCTAAATGAGCTTAAATCCTGTTTATTACATCTTACGATGCCCTTTGCAATTGGCTTACCATTGAGATCACATACCAAAACGGCATCACCCTTTCGAAAATCACCCTCAATCCTTTTAATACCTTGGGGCAAAAGGCTTTTACCTGCATCTATGATAGCATTTGCTGCCCCTTTGTCTATAAAGAGTTTCGCCTTTGGTTCCATTAAATAGAATATCCTATAAGCTTTTAGCTTTACCTTCTTGCTTGGAAGAAAAAGCGTACCGATTGGCTTTCCTGATACGGCATCCAAAACAACATTTTCTTTCCTACCATTTGCAACGACAACGGGAATACCTATGTTCATGGCTTTCACAGCCGCACTTACCTTTGTCCACATACCACCCGTTCCAAAACACGTCTTTCCGTGAAAATCACATATATCTCTTAGGGCATCTACATCCCTTACAACTGGTATATGCCTCGCATCATCGAATCTATTCGGGTCCTTATCATATATACCATTTGTTACTGTAAGTATAATTAAGAGATCCGCGTCAAAGGCAACGCTTACATGAGCAGAAAGATTGTCGTTATCACCTACCTTTATCTCATCAACAGATACCGTATCATTCTCATTTACTATCGGGATAACGTTGAATTTCATAAGGGCGTTGAACGTGTTCACCGTATTAAAAAATCTTTCCTTCGACCTTAAATCGGCTGCTGTCAAGAGAACCTGTGCTAAGCGGAGGTTGAAACCGTCAAAGAATCTTTGGTAAAAGGACATAAGGTACGGTTGACCTATAGCTGAGAGTGCCTGTTTTTCCATCAAGGAAAAAGGTTTCCTGTTAAGTCCCAAAACCTTTATGCCTGCAAGAACAGCACCGGAACTAACGATAACAACCTGTTTCTGCATCTCAATAAGTTTGGACACCTGTTCTGAAAGCGAACCCAAAAATTCTTCGTCGAGACCCTCACCCTTTGAAAGAAGCTGGGATCCTACCTTTATTACAACTCTTTTGATCTTTTTATGCATTTACCAACCTTGTAAAAACAAAATCGAGAAGCTCGCGTACGCCCTTGCCTGTAACCGCCGATATAACAAAAACAGGATAACCCTTGGATTTAAAGTAGTCAACAAAATGATTAGCTCTACTCTTATCACCAACGATATCGAGCTTAGTGCCAACGACAATCTGAGGTTTCAGCATGAGTTTCGCCGAGTAAAGCTTCATCTCTGTATTTACGGTATTAAAGGTCTTTATAAAGTTCTCATCGGAAAGGTCAATTAGGTGAAGCAAGATCCTCGTTCTCTCGATATGCCTTAGGAATTCATGCCCCAAGCCCTTACCCTTATGAGCGCCTTCTATTATACCTGGAATATCGGCAACAACAAATGAGTAATCGCCTCTCTTTACAACCCCTAAAATTGGCCTTAATGTGGTAAATGGGTAGTTTGCCACTTTTGGCTTTGCCGATGTGATAACGGATAGAAAGGTAGATTTACCTGCATTGGGTAGACCGATAAGGCCTACATCGGCAATCAACTTCAGCTCAAGTTCAACCCACCTGCTTTCACCTTTGGTTCCCATTTCGGCAAAGTCTGGTGCCCTCATCGTAGATGTAGCAAACTTCGCATTTCCCCTGCCACCCTTTCCACCTTTTGCAACGACAAGCTTTTGGCCATCTTCTACAAGCTCACCCAAAACCCTTTGAGCATCGATATCCTTTACAACAGTTCCAACTGGAACCTTTAGTATCAAATCATTCCCGTTTTTTCCGGTTCTCTTGCTACCTTCGCCGCCCCTTCCGTTTTCCGCCTTATAGTATCTCTTATACCTAAAATCCATAAGCGTTGCCATGTTCCTGTCTGCAACTAAAATAACGTCACCACCCATTCCGCCATCACCGCCAGCCGGGCCACCCTTAGGAATAAACTTCTCTCTTCTAAATGCAACACAGCCATTACCGCCCTTTCCACCTTCAACGTGTATTATTGCCTTATCTACAAATCGCATAGCTCTCCATTTTTCATTATAGTTACATCCTTACCCTTTATGGAAAGTACTATAGTAGGTTTATCTATAAGTAGGTTTATGTGAACGTCTGTACTTACATTTCCACCAAGCAAACTATTATCTCCAAGGGCAATGTGACATGTTCCCATGATCTTCTCGGCCTCAAGTATATTGTCGTATGCCTTTGCCCTATCGTTTGTACCTATCCCAAGGTCTGCAATGTTACTTGCGTTTTTATCCGATTTAAATACACTTGAAAGCCAATCGCAAAATTTTTCATCACCCTTCAGTTTAACAACCCTTCCATTCTCAACGTATAATGTTGATGGAACATTAAGCTTCCTACCCGGAGCCCATTTTGTAATACACCTACCGTTAGTCTTACCTTCAAGGGGTGCAATAAAAGCCTCACCAGCTGGAAGATTTCCAAAATCACCTGGGTTACATAACCTTCCAGTATCTGCAAGGCCAGTTCTCTCCAAAAGCGAAAAGCTTATGTCCGTTCCAAGTGGGCATGTCACATGTGCCGACTCAGCATCGGTTAAAAGATCTGCTATAGCTATGGAATGCCTTGCTACCAAAGCCCAATTGGCCTGCATAGATGTATAGAACATGAAAGGTTCAAAAAACGGCATACTTGCAAACCTTATGGATAGGAAATTGGAACAGAGATCCCTATAAAGAGTATGGCTTATGGAATGCTCATTAACAGCAACTATAACTGTGGGGAGCGTTTGGACATCAACCTTTTCAAGTATAAGCGCCTTTATGGACTTCAAATCCTTATCGGTTATAGTTTTATCATTAATCTTCTTAAAAAGCCCATCCTTTTTTAGGGAAGTTAGAAACTCATTACCAAAGGTAGCTTCCCACACGCTTTCAGGTGGCTCCATTCCATGTTTCAATGTAGGTTTGTAGGTTAAAAGGACAACATCCTTGCAGAACCCAACTGCAAACTCAAAAAGTACATTACCTATTTTCTCCTTTGCCGTATCGGCAAGTATCAAAAATCTATCAAACACGCTAAGGCATAGGTTATTTCTAAACATGCCGTTAATAGCCTTTGCTATTCCTTCATCCTGCCAATCCCAGATGCTCAACCTAAAACCTCCGAGAATCAACCTTAGATACCAAGGTAAATCCTCTTCTAACCTTTAATCCCTTAATATCTAAATCAACGTTCGAAAGCCTAAAACCCGCTTCATTAGTATTCAATGGTTTTCCAGCTCTATAGACTACAAGCACGTTATCGGATCCTAAGAGATGGGATGTAAGCTTCAAGGTATCATTAAATCCCCTAAAAGCTCTCACGATAACAACATCGTAATTCCCAGCAACATCCCTAACATCCTTACATATTACCTTGACATTTGCTAAACCCAATTTTCTTTTAACTTCTTCCAAAAAGATACATCTCTTAAGTCTCGATTCCACAAGGTCAAATTGACTATCCTTCATGACTAAGGCTAATGGAATACCAGGAAAACCAGCACCAGAGCCCACATCCACAATCCTATTGTGTTTAAAATTCCCAATTACCCTTAAGCCTAAAAGGGAATCAAGGAAGTGCTTAACCTCAATTTCATCCGGTGACATAATTGATGTAAGGTTTATGCGTTTTCCCCACTTTATCAAAAGTCCCTTGAAAACTTCAAGCCTTTCGTAAACCTCATCACCCAAGGTAATACCATTAAGCTTGCAGAGTGCCTCAAGCTTTGGCACGATGATTCCACCTCTTTATGTAAATAAGAAGGACTGAAATCGATGCAGCCCTTACACCCTCAATCCTCGATGCCTGACCAAGATTAAGAGGCTTGATCCTCTTAAGCCTCTGCTTTTCCTCTGTAGATATGGGGATAGCATCATAATCAAAACCATTGGGTATCCTGATGTTTTCAAGCTTCTCAAATTTCTGTATCTCTGAAAGCTGCCTTCTTATATAGCCTTCATACTTAACATTTATCTCGGCTTCATCTACAACATCGGTTCCAAACTCATCAATTGAAATACCTAAATTCTTTATAGAAACCTCGGGTCTTTTAAGCAATTCATAGGCAGTCTTGGACGCAGAAATCTCCGATGTTCCGAGCTCCTTGAGAACAGAATTAGCCCTATCTGGAGTTATCTTAAAGGTTTTAAGTCTATCCACCAAGGCACCAACATTTTCATATTTTTTCTTAACTCTTTCGTACTGTTGTTCCGATAGAAGACCAAATTTATAACCGTACTTTGCCAACCTGTAATCTGCATTATCGTATCTCAATACCAATCTGTACTCTGCACGGGAGGTAAAAAGTCTGTAAGGCTCCGTAACCCCTCTATTTACAAGATCGTCTATCATAACCCCTATGTAGGATTCAGCTCTCGAGGGTACAAACCTCTCATTCTTTCCAAGTGCAAGTAGTGCTGCGTTTATACCTGCAACTATGCCTTGTCCTGCTGCTTCCTCATAACCTGTCGTGCCGTTTACCTGACCTGCGTTAAAAAGACCCTTTACAGGTTTAGTCTCAAGTGTTGGATATAGAAAAGTTGGATCTATGAAATCATACTCAATAGCATAGGCAGGTCTCGTTATCTTTGCATTCTCAAGCCCTGGTATGGAATGGATGATTGCTTCTTGAACATCATAGGGAAGGCTCGTCGATGTGCCATTGGGATAGTACTCTATGGTATTAACACCCTCAGGTTCAATGAATACATGATGGCTCTGCCTAAATGGGAATTTAACGATCTTATCCTCTATTGAAGGGCAATACCTAACACCCGTACCGGTTATTAGCTTTTTCTCACCATACATGGGGGAACGATTGAGGTTATCCCTTATGATCTCGTGTGTTTTAATGGTTGTATGCGTTATGTAGCATGGGACTTGCTTAACTTCTCGATTTTCAGTCCAATACGAGAAAAACGGTGGTGGATTCTCGCCTTCCTGAACTTCCATCCTTGAAAAGTCAATTGTGGTTCCATCAAGCCTCGTAGGAGTACCAGTTTTAAGTCTTGCTACCTTGAAACCCTGCTTTATGTAAAAATCCGAAAGCTTATTCGCAGGCGGCTCCCACATCCTTCCACCTTCAAATTCCTTAAAGCCGATGAATATCCTTCCCCTTAAGAAGGTTCCAGCCGTCACCACAACAGCCTTGGCTGCATACCTTGCACCAATATGTGTAACTATGCCTCTTACACTTCCATTTTCAACAACTATGTCATCAACGATTTGCTGAATAAGGTCAAGATTGGGCGTTTTCTCTATGACCCTTCTCATCCTGTTTCTGTACCGATACTTATCTGCCTGTGCCCTTGGGGACCTTACAGCAGGCCCCTTACTTCTATTCAAAACCTTAAATTGGATACCTGTTTCATCTATGTTTCTTGCCATTTCACCGCCAAGGGCATCAATTTCCCTCACAACAGTACCCTTAGCAATACCGCCAATTGACGGGTTACATGACATCTCTGCAACCTTATCTATATTAACCGTAAAGAGGGCAGTTCTACAGCCCATCCTTGCCGCTGCCAGGGCAGCCTCGCATCCAGCGTGCCCTGCACCTACAACAACCACATCGTACATTCCATCCCACATCAAAATCTCACCCTTACCTTCATTCCTCTCTTTAGACTGAGCAACTTAGCAGCCGATGACCTATATGCAACAATCTCATAGTAATTCTCAGGATTGAGACAAGCAAAAAGTTCGCCCTTCTGTTTATTGGAAAAATCACTGGAGAGGGTAATTGTCTTGCCATTGACGTCAACAGCTTTTAATGGTGCTTCGCTACCTCTCAGGTTGAGAATAACGTTTCCGAAACGATCCACATCAATAACTATCGTTTGGATGAAATTTTCTGAAACCTTTACATTATCGGGTAACTTGAAACGCTTTACACTTTGAATTGGTATTTGGCTGCCAAGGTACTTAGGAGATTGGAGTCTTGCAAGTTGAGCAGCTATAGGGGCCAACATATTTCTACCTCTAAAGTTTCCCTTAGCTTCTACAAAGTAATGGTCAGCCGTGATGGTATATGCAACATTCAACGGTTCTTCCTCCAGTAAAAGGCTTGCCGTGCCATTATTGGGACATACCAAGAAGTAGTTATCCGTGGAAAGAATGATAAGCTCATCCTTAGGATTAGGATCAACACAAATCAGAAAAACCGTTCCTATAGGAAAATACCTAAATGACCACTTTAGCTTCAACGCTGCATCCACAACATCAAAAGCCCTAATCCCATGGGTAATATCAATGATTCTTAAATCTGGATTGTTAGAAAGCATAACGGCTTTTGTAGTTCCAACGTAATTATCAATTAAACCGTAATCAGACAGAAAACCTACTATATTATCCATCCTTCTCCTCGCATGTACTATCCAACCTATTTAAGGCTTCGGTTACCTCTTCTGTAAGCTCTAAAATGGATCTTGTTCCATCTAAATATATAGGATCGCCAATACTAACATTGCACCTTGAAAATGGATAAGGTACAAAGAATCTGTCCCATGAGGAGAGGTTCCTACCACTATTACATCCAAAGCTTACAGGATATATAGGTACATTTGCCAAAAGCGCAAGTCTTATAACGCCTTCCTTAACCACCCTATATGGTCCCGTTGGCCCATCTGGTGTTATAGCAATGCCTTTCCCCTTCTTTAGGCAAGAAAGCATCTTCATAAATGCAGCAGCCCCACCCTTGCCCTTTCCAAAGGAACCCCTTATGGTATCAAATCCACAGTAGGAAAGTATCCTCGATGCAAATTCACCATCCTCATGTTTGCTTACAAGAACCGAAACACCTTTAATTCCACTAAAAACAAAAGGTAAGAGAAGCATTTTACCATGCCAAAAGGCAAAGATGGCAGGTTTTTTAAACTTACCATTTAAAATCTTGATCCTTAAAAATTTCGTGTACAGTTTGGCTAAACCATATATAAAGAGATATCTACTTAGTTTCAAACTTTATCCTCAAGCTAATTTTATTTACTCTAAGCGGAATTGGCGGGAAGGGCTCTGCTTTATATATAGCCATGACAGCCGACCTATTAAAAACACTGCTACTTGAGAGCTTTTCAAAGTTCAAGGAGTTAATTCTGCCAGAAGCATCCAAATTACATTTAATAATGGCAGCCTTATATGAAAAATTGTCACATGGATTCTGCCAATTGGAAAGTATTCTATGCTTTACCTTTAGAAGATAGGGTGCCATCTTGCTACGCATTGTTCGTAAAGCCATGTGCCCCTTTTGATCCGAAAAGCCTGTAGATAGAGAAAGATTCATACCATGGTTGCCTTCCTGACGCGATACAAAGTAGTTAGATGACTTGGATCCAACGTTTCCTGCTATTTCCCTTGAGAAAAGATTCCCAACCATGTTTGAGACCGCTTTACAATGATTCTTGGATGAAGAACCAGCAACCTTGATTCCACTTGGAGCATCTGTAATACCCTTATTTGATAAGGGGTTTTTAGATTTACTGTCATTTGACTTTGTAGATATGAACTTTGACCTCACCTCGGTATTGAGCGAAAACGTGGAAGCATCCACAACAGTATAGCCAACTGGCTTAAAGTTTTGAAAGAGAGAAATGAACATGATCACTAAAGCATGAAGTAAAGCAGAAAAAACAATAGAAACAAAATCAAACTGATTTTCCATGGCCTTTCCAAACTTGGAGCGGGCAACGGGACTTGAACCCGCGACCCTCAGCTTGGGAAGCTGATGCTCTACCAACTGAGCTATGCCCGCAGTTTAGTAGTAAAGTATAAGCAAAATTAGCTTAACTGCAACCGTGAACTACTCCGCTCTCACGGACGAAGCTCAACCTTCCAATAGAAAGTCGGATTCAGAGATACCCTTGTTCTCGCTTCGGCTCCCGCTCACATAGAGAATCATCTACCAAAGCAGGCATAACCAGTGAAACTCGGGGGATTATGGT
The DNA here is from genome assembly GCA_964640245.1 of uncultured bacterium. Lineage (GTDB taxonomy): Bacteria > Aquificota > Aquificia > Desulfurobacteriales > Desulfurobacteriaceae > CAZXGR01. The sequence continues at coordinate 48,399 of CAZXGR010000002.1, read as the reverse complement.
AAAATATGATAAGTGAATAGATAGTTTTGTTCCTTGATAACTGAATAGTCAGGATTAACCGGTAGCAGCCGGCCGTTCCTGTAACAACATGCAGGAATGTAGTGTGAACTATCGGTGGAGAAGAAAGGCTGTCAAAAGGCTTGATTTTAGAAATTTCAAAAGTACCCTGCGATCCCTTTTACAGGGTAACGGGTATCGGTTCATTTAGGCAAAGCTAGGCTCTTTTGGTATCAGCTGCGTGATAATTCAAATGTATTTTGATATATATTTGGTAGTTAAAAGGAATATTTTAAATGTAAATCCAACTTGGAGGAAAAATGATTCGTTATCCGGCAGTTGCTGGGCAGTTCTATCCAGCTAATAGGGAAGAGCTTACATCCTTTATGGAATCTGTATGTCACAAAGATAAAAATAGGGTGAAGGCAAAGGCTGTTATCGTTCCTCATGCAGGATACATATACTCTGGAGCAGTTGCAGCATCGGTCTTTGAAAGGGTAAAGATACCAAGCACTAACGTAATTATGGGGCCAAACCACACCGGGCTTGGTAAAAGGGTATCAGTTTTCCCGGAAGGCACATGGGTTACACCATTTGGTGAAGTGCCTGTCAATAATGATATATCATCAAAACTTATTCAAAGTTTCCCATTTCAATCGGATGTTGAGGCTCACATGTATGAGCATTCAGTTGAGGTTGAAATACCCTTTCTACAATACTGCAGTGGCTTTAAGGATATAAGTATAGTACCTATCGTTTACAGTTATATATCCTATGATGACTGTGCCATTGCTGGAAAGGTTCTGGCCAATATCTTAAAGGATGAAGATAGCTTGATAGTCATAAGTTCCGATTTCTCTCACTATATATCAAGCGAAAAAGCTAAAAAGCTTGATTCAATTGCAATTGATGCCATAACGCATTTAAATGCTGAATCACTCTACGAAGGTGTGGTTGAAAACAACATTACCATGTGCGGTTTTATACCTGCAACCATTGGAATCACCGCTGCAAAACTACTTGGAGCTACCTCAGCTGAAGTTGTTAGCTATAGAACATCTGGTGATGTGACGGGAGACTATTCAAAGGTTGTATCCTATGCAGGAATCATCATATATTGATATGTTATAATTTCGTAAACACGAAAGGAGGTAGCTAATGTCAGAAGAGATAAAAACCATGGAGGATTTCGAAACAAAGGTATTAGCTTCTGAGAAACCAGTTTTGGTTGATTTTTGGGCTCCATGGTGTGGACCTTGCGTTATGCTTTCACCAACCATTGAGGAAATCGCCAATGATTATAAGGATAAGATCAATGTATTCAAGGTTAACACGGATGAGCTTCCAGTGGTAGCCATGAGATATGGCATCAGGGGAATTCCTACCATAATGCTCTTTAAAAATGGAGAGGTCTTTGACGTCAAGGTTGGACTTCAGCCAAAAGCATCCTTCACGGATATGATAGATAAGGCACTGGGAGAAGAATAATGTTCAAAACCCTTTGGGATACAGTGATTGTCGGTGCTGGACCTGCAGGACTATCAGCTGGAATTTACACAGGTAGATCGGAACTTAAAACCCTATTGCTAGAACAGTTAGGTCCAGGTGGACAGTTGATGATTACTGAATCTATAGAGAATTACCCTGGTTTTCCAGAACCACTTTCGGGTTTCGAGCTTGCAGATAGAATCAGAAAGCAGGCTGAAAAATTTGGCGTCAATATAAAAAGTGGTGAGCCTGTCACTAAAATTAAGGCTGATGGAAATTTTTTCTGGTTACAAACACCATCTGGAACGGTAAAGACAAAGACCATAATATGGGCTGCTGGTTCCACGGCAAGAAAGCTTAACGTACCTGGTGAAGCCGAACTTGCGGGTAGGGGTGTTTCATACTGCGCTGTATGTGATGGTGCATTCTTCAAGGGTAAAACAATAGCTGTAGTTGGTGGTGGGGATTCCGCACTTGAGGAAGCCATCTATCTTACAAAGTTTGCAAAAAAGGTCTATATAATTCACAGAAGGGATAAGTTTAGAGCAGTCAAGCTACTACAGGAAAGGATATCTAAAAACAAAAGCATAGAACCTCTGCTAAATAAGGTAGTGGTATCCATAAATGGCTCACAATTTGTAGAATCCGTAACCCTTAAGGATACGTTAACGGGAAACGAAAGCACTTTAAAATTAGATGGTGTGTTTATATTCATAGGCACTGAGCCTAACGTGGCCCCCATAGTGCCATTTGTTGATCTAAGTCCATCCAACTTTATTCTCACCGACAGCATGATGCAGACAAAGACACCCGGTATCTTTGCAGCTGGCGATATACGTGAAAAACCACTTAGGCAGGTTGTAACGGCAGTTTCCGATGGTGCAATTGCTGCTATGTCAAGCTCCAAGTACATAGAGGAAAAGATATGGGGAGAAAGTTAATAAGTTTCACAGCTATGTTTTTAGCCACATTTGCTACTTCAAGCTGCAATAAACACAAGTCCAATAGCTTGGCCAATCAAAATACTACATCTCAAAACAGTAAGGCTGTCAAGGAGTACAACTTTGCTGTAACTACCACTGACGGGAAAACGATAAAGCTTTCGGATTTAAAGGGAAAGGTTGTAGTTTTAGACTTCTTTGGAACGTTCTGTCCACCATGTAAAGCTGAAATGCCATTTTTGGAAAAAATCTATAAAAGTTATGATGGAAAGGTTGTAGTCTTAGCTTTAGGCGTTGACTATACCGGAAGACCATCAAATCTTTTAAAGCCATTTAAAGAGGAAATGCATGTAACGTTTCCAATGGCATCGTCAACGGAAAACATTTGGAATAATTATGCACTTAGGATAACGGGGCTCGATTCCATACCACAAACCTTTATCCTCGATAGAAATGGGAATGTTAGGTACTACAATGTTGGGTATACGCCACAGTACGATTCCCTCTTTACAGAGGCCATAAACAAGCTTTTAAAGTAAACTATGCCATTAAAGATAAGATCTGTAAAGCTTTACAAAACTATCTATAGTGTATCTAATGTATCTCACATCAAAGTTGCTCACGTTGCAGTAGTTGGAAGGTCAAACGTTGGTAAATCATCCTTTTTAAATAAGGTAATGGGAGCAAAACTTACGAGGGTAAGCTCAAAACCCGGAAAAACGCAATCGATTAATCTATATCTATTAAATGATAAAGTAGTACTCGTTGATCTACCCGGCTACGGCTATGCTAAAATTTCAAGTAGGAAGCAGGAAAGTTGGAAGGAATTAGTAGAAACCTACTTCAAGTTAAATATGGATACAAAACTCGTATTTATGCTGATCGATGCCCGAATAGGCATTACACATATGGATATACAGATGAGGGAATGGCTTGATTACTATGGAATTCCATATGTTGTAGTAGCTACAAAAATCGATAAACTAAACAAGAACGACAGGCAAAAAGCCGTTGATAACATTAAACTTTCTATGAATGGAATGGATATTATCCCTTTTTCCTCCAAAACCGGGGAAGGGAAGTTAAGAATACTTGGCTTAATGAGAAGCCTATTATGATAAGTGAGATAGGATTCTCTTCTATCGCGTCTATAAAGCCTGCTAAGCTGAACTTTTCACCTTACCTAAATGTCATCATTGGTGAAACTGGAACAGGTAAAACACTGTTTTTGAGTTTATTCAAACTTTTAAAGGGCGAAAAACCTTCCTTCCCAATTAAGGAAAACTCATTTGTAGAAGCTCTCTTTAAGGAGGATAATGAGGAAACGTATATTAGAAGGGAAATGATGCCACATAACTCGAGATATTTCCTGAATGGAATGCGAACCACACAAAAGGTTGTATACGAAACACTTTCCCCGCTTATAGCATTTCAATCACAGAGGCTTTCGGTTTGCCTTTTAAAGCCTTCATACCAACTCAAGGTTCTTGACAGCTTTTCGGGGGATAAAAACCTAATTCTCGATTATTCAAAGCTTTTTACACGGTTAAAAAAGCTAAAAGCAGAACTGGATGAGCTTAAACTGAAAAACACAAGGAGAAATGACGAAATAGAATTTTTAAAGTTTCAGATAAACGAGATAGAATCCATAAAGCTAAAAGAGAACGAAGAGGAAAGGCTCTTGGAACTCAGGGAGAGAATAGGCAAAACCGAATCCATTAAGAATTTTTTAGGCCTTTCAAAATCCAGACTCTATGATTCAGATTCATCCGCCTTTAGTCAGATTTCAAGGGTTATTTCGGAACTTGAAAAACTTAACGTTAAGACACACATACTTGGTAGGTTAAGCACTATTCAGGATGAATTAGAGTCAATAGTTGCGGATATCGAAGGAGAATTTGGAAACATTGAGGTTGGATCTTCAATAAACGATGTAGAATCGAGACTCTACGAGATCGATAAGCTCAAGGGTAAGTACGGTGGAACCTATGAATCAATAATGGATCACCTGAGAAATTCAAGGGAAAGATTATCAGAACTTGAGAACTTGGATGAAAAGGTTAGGGAAAAAGAAATAGATGTTAAAAACGTAGAGAAAATGCTTTTAGATATCTCTGAGAAACTAACCAGGACAAGAAGAAAACATGCAAAATTGCTCGAGGAAAGGGTATTAAGAAATTTAAGGGATATGTACCTCACAAATGCAAGATTTAGCATAAAGTTTAGAAAAATGAAGGAATTTGGCCCAAATGGCACCGAAACCATCGAATTTTTATTTTCAGGAAATCCGAAGTTTCCATTATCGCCACTATCAAAGGCAATTTCCGGTGGTGAACTTTCAAGGTTTTTGATATCCCTATTTGACGTTATGGTGGATACAAGGAGCACTATGGTCTTTGATGAAATTGATGCAGGCATGTCTGGCAAAGTACTTTCAAGCGTAGCAGAGAAATTGAGAAAGGTTTCAAGAAAAAATCAGATAATAGCCGTTACGCATTCACCACAGGTTGCCGCTATGGCAGACAAAATCTTTAAGGTAGAAAAATCACCATCTAATATGATAACCATAAGGCAACTCAATGAAAACGAAGTTGAAGGCGAAATAGCCACAATGATATCAGGCAAAAGAACAAATGGCAGCCTACAGGCTGCCAAGGAACTTTTGGAAAGAAAGTAACTACCTCTCTATTTCTCCCTTTATGAACTTGTTAACAAGGCCCTTGGCCTTCCAATCAGGATACTGTATTGGAGGGTGCTTCATAGCATAGGATGAAACTGAGTAAATCGGACCGCCTATATGCCTATCAAGAGCCAATTTTGCACACCTAATGGCATCAATGGCAGAACCGCCACTGTTTGGTGAATCTTCAACCGATAACTTCAAATCTATGTACATAGGAACATCGCCAAATAGCCTTCCTTCCATTCTTATATACGCAATCTTATTATCGTTAAGCCATGGTACGTAATCGCTTGGACCTATATGAATATTATTGTAATCCATATCATATGGAATCATGGACTTTACAGCCTCAGTCTTTGATATCTTCTTTGTTTTAAGCCTTGCCCTTTCAAGCATGTTGAGGAAATCAGTGTTACCACCAACATTCAGCTGATATGTCCTGTCTATCCTTACACCTCTATCAACCATTAGCGTCGTTAAAGCTCTATGTGTAATCGTTGCACCAACTTGAGACTTTATGTCATCACCTATTATAGGTAATCCCTTTTCCTTAAACTTATCTGCCCATTCCTTATTAGAGGCTATAAATACAGGGATACAGTTTACAAATGCACATCCAGCATCAAGTGCACACTGTGCGTAGTATCTTGTGGCTTTCTCTGAACCAACTGGACAGTAATTAACAACAACATCGGCTCTTGATTCCTTCAAAACCTTTGTCACATCAACAGGTGCCTCATCGGATGGAACAAACCTCTCATCTTCAGGATATTCCTTCATGTGCTTTGCGAAACCATCCAAAACTGGGCCCATTTGAACCTTAACACCCATATGCGGAATGTCCTTAAAGAAAACCTTTGTGCAATTAGGTTTTGCAAACATAGCTTCGCTTACATCCTTTCCTACTTTTCTCCTATCCATATCAAATGCTGCTACAACCTCTATATCCCAAGGTTTATATCCTCCAACATCGGGATGCATTAGTCCGGAAACACCCTCTAGTGATTTTTTGGATTTGTAGTAGTAGATTCCTTGAATAAGAGAACTTGCACAATTACCCACACCAACTATCGCTATTCTTACCTTGTTAGACATTTAGCTGCCTCCTTTTCTGTATTTCTGAGAGAGAGTTTTGAAGAACGAAATTTTATCACTTAATGCGCCCAAAATTGATTCCATTTCTGTCACAATATCCTTAAAGTTCTTAGCAAGATCATCAACAACCTGCCGTATAATGATTTCCTTCTCATGCTCATCAAGGTACTTTTTATCCCTTAAGGCATCCTCTATCAAGGACATTTCTAATAAACCTAAAACCTCCAAAAGGGGGTTTAAGTTATCGGTCTTAAACCTTTGCTTCAAAAGGTTTTCAATGTGCTCATAATTATTATCCTTCCCCTTAGAAATTTCCAAGTTTAACCATAGGTCAACACCCCTGTACGCCAATGCTTTTGTTTTAAGCTTATCCACTATTGCCCTAATCCTAAAAGTTTTGTTCTAGCTATTGCTGCCTCTGGCGAATCCGGATATTTTTGAATAACCATGTTAAAGTACTGCTTTGCCTTATCCAAATTTCCCATACCCTTATAACACATGCCAAGCTTAAGCATAGAAGCAGGTACCTTATTTGCATTGGGATACTGATTCATAACCCTCTCAAAGTAATTAGAAGCCGTTTGGTAATCGTTATGCGAATAGTATATCTCGCCTATCCAGTAAAGGGCATTATCTGCAAGAGAACTCTTTGGATACTCTTGAACCAACTTGGTAAATATTGATTTTGCAGTTTCGATATCACCCGTTTCCATAGCACCAAAGGCCTGTTTATACATATCCTCATCCGAGATATTAATAACACTTTGAGGCTGAGATGTTTTATTTTCACTACTTTCGGTTGTAACACTTGGCGTTGGGATAACAACGGATGACAGGGTCTTTTCGATCTTTTCCAATTTTTGTTTAATCTTAAAGATCTCCTGTTCATTACCTGCAGACTTATCCTCCACATCTGCAAGGCGCTTGTCCATGGCAGATATCTTTACACTATTAACTGCAACCTGCGATTTAAGGTTTTCTACATCATTTTTAGTTTGAGGCTGCGTTTGAACGTTTGCCCCCATCTGTGCGCAACTGCCCAATACTCCTGCTGTTACCATTAGTAGCAAGCTCCTTCTCATTACTTCCCCCAAAATTAAGGTTTTGCCTTTCAAGCTCATCATTACATTCTTTTACAAGTCCATTTATAAGATCACTTACATGATACATCCTTTTTACCCTAAATGCGTTCTTACCCGAAAAAACTAAGCCATTTACAACATCACCATTAACTGACTTTAACAATGCATCCGCTATACAGTAAACAGAGCTATTACCCGGACAGCGTTTCAAACCTTTGTACCTACACTTATGTGGAATATGGCCTTCCCTCTCAAGCTTTTCGGTAAATGGATTCCTTATTGCATGTGCAGGCATACCCACGGGGCTCGGGATAAATATAGAATCCTCAGGTTTTGCATTTATTATGGCTTTCTTGAATGCATCAGCTGCGTCACATTCATACGTTGCTATAAACCTCGTAGCCATCTGAACACCCTTTGCACCGATTTTAAAGGCCCTTGCCATATCCTTTCCATCAAATATACCACCGGCAGCAATAACGGGGATCTTCTTCACAACCTTTACTATTTTGGGCAAGGCATCCCACAGGCTCTCCTTTGTACCAAGATGACCACCAGCCTCAGCACCTTCAACCACAATTGCATCTGCACCCAACCTCTCTGAAAGAATTGCACCTTTGGGAGTTGATACAATCTCAACAAAGGGCATACCAAAGGTTCTACATATCTTAAACGCATCCTTTCCAAAACCGGCCCCTTGAATAACAAGGTCAGCACCTGCATCTATAGATGTCATTAACAGTTCATAGAAATGTGTCAAAGCATACATGATATTAACACCAATAATCCCATTAGGAGCCAAGCTTTTGGCCTTTTTAATCTCATCTGCAAGTTCCTGCGCATAGTGATACGGCTTAAGCCCAAGGGATTTTAAATCTATACCCTTACAGGTTTCCTTTTCTGGTTTGTTTCTGTCCTTTTCGTGCAATAGAACCGATGAAATAACCCCAATGCCACCAGCATTGGCTACGGCTGATGCTAACCTATGAAGTGAAACCCTTGCACCCATGCCACCTTGAATTATAGGATACTTAGGTATCAAACCAGCAATGTTAAGCTTTGGTAACCTATCCATATAGTTCCCTCACGAATTTTTCTATATTCTTCTCATCGTCCGAACTTACTACATTTATCCCGTTTTGGCTTAAAAGTGCAGCTGCAACACCCATACCCCTTTTAAGCTCATCTACCTCAAATTTATATATAGATTTAACCCCACACGACGGGCTTTTTTCCTTCAATATGCAAGCCAAAAGCTTGTTGCCCAAAAGCGTTGCTGCCTTTAAAGCCTCAAATGCCCCCTTCAAGAAATTCGATGTAACATCAATATTAGTTTCAGGCATTAAAACCTTTGCTTTACCATTTAGTACATCAAAGCCATCACCACATGTAATTTTTGACGGCTTCCTTGGTGTTGACAATCCGCCAAGTTGCTCCGGACATAATGGAACAACCTTTCCGTACCTATAAGCATTCACCAACAGTCCGAGCATGCTATTCTTGCCATCGTACCTACAATTAAAACCAATAAGACATGCACTTACAATTATAACTCTATCCATCCGTTACTACCACCTTCTGGAAAGCATCGCTGGAAAGTTTCCGCGATAGTTTAGCGATATCATCTAGCCTTACCTCATCAACTAACTCTAAATACTTCTTATTGAAATTATAATCGGTCTTCATCAATTGCCAAAAACCCTTGTACCATGATTTCTTAAGATTAGTATCATACTCCATGATATATGTTCCCTTAATATAATTTTTGGCTCTTTTCAAGGAAGATGCACCAATAAAGTTCCCAAGATTAAGCTTAATTTTCATCATTTCATCCTCTGCCTCTGCCTGCTTTTCCAATGACGTGCCAATAAACATAAACAGCCTGCTTTCGAATTTTCTGCTTGGGTAAAACGAACCAACAGAATACGCATAGCCTTTTTTCTCCCTTAGCATTTGAAATAAAATTGAGCTCGTTCCCCCACCTAAGATTACATTTGAAATCTTAAAGGGTACAAAATTCTGATCATTTAGGGATGGTGCAGGTAAGGCAATCATGATGAAGGCTTGAGTACTTTGCGGTCTTTTCAAGACTATTCGTTTAGTTTTAGGATTTACCTTGTTGAGGGTAAATTCTGGTAGTTCCTTGGTTTTAAAACCCTCAATAAGCTTCAGAGCACCATCTAAATCCATTGGTGCTATCCTTCCACTTATCGAAATAACTGATCTTTTTGGCAGAACCTTACCTTTAAACCAAGACTCAACATCGCCAACTGCCAAGCTACTAATGCTTTTAACCCTTCCGTAGGGAAGTTTCTCGTAGGGCGTGCCACTATAGGTCAAGCCAATAAGCTCCTCGTAACACATGGTAAATGGATTTTCAATCTTTGACCTGAGTTTTGATAAAAGACCCTGCTTTTCAACATAAAATTCATGTTCATTAAAATGTTCCCTTTTCAAAAGCTTATCGATAACATTCACATAACTTAAAAAACTATTGTTCAACGTTTGAAACATAACTACAGAGTAGTCATTCGATGTGTCAACGACGATAGGTGAACCGTATCGTTCCATTAAGCTACTATCTTTCTTAGAAGGTTTAAAGCCAACCCTTAAGGAAAGAAATGTAATCCCATCCTTAACATCATAGGATGAGCCAAGTGGCAAAAAAATGGAACAGGATACCACATCCCTTTGATTTTCCTCGTATATTACATCAATGCCGTTTGATAATCTAAAAACCTTCAACTTTTAAAAATCCTCTAAAGCAGGGACAAAGGGTAATCTTGAGTAATCTGCATCCCTCACGATAACTTTTCTTTCATCTATTATTCTTAACCTGTCTTCAACCAACCACTTAACAGCTTGAGGATATATCCTATGTTCCGTCACTAAAACCTTGTCAGCCAGTACTTGTGGCGTATCATTTGGTGAAACGGGAACCACGGATTGAATGACTATCGGACCGCTATCAACACCCTCATCTACAAAGTGAACCGTGGCACCAGATACCCTTACACCGTAGCCTATCACTTTTCTATGTGGTTTTATACCGGGAAAGCATGGGAGGAGCGTTGGGTGTATGTTTAGCATTCTTCCCTTAAAAACATTCAGTAATTTACCTGAAACTATACTCATATACCCGGCAAGGCACACAAGATCAATCCCCTCGCTTTTCAATAGAGTTAAAACTTCTTCATCAAAGCTTTCCCTGCTTTCAAATTTCCCTCTATCTACAACGAACCACTTTATGTTTAAAGACTTTGCTATTTCAACGGCACCTATACCTTTTCTATCAGCTATCAAGATCGGCAGATTTGCCTTTATCCTGCCATCTATTATTGACCTTGCTATAGCTTCAAAGTTTGTTCCTCTACCAGAAACAAGAATAGCTATTCTCTTCATACTATTCTTACCAAACCATTTCCTTTTTCTATTCTTCCAATTCTATAAACTTTCTCTCCTGAATTCCTTAATGTTTTAATCGATACTCCTTCATCCTCAGCAGAAACAACTACGCACATGCCAATACCCATATTAAAGGTCTTAAACATTTCATCCTCTGAAATTTTTCCTCTATTCATCATGTAGGAAAAGATCTTAGGAATCTTCCATTTATCTTTATCTATAACGGCATCAAGATTATTGGGTAATACCCTTGATAGGTTTCCTGGTATTCCTCCCCCTGTTATGTGAGCTATGCCTTTAACCTTAACCTTTTTAATTAGGGACATGATGCTTTTAACATATATCTTAGTTGGCTCTATTAAAACATCTCCCAATTTTGACTTAAGCTCAGGAACGTAATCATCGACATTCAAACCAAGCTTTTCAAAGAAAAGCTTTCTAACAAGGGAATATCCATTACTATGAACGCCAGAAGAAGCCAAACCTAAAACAACATCTCCATTTCTAATATCCTTGCCGGTTATCATACTTTTTCTTTCAACTACTCCAACCACAAAACCTGCAAGATCGTACTCGCCATCTGGATAAAAGTTCGGCATCTCCGCCGTCTCGCCGCCTACAAGCGAGCATTCCGAAAGCTCACACCCCTTGGCAATCCCAGTCACCAATTTTTTTACAACACCTTCGTCAAGTTTTCCGGTTGCAATGTAATCCAGAAAAAACAATGGCTTAGCACCCATGGTAATCGTATCATTAACACACATTGCTACAAGATCGATCCCCACAGTATCATGAACATTCATCATCTGTGCAATCTTCAGCTTTGTTCCTACACCATCCGTGGATGAAACCAACACAGGCTCATTGTAGCCCTTAGGCAAAAGATAACCTGCCCCAAAACCTCCTATTCCTGAAATTACATCTTTGGTAAGTGTCGGTTTAACTATTTTCTTTATGTCATCTACAATCCTTTCAGCTCTTTCTATATCAACGCCAACATCCTTATACTTCACTTAGGTCCTCCCTATCAAAGTATATTGGCACACCAAAAGCAAAGTGACGTTTTGTCCAACCCTTCTGATCCTTTAACTCTCTCTGTATCTGTTCTTCAAAACCCTTTACCTTTGAATCAAGTGCATCTGCATTGGCAAGAACCACAGCCTCAAGGGTTTTGGGTTTTTTAGGGGATCCGTGCTCATATTCACCATGATGTGAGAGTATACAATGTAGAAGTTTAACCCTCAAACTATCAGGAAAACCCTCTATTCTGTCAATGGCCTTCGAAATCATCTCGGCACCCATGTAGAGATGGCCTAAAAGAATGCCCTCATCGGTTCTCTCTATGGATATACCAACGCTGTATTCTCTCACCTTTCCTATGTCATGAAGTAGCGCGGCAGCGATAAGTAAATTCCTGTTAATGTTCCTATACCGCTTTGAAACTGTTTCACATATCTCGCACACGCCAAGTGTATGCTCTATCAATCCTCCAATACAGGCATGGTGTATTATCTTTCCACCTGGTGCCTTTAAGAATTTCTTCACAAAATCATCGTCAAGGAAAAAGTACTCGAGAAGTTTCTTCAAATAAGGATTAGATATAGAATCAATTTTCCCCAAAAGGCTTTCGTATTGTTTGTTAATATCGTACTTGCTTTTCACCAAGAACTTCTCGGGATTGTACTCTCCTTCTCTTGCTAACCTTAAATCTGTAAGCTTTGGTTGTGGCTTTTCCTGGAAGGTTTCAAAATGGCCAGCTGCAAATACAGGCATGCCTCTCTTAAAAACCATTAAGTCCTGTTCCTTTGGGGGCTTCCAGAAAAGCGCAGGAATAGCCCCTGTTCTATCGGAAAGAATTAGCCTAAGGTAATTTTGACCGGTTTTATGCTTCTTAAGTTCGACCTGTTCCAAGATGAAGTAACCTTTAAATGATTCTCCTTCGTTTAAATGATCTATATCCCTGACAAACATATCCAAATCAAATAACCTCCTGGAGAATTATACAGGAATTGCAAGTGGCGGGGACGACGGGTATCGAACCCGCGACCTCCGGCGTGACAGGCCGGCGTTCTAACCAAAGCTGAACTACGTCCCCGAATGAAATGGTGGGCGGAACAGGGATCGAACCTGTGACATCCAGCTTGTAGGGCTGGCGCTCTCCCAGCTGAGCTATCCGCCCGCTTTGATGGTAAAATAATATATCCTAGTAGGTCATTATGTCAAGCATAAATCGATGATAAAATAGCAAAATGAAGGAGGAAAAATGTACACCACTATAGCTGAGAAAGAGCTTCAAGACCTAACTAACAAACTTTTAGAGGTGATAAAAAATAAGGATAGCAGTTTTTATAAAAACTTACCTGAAGGCAAGGCAGAAGAATTAGCGGAGGAACTAAGAAAGGTAATAAGGTACCATGATTACAAGTACTACGTTCAAGCTTCCCCTGTCATTTCTGACTATCAATTCGATAAACTTTTTCATGCACTTGAGAACGTTGAAAATACCCATCCAAAACTAATTACGCCAGATTCACCAACGCAGAGGGTTCAGGCTGCCTTCACGGGTGAATTTAGGAAGGTCAAACACCTTGCGGAGATGGCATCACTCGAAAACACATATAATGCCGATGACCTAAAGGAATGGGCCAAAAGGATTAGGGAATCCTTAGGAGATAAGAAAATTGAATACGTTGTAGAGCCAAAGTTTGATGGTCTCAGTATGGAGTTAGTCTATAAGGATGATGTACTTGTAAGGGCAGTATCAAGGGGCGATGGTATAAAAGGGGAAGATCTTACCCTGAACGTAAAAACGATAAAGAGCATCCCATTAAGGGCACCATTCTCAAAGCATGGAATAAAGCTTGCCGCTGTTAGAGGTGAGGTTCTAATGCCAAAATCCGTATTCAAAAAGTTAAACAAGGAAAGGGAAAAAGCAGGATTACCCCTCTTTGCAAATCCCAGAAATGCAGCTGCCGGAACGATAAGGCTGAAGGACCCGGAAGAAGTAGCAAAGAGAAATCTCGACTGTTATGTTTATTACATTATTTACTCGGAACCTCTAAAGCTATGCAGGGATATAAGGACACATGAGGATAGTTTAAACATCCTTGAAAGCTGCAACTTCAAGGTAACGCCTATAAGGGCAAAGGAAGAGGGGATAGATGAGGTTATAGAGTTTATACTCAAGAAACAGGAGGAAAGAAACGAGTGGGATTTTCCGGCAGATGGTATGGTGGTAAAGATAAATGACACATGCGATTGGGATAAGCTTGGTGAAACGCTTCACCACCCAAGGTGGGCAGTTGCATACAAATTTCCATCCAAAAGGGCTGTAACAAAGCTCTTAAATGTTGTATGGCAAGTTGGAAGAACCGGTGCGCTTACACCTGTTGCCGTACTTGAACCAACACAGGTTGGGGGCACAACGGTGTCAAGAGCAACACTATTTAACCCTGATGAAATTAAGAGGAAGGATATAAGAATAGGCGATTACGTTATGATAGAAAGGGCTGGGGAAACGATACCGTATATTGTTGAACCAATTAAGGAAAGGAGAACGGGAAAGGAAAAACCCATAGAAACACCAAAGCATTGCCCCGTATGTGGAGCACCTATAGTAAGAGAATTAGATGAAGCAGTACCAAGATGTCCAAATATAAATTGCCCAGCTCAACTTTTAGAACACTTAATATATTGGGGAAAAGTCTTAAGTATTAAGGGGTTAGGCGAATCAACGGCAAAACTTTTACTGGGCAGGAAAATTGTAAAGTCCATATCTGACATATACTATCTAAAGGAAAGTGATCTTGTAGGTTTGCCACTTTGGGGAAGAAAAAAAGCTGAAAATCTTCTTAGGAACATTGAGCTATCAAAATACAGACCCTTCTATAAGAAACTTACGGCTCTCGGTATAAGGCATGTTGGTGAAAAGACATCGATGCTTTTGGCTAAAAGGTTTAAGGATATTGAAAGCCTTAAATCTGCAACATTCGATAGGCTTGCATCGATACCCGGGGTTGGACCAGTAACGGCAACAAGCATAGAGAACTTCTTTAAAGCTAAACAGAACCTCGAAATGATAGAGAAACTCGAAAAGGCAGGGTTTAAACTTGAGAGGACAAAGGAAGAAGAGGAGGAGATAAAGCTTCCCAAACCATTAAAGGGTAAGAACATAGTATTTACAGGTGAGCTCAAGCACTTTACAAGAAAGGAAGCGCAAACACTGGTTGAGCTTTTAGGAGCAAATGCCACAAATTCTGTAACGCATAAAACGTACTTGGTTGTGGTTGGAAAAGATCCTGGATCTAAGTTTATTAAGGCAAGAAAATTTAACATAAAGATGTTTAATGAAGATGAATTCATCAACTTTATAAAGAGCAAAGCGAAGGGAAATTCCGAAGCAATTGAATTTCTAGGAAAAAGGGGGATAAGGATTTAAGGCAAAATCTCTCTTTCGATTACAACTTCTTTCTTGATCTTTGATAAAAGCTCCTCAAAAACCGGTAGGACATCCTTTCTGAACCTTCCTGCAACGATAACCAGCATGATATCATCACCTATCTTCAGCCTGCCCTCATTAATCCAAACCCTAATTGCCTCAATTCCTTCTCTCTTTTCAAGTTTAGACACTATTCCTCTAAGTTTCCCTTCATTAAAGGAAAGTACCATTTCTTTTACCTTTCCTCCGTTTTCCCTTGAGGATTCCCTTACTACCCCATCATGAACCAAGATCATCCCAAGATTTTCTGGATTCGAAGACTCCTTAATTTCCTTTAAGAGTTTATCTACCGATGGCTTTATGAAATTCCTCCTCTGTATTTAAGTTTAGAGCGCTTCTCCCTTGGTAATCTAAGTATGAGAATTCTTCTATATCGATCTTCCTACTTCCAATTAAACGATGAAGTTCGGAAATCTTATGTTTCTTGGACTTTAAAAATTTCTCAACAATATAAGTTTGAAACTTCGAAATCAAAAAAAATAAGGAGTGAAGCTTATCCCCTTCCGAGATAACGACAGGCGGAATCTCCTTTGAAAAAGCCCTTAAAACATCAGCCCTCAAAAACGGTGTGTCTCCGGGAACAAAAAGAACCTTACCATTTTTTGCAGCTTTCAATCCCGTAATAATTCCATAGATTGGGGAAAAACCTCCGAAAGGTTCCAACACCAACTTGACGCCCTTTATATGTCTAAACTTATCAAGAAACTTTCCAACAATCAAAATTTCAGGAAAACCCCTTGTAGCTTCAACGACATGCTCAACTAAAGGTTTCCCATAGAGAGTTTGAGATAGCTTATCCCTCCCAAACCTACTACTCTTACCACCCGCTAAAATACAAACCGTGATACCTATCAGTGCCCTTCCCCCTTTGCCATCTTAAGTGCATGTTTCATAAGCGGCAAGAACATTTGAAGGTATTGTTTAACGGCTTTTGCACTTCCCGGTAAATTTAAGATCATACAGTTCTTACTCAAAAGCCCCGCCTTAGCTCTTGACATCAAAGCCCTTGGAGTAAATCTAATTCCGACAATGTACATAGCCTCCGAAAAACCTACCATTTCCTTTTTCATGACTTCAGAAGTAGCTTCTGGAGTTACATCCCTCTCGCTAAACCCAGTTCCACCGGTCGTTATTATAATGTTTGCCCCCATCCGCTCAAACTTCCTTATGGCATCCTCAATAACTTTCCTTTCATCCGGAACAACTGTATGACCTACAACATTAGCCCCAAATTGCTCTAATATTTTCCTTGCAAGGGGACCGCCTTTATCTTCTCTCTTCTTAGCATATGTTGAATCACTAACAGTAATAACAGCTGCCCTTAAACCCTTCAGGTCCTCAGCCCAATCGGATTTTCCCCCACTCTTTGAAACGATTCTTATACCTTCTATAACCATGGTTTTGTCAAAGGATTTGCACATATCGAATATAGTTAAAAGTGCCACCATAACGGCGTTCACTGCATCAACTTCGTATCCTGTTCTCCAAATTCCCTTAACCTCTGACTCAACTTCAATGAAATCCTTAGCAACTTTGGTATTTAATTCTATATCATCAATGGGAATTGGATGACAAAAGGGAACAAGTTCAGCAGTTCTCTTTGCACCCATAATTCCTGCAATCTGCGCAGCTGAAAGGACATCCCCCTTTGGAACCTCCTTATTTACAATCTTTTTTATCGTCTCAGGTGCAAGCTTAATTCTACCAATAGCCTTTGCAGTCCTTAACGTCTCAAACTTCGTAGTAACATCTACCGTTTTCATGAAATTCCTCCAATTGACATTTTAACCCCCAATTGTAAACATCTTTCTTGAGCATCCTCCATTTTTAAGGGCTGCAATGCCGTTAATATCCCTTTTTCTCAAAAGTGCTTGGGCAATTACATTCTTAAGATGAGACCTTTTATAGGCAGAATCTCTGACAATCGATTTCAAATTTACCTCTTCGTCGGTCAAAAGACATAGCCTCAACTTTCCATCTGAGGTTAACCGTACCCTGTTACATGAACTACAATAGGGCTCACTGATAGGTGTAATGAAACCCAACTTTGCTTTTGTCCCTTCTACGCTAAAGGATTTTGCAGGACCATTTCCCTTTGTTTTAATGGGAACGAGTTTCCCAAAATCTCTCTCGACCTTCGTTTTTATTACAGTATAAGGAATAAAGTTTTTCTTAAAGAATGATTTCTCCCCAATCGGCATCAACTCTATAAACCTAACCTCCACTCCATATTTTTCCGATAATTTAATAAACGACTCAATTTCATCATCATTATCGTTAAAGCCCTTTATCAAAACTGTATTTACCTTAACTGGGGTTAGTCCTTCCTCTATTGCTTTCTCTATCCCACAGAGGGCTCTTGACAAGGCCTTAGTATTGCCTGTTCCGGTTATAAATCCAAACTTCTCCGGATTCAAAGTGTCAATGCTAACATTGACTCTATCTAACCCATTTTTCCTCAAGGATTCGGATTTTTCTAAGAGAAAGAAACCGTTTGTTGTCAGAGATATATCCTTTATTTCCTTCATTTCCCTTATTTGAGCTATTAGGCTTTCAATTCCTTTTCTTATAAGTGGTTCGCCACCTGTAAATCTAATTGAATCTATACCACATTCCGTAAAAACCCTAACAATTTCGGTTATTTCCTCGTACCGAAGTATCTCTGGATGAGGAATAAACTTTTTTATTCCCCCTGGCATACAGTACTTGCATCTAAAGTTGCACCTATCCGTAACGGAAACCCTTAAGTAGTGTACCTTAGGCATGACTCCTCCCTAAAACCTACAGTTCCTTAATAAGAATTAAATCTACCAATTCTCCAGCAGACATGTAATTGATTCCTATCGGAACAACCATTAAACCAACATTTCCAGCCATTGCTGAGAGAATGCCCGAACCCTGTTTTTTAATAGGAAACACCTTGTATTCCTGAGACTTCATATCATAGGTATACCTACATCTTGCAAATTCCATCCTACCAGATTTTTTTCTTTTGAACTCTTCTGCAAGAATGCCTTTTACCCTTTTTCTAAAGATATTCTTAGCTCCAAGCATCTTCCTGATGAATGGAAAGACAAAATTATTGAAACTTACCACCGTAGAAACTGGAAAACCCGGAAGCGAGAAGATAAATTTTTCTCCTCTTTTACCAAAGAAAACCGGTTTTCCTGGCTTTGTCTTAACCTTGTAAAAAAAGGGTTTAACACCAATTTCAGGAAGAACCACCTTTATAAAATCGTAATCCCCCATCGATATCCCACCGGAGGTAATAACTAAATCACATACTTTAAATGCTTCAATAAGGGATCTCTTGGTTTCTTGCTCTTCATCGCTAGCAATTCCGAGGTAAACTGGCTCTCCCCCTGCTTCCTTCACAAGCCCATAGAGAGTATATGCATTGCAATTTCTAATCATGGATATCTCTTTAATTTCCTTTCCTGGCTCTACAACCTCATTTCCCGTTACTATTATTCCCACGCGAGGCCTCATAGAAACACTTACACGGGTTCTGTTGACTGAGGCAAGTATGCCCATTTCAACCGGGGTGATAAAAGTTCCCTTTTCCAGAACAACAGATCCTTTTTTATAATCCTCTGCCCGTTCCCTTACGTTTGAACCTCTTTGGAAAACCTTCTTTATTGTAACAAAGCCACCCTCTCCCTCTGTGTATTCAACTGGCACAACCGTATCACAACCCTTCGGGATAATGGAACCTGTAAAGATCTTCGCAGCTTCACCTTTCCTTATTTCCTTATTCGGAAGCTTTCCTGCCGGAATGTTATCAACTATCTTTAACCTTACAGGAACAGTTTTTATATCATTAAACCTTACCCCATAACCATCCATTGCGGAAACAGGAGCAGGAGGATTATCCCTGTCAGCTAATACATCTTCAGCTAAAACCCTATGGAAACTATCGAAAATGTAAACCTTCTCCTTAGGAATCAGAGGAGCATTGTCCATAGCAATTTTTAGAGCCTTATCAAAATCAATGTAAAAGTTTTCCACCATTTAGTTCCCCCTTATCACCCTATCTGGTCTATTAAAAACATTTACTCTTCCCGGCCTTGCGTAACAGATGAGCGTAATACCTGTTCTTCTTGCAATTTCAAGTCCCAAAGAAGATGTTGCTCCTCTTGAAATTAGAATTGGAATTCCAACCCTTGCACACTTTAGAACCATGTCAGAGGTAAGCCTTCCAGTTGTATAGATTGCTCCAGATGAAGAAAACTTTCCGAGAAGCATTGCCCCTATCATTTTATCAATCGCGTTATGCCTTCCAACATCGGCATAGAATGCCTCAAACCCTCTCCGAGACCAAAAACTGCAGGCGTGGATACAGTGAGTTAGGTTTCCAATTTCGTTTCTCTTCAGGGTTTCCTCTATCAATCTATCTACTTCCGAAAGCTTCACTTTATACTCTTTAAGTTTTTCAAGAGATTTTTCTATCATAATTCCTAAAGTTTTTTCGTTCCATTCACATCCTGGAATAAAAATTGTATCCCTTTTTTCTTTATTTCTATCTTTTGTATAAACAAAAACTTTATTTATATCACGAACCTCCACGCTTTTTATATCTTCAGATCCTTTAATATAACCTTGCGAAAAGAGAAAACCCACTCCAAACTCCTTCAAATCACAAGGAAGAACCATGGAGCTCCCTATACATTCATCATTCAAGAATATCTTACACGGAACTTCTCTAACGACAAACTCCTCAAGCTTCAAAGTCTTATTAGGTAGAACTTCAAAGGTTTTTTCCCTCGAAAAAAGCTCCATGGTTACCCCTTGCTCTAAAAGCATATCACAAAGTACTCTTGACCATAGTTAAAACTAAACTGAAAGTTTGGAGGATAAGAAACTTAGCTTAAAAAGATTAAATCGTGCCTTGCCAATTGGCAAGGCACTAAAGATTACCAGTTATAGATAGCTGATACCATGTACTCTTCACCATGTTCTACATCACCAGGATAATGTGTTTCTGCATGTTGAACCTCTGCACCAAGGGAAACATTTGGTGCAAGCGAATAGAGAGCATTTCCGAACACTCTCCAGTTTTCAGTGTAGGTTCCTGCCTTTCTGGCATCACTATTATCAGGATTATCGATACCGTATCCAAGGTTAACCTTTACCTTTCTGAGCGGTTTCATGGAAAGTTGGGCAAAACCACCGTAAGTTTGGAGTTCATTTACGCTATTTCCGCTCCTATAGTAGGGTTTGCTAAATACGAGATAATCTCTTGTATCGAGGCCTTGGCCTACATATGCTTCACCCTTAAGATCCATAGGAATGGCAAGTGTAAATGGAAGGTTCCACTCACCAGCTACAAGATAATCATTAACATTATCCTTAACACTGTCCACTGTGGCATCACCATTTCTATATGCTCCTCCAAGGGCTAAGTAAATCGGTTTACCTGTTCCGAAGACATCACCCTTATAGAATGCCTTTGCACCGACCCACGGCATTCTCATGTCAACACCGTCAGTTTTTGCAGAGCTTTTATAGGCCGTTGCTAAAACTCCAAAACCGTTGTTGAACTTCTGCGTAACGGTTATCTGTGGAACCCTGTCCCAAAGGTTACCAGCCGATGCTAGGCTGAAGAAATCAAGCGTTGAAGCCATTTGCCTTGCGATAGGAACGTAGTCTTGGCCAAACCTAATGTTTGTCCCTTGACCGTTATTCAAGTTAATATACGAAAGCCTAATGCGGAAAAGACCGTTATCATTACCGCCGTTACCATAGAAGCCACCTTCAAATCTACCTGTTGTCTTCCATCCATCTGCTTCTGGACCGTTGATAATTAAGCCAATTCTCGTATCCTTGGTATTAAATGTTACCCTATCCTTACCCTCTGCTTTGGGAAGGATCTTAATGAACTGATCAGCCCCCATGTTATGTGTATCATAGATGGCATCCATTTTGATTCTACCGTAAACCTTTACACCGCTTTTAAGACCCGTTACAGCTTTAGCCCCAACACCCTTTTGGGCTTCAAGCTCCCCGATTTTTGCCTGCAAAGCCTGCATCTGTTGCTTAAGTTGCTCGATTTGGGCTTGTGTATCTGTACTGTCACCTGCAAAAGCCGGCGACGCCATTAAAACTGCTGCTGTTAGAGCTAACAATCTCCTCTTCATAACAACCCCCTTTTAAGTTAGATTTTAAAATCCAAAAAGTGATGGATTTGTTTTTTTGTAACCTTCGGCTAATACCTTGATATCAAGGTATACCGTTGCCAAATCCTCAACAAACGGAACGCATGGGATTCCCTTTTTATCGAGGATTCTTTCATCTACAGATTTAATGTAGTGGTTGCACTTATCGCATATTTCAATCTTACAGTGTTCATCCTCGTTTGAATTATCAACAAATAAATAGTAGTTTTCCTCTAAACCTTCATTACCGCAATTAGCGCATCTATCCCTCTTTATATGCCACTTTCCGTAGCAGACGGGGCACACTATGTATCTTCGACCATTTTCAGACTTACTCAAATAGCCTACCTGTGCCTTCGAGCCACAAAACGGACATGTGACACTTTCAAAATCCTCGGGAAGCTCTTTCTCAAGCTTTTCCGACAACGGAGATAAAAAAATTGGAGCAACGGAAAACACTGTCAGCCTTAAAAATTCAGGGGAAACTCCAGGAATGACCTTACCATCCTTTATGTAATCAAGAAAGGTAGCATTGATTTTCTCGGGCTTAAAACTATCGTTTTCCATTGCCCCAGAGGCTGCTGCCTTCATCTGGGAAGTTCCAAAGCTAAGCAAAAACTTAAAGAACTTCCCTGCAGCTTTGCTTAAGATATCCCCTTCAAGATCTCCTAAGAAACCAAGAAGGGGTTTATCTACAGCGGTGGTAACCATAGGGAGGTCTCTTTTTTGTTCGTTTATCATAGCCTTCTGAAACTCAAGTATGTTCTGATAAAGATCAAGCATACCCTTTAGTTCTTTCTTCTCAACTTTCAACTGTTCCAGTCTCTTTATGGCAAGGTCGAAATTCATCGCTACTCCTATACTAAACCTTTTTCCTTCAACTCTTCGTACCATTTAGGGCAATGGAGTTTAACGTAATCAACGCTGGCCTTTCCATCAATCATCTGCGGGAGACTACCAGGATTGGCAATTGTCCCAAGGTAAAGATGTACTATCAGGAAGGCGATCCATATAATTGCAACAACAAAGTGAATTACGAGAAACGTTGCTTTCGTGTGCGGAGGAACGAGGTTATACATAATGGAAAAACCTGTAATGGCCATTACGATAAGCGCAAAGACACACCACCAATAGTAAAGCTTTTGACCAGCATTAACCCTTCCAGCCGGAACGTGCGTCTTATGGCTTGGATCAAGGTAACCACCAAGCTTGGCAAACCACTCTAAATCATATGATTTGGGAATACTTTCAGGAAGCATAGCAAGAAGTGCTATCGCACCAAAAATAGTCAAGATCCATCCAAAAAATTCATGAACAGACTTAACGTTTCTCATTGAACCAAATATCATGTTTCCAAATGCATCCCACTTATATGCAAGTGCCAAACCGGTAAATGCAAGAAATAGAAACGAAATCAAGTGAACTGCATGTGCAAATCTCGTAAGCATACCGTACTTCTTAACGTATCTCACATTTTGCTTTTCTGTCTTTGCAGTAGCTAACATAACCTACCTCCTAAAATTAATTGGTTTTACGTAAAGGCAAACTCCCCTTTGGGAGTAGTAAACAACCTTGTAAGGGCATACCTCAACACACTTATTACAAGCTATACATCTTACGTCATCAAAAGCTATTGAACCATCCGAAGCAACTGATATGGCCCAAGTAGGGCAAACCCCAATACATAGCTTTTCAACACATTTCCTACATATCTCCTTGTACTCTTCAAAAAGCATCCCTGGCTTATGAAACCTTAGAAAAGCATGTATTACCGTAATACCTATCAGAATTAGGGCAAAGGTCTTGTGAATCGAAAGGGTAAAAAGCACCAAACCAGCTGAGAAATTCTGTTTGAACATGAGAAGAAGGCCCGTAGGAACCATAATTACAAGCGATAGGAAGACAAACCAATAGAACAATCTTTGGAATAAGGCCTTTACCGTCAAGTTACCCCTAATTCCCATTTCTGGCAGTATCTTAAGACCCAAGTAGGAATTTGTAAATAGGTACACCCAAGCAACTACCTTGTGAACAACCTCTGCGTTCTTCTTACCGGCGAACAAAGCCCCAAAAGCGTTATTGCCCTTAATCATTACGGCAAGCCCTGATAACGCCATAATGGTAAATGCCAACGCATGCAAGGTATGGGTGTACTTATGTTTAACTGCCATTGATTACTTGTCCTCCTTTTTCTCGGAAACACCTTCCTCAATTCTGTTAGGACCAATAGTTACATAGTGGAACAGACTTCCCAACGCTGCTACCCCAAGGGTTATAGCTCCAAGTGGACTAAAGACATCCTTCCACCATGCAACGGATTGTGTGTGCTTCGGTTTGGGTAAAATCCACGAGTACTTCTCACGCGCGTACGGTAAAACAAGCATTACATGGGTTTTATAATCACCTACACCATAGGCATTAGCTTCCGGAAACCCCTTTTGCTTCAATTCTTCAACCCTTGCAAGCGCTTCCTTTTCGAGCTCACTCCTTTCACCATACTTAAGCGCACCTGTAGGACATGCACTTACGCAAGCCGGAGCTAAGCCATTATCGATTCTATCGATGCAAAAATCGCACTTGTAGCATTTCTGGGTTTCGGGATCTATATGGGGAACACCGAATGGACAAGCATCAGCACAGGCACCACAGCCAATACACAGATCATGGTTTACATAGACAACACCATCGGGCCTTACAGTCATTGCACCAGTAGGACAAACAGCTGCACAATCAGGATCTTCACAGTGAAAGCATGCCGACCTATTGAACAAGAACAATGGATAGCCATTTTCATCAACATGCTCATCAAATCTTATAATGAGCCACGTTTTCGGCGATAGGTTCTTTGGATTCTGGTAACTTCCCCAATTATGCGTCTTTTCAGCTGGCAGATCATGCCACTGCTTACATGCCACTTGACAACCTCTACACGCGGTGCACTTACTTGCATCGTAAAGAATCGCCTTCCCCTTAATATTAACACCAGTCAAGGCTAAGTTATCATTAGTATTCATCTTTCCTGAAATCATCCTAACCCCCAAAATTAAATTTTAGAGGGGAAGCCAATATGCTTCCCCTTAAGCTTTAGCAATATCTACAAGAAAACCTTTAAATTCTGGAATCATGGTATTTGGGTCGCCCCAGTGTGGCGTAGTTTTATTAGCACTATCACCTCTTGCAAGGCCTCTATAGCCCCATTCCCATGGCATAGAAATTTGATAGATCTTTTTACCATTAACGTTTAACGGCATCATCCTATGGGTTACTATTGCAACACCCGTTATACTTCCTCTTGCCGATGTTACCCTTACCTTACCACCGTTTTTAATACCTTTCTCCTTGGCAAGTTCCACGGGTATCTCAACGAACATATCGGGCATAAGCTCGACAAGGTATGGAATATTTCTCGTTATGGCACCCGATTGATAATGCTCAGCAACCCTGTTTGTAAACGCAACATATGGGTATTTATCTGGGTTACCCTTTTTATTCATGGCATCATTTACTATGCTCATATCAAGCCAAAGTGCAGGACTGAAGTTTTGCTTTGGGTGAAGGTAATTCTTAACGGGAGCTTCAATTGGTTCGTAGAATTCCGGAAATGGTCCATCCTTGAGTCCAGGTGCCCAGATTCTTGATACACCTTCAGGCAACATGATGAAAGCACCAACACCTTTATGAACTGCGTCAGGTGGCGTAGTTTTACCGTAGTCCGGAACATCACCTATCCACCTTGAGCCATCCCACCAGATAACAGGCCTATCCGGACACCATGGTCTACCCTTATCATCACAGGAAGCCCTGTTGTAGATTATTCTTCTATTAACGGGCCAGCACCATGCAAAGTTTGGATACAGCCCTGTACCTGTCTCATCATTGGTATTTCTTCTCTTTGCAAGGTTACCTTCCTCTGGATATACACCACTGTAGAGCCAGTTTCCGCAAGCAGTTGAACCATCATCCTTGAGCTTTGTAAAGTTTGCAACTCTTTTCCTTGTCTTCCAGTCAAATCCATTGATTTCGGTAAGAAGATCCTTTTCCACATTTATCTCCTCACCATAAGGCCAGTATGACTTGACTATAGGGTCAGGGAAGGTTCCGCCTTGTTCCTTGTATAGATTTATTATTCTTTTGAAAAGCAGGTTAGTTATATCAGAGTCAGGTTTTGCTTCACCTGGAGGGTTAACAGCCTTCCATCTCCACTGTGCCCATCTGCCAGAATTTGTAATAGAACCTTCCTTTTCATAACTTGCAGCAGCAGGAAGCAGGAAAACCTCTGTTTTAATATCAGATGGATTTACTCCTGGTCTTCTCCAAAATTCAGCAGTTTCAGTATGGAAAAGATCAACACAAACCATCCACTTAAGCTTACCTAAAGCAGCCCTTTCCTTATTGGAATCAGGACCACCTACGGCCACATTTTGGCCCCATAGAAAAGCACCATCAAAATGACCGTTAAACATCTGTTCAAAAAGCATTATATGTGAATAGTTCTTGCCTTTGTCCCTCTTTGGTAGATAACTGTAACCGAAATCATTATCCTTTGTGGCATTGACACCCCACCATGCCTTAAGGAGCGAAACCATAAACTTTGGATAGTTCTTCCAATAGTTAACCGAACCTTTTATAAGTGGTTTTGGCGTCCACTTATCGAGGTACTGTTGAAGTGTTTGTTCATCCTCTATTGGGCATTTCAGGTAGCCTGGAAGGGTATGGAACAACAAACACATATCGGTTGAACCTTGAACGTTGGATTCACCACGAAGTGCATTTATACCACCACCAGCAAGGCCTATATCACCAAGAAGAAGCTGAAGTATTACAAAGGTACGAATATTTTGAGTACCAAAGGTATGTTGAGTAAGGCCCATTGCGTAAAGGTGCGTCATTACCTTATCAGGCCTTCCGCAGGAGGCAACTACCTTAGCTACCTCAAGGAACTTTTCCTTTGGGCATCCTGTTATCTTTTCCACTACTTCAGGTGTGTATCTCGAGTAATGCCTTTTAAGGAATTGGAAAACACATCTTGGATCTTGAAGGCTTAAATCCCTTACGACATTCCCATTGGCATCCTTTTTATATGTCCAACCACCTTCCTTCTTATTATAATGACCAAATGAAGAACCTTCAAATTCACCGGTTTTAACAAATCCGGAATAAACGCCATTCTCGGAATCAAAGCCAAACTTATCATCAACTATCCACGGTCCATTTGTATGAAGCTTTACATATTCATCATTGTAATTTCCTGTTTGAATAACGTAGTTTATTAGGCCACCGGCAAAGGCAACATCTGTTCCTGACCTTATCGGTGCATAGATATCGGCTTTAGCTGCAGTTCTTGTAAATCTTGGATCGACAACTATAAGCTTTGCGTTCCTTTCATCCCTTGCTCTTTGAATCCACTTAAAGGATATTGGGTGATTTTCAGCCGCATTTGAACCCATGATCAGAATAACATCAGCATTTTTCATGTCAATCCAGTGATTTGTCATTGCACCACGACCGAACGAGTTGGCCAAACTGGCCACAGTACTACTGTGTCATATACGAGCCTGATGTTCAAGGTAAACGATACCCAATGATCTAAGCATCTTTACCAAGAGATAGCACTCCTCATTATCAAGAGAAGCAGAACCAAGGCTTGCAATGCCTTCGCATCTGTTCACAACATTGCCTCTCTCATTTTTAGTAACGAAAGTTCTATCCCTCGTTTCCTTAACCCTTTTAGCTATTTGGCCAAGTGCCCAATCCCAGCTGACCTCTCTCCATTCAGAAGAACCAGGAGCCCTATAGAGAGGTTTGGTAAGCCTCCGAGGATTTTCACTTCCAGCCAACTGCCTAAGGCTTGATCCTTTAGCACAGAGCGCACCTCTGTTAATTACATGATCCGGATTCCCCTCAAGGTCAATTACCTTATCGGTATGGGGAATTGAGTGAACGAGCATTCCACAACCAACGGCACAATAAGGGCAGACTGTTTTCGTTACCTTTGCTTTGGCAATCTTCAACCCTTCGGCTTTAGCTTTTGCAGGCTTCAGATCGATGCCCAGGGTTGCCCCCGCCGTAAAAAAACCGGTAGCTTTGAGAAAGTTTCTTCGCGTTATTCCCATAGTACCCTCCAAACGATTATTTTAATATTAGAATACCCCCACAAATATGTAAAGTCAATACCAATGGAAAATTCCAATAAACTGCAATGGATCATCAAAGGTTTATAATTATTTTTACTACTTGTTTGGAGGAAGATATGGTACCGGTTATTTCCTTCGTTGGCTATCACAATTCTGGAAAGACCACTTTCGCAACTAAGGTTGTTAAAGAACTCAAACAAAAAGGACATTCGGTTGCAGTTCTAAAATCTGCGAAACAGAGAAACCTCATCGAGGATAAACCAGGAAAGGATTCCTATAGGTATAGGGAAGCTGGAGCCGATGCTGTTGGAATAGTTACTCCGGATGAGCTTGCACTCTTTAAGAAAATTGGGAAGCCAGACCTTCAACTTCTTGCATTTAGCCTGTTTGATGATTACGATATAGTCATCTGTGAAGGGTTCAAAGACTCAAACGTTCCAAAAATTGAGGTAACGAGAAAGGAGGTTAATCAGCCTCTTCTTTTAGGTCAAGTTAAAAACATCGTTGCGGTTGTTTCAGATTATCATGTTGATGGTACCAAGAACTTCTCAATTAATGATGTCAGCAAAATAATTCCATTTATTGAGGAAACCTTTATCAAGCGAAGGGAGGATCTATTCCCAGATGAGGTAGAGGTATTCATAAACGACAAGCGGGTTCCTGTAAAACATTATGTTAAGGAAACATTGGAAGGAGTTCTCTTTGGATTTTTAAAACCTTTAAAGGGAATTAAATATCCCATTGAGAAAATGGATGTTAGAATTGTCGTTGGAAAAGGAAAAAAGACCTAATTACTGCGGGAATTTACCCTTCCCTTCCTCAGGGAAGGGTCTTCACGCCCAGGAAGGATAAACTAATTAATTCAACCTTATCAAATCATCAAAAACCCAACTGATCTTTATCCTCAATAGCCTTTAGACTCAAGATCCCTTCCTTCAATACTGATATTGAGACACTTCCTTCAAATTAATACCCTCCACATTAGAACAACAATTGCAGCTCTGTTATAAACTCATTGTTATCAATGCTCTTCCCGTGCCTTTCACCTGCCCATGTGTATGATGTTCTTAGGGCTGCCTGCCAACCATTTATGAGGTAGTAAAAACCTATGGTTTTGTAGTCTGAGTCATGGCTGTCATCCTTATCGGTATTCGGATCAAGGTAGGAATACCTACCAACGATGTGGAGGTTTCTGATAATAGGAGATGCATCGTAATCTCCCTGAAGGTAATAACCTTTGGCATTTCCAAGGTTGATCTTTCCCTTTGAATTTTTGGCATTTGATGGGTTATCGTGAAGATATCCACCCTCGAGGGAAAGTCCGATACGTCTCAGGTTTAGTTTCGTCTCTGCATCTATGAGGTTCCTTTTAAGGGATGAAGCTTTGTAGTATGTCTCGTAGGACATCTTCGAACATCTGTCATAGCCGGTTTCATATGAAAGCCAAAGTCTCCAGCTGAGGTTTGAGTTGTCTATCGGCACGGTATCCAAAGCTACGGAATAGATGTACTTCTTATCCGAGTTGGAAGGCATACTTCCGCCTTTAAAGTTATAGCCTTCGCCATTCATAATGGAAGCTATAACCTTGTAGCCCTTCGCAAAACTATATGTGCCTGATATGCCGACATCCCTCCAAACCGGAGCAATCTTGTTTACAGCCATCGGTCTCTCTGGAAGTGGAAGTTTAACACCGGGTTCAAGGTAGGACATCGAAACGGGAACCTTGAACTGGCCGGCCTTTAGGGAAACTTTACCAAGGTTGTACTTCATGTATGCATCCCAGAGCTGAACCTTATTTCCCCTATCGGAACGAAACTGAATGAAGTAGCGAAGGTTATCGTTCAACTTTCCGGAAAATCTCAGGTGTGCCTTCCTCACACTGAAACCGTTACCCTTATCACCAAATATTGATTTTCCGCTGTTTTGAAACTGTGAAAACCTGAAGAGAACCCTTCCCCCAACGTTAAGCGTCTTGGTTTTCTTCCTTGAAGTTAAAACTGGCTTGCCCTTTCGAAGAACAATTTTCTTGAGTTCCTTATTTTCAACCTCAAGTTTATTAACCCTTTGTTCAAGTTGTTGAACCTTCTGTAACAATTGCTCATTTGATACCTTCTGAGCAAATACAGGAGAATTTACGGATAAGAGACTAAGGATCAATAAAGCCTTACGCATATTCATATCCTCCCCTAAAATTAGATTCCAACTATCACATGAGAAGCTTTAAAAATCGCCTTAACCCTTTTACCCGGCTTTAGCCCTAAGCTTTCCGCCGATTCATTCGTTATAACCGATGTAATCTGAGTTTCTCCGTCAGTTTCCAGGATAACCTCGCTATTCACGAGACCCTTGACAACTTTCTTAACAGTGGTAGGAATAATATTTCTCGCACTGAGTTTGATTCCTTCTTCTTGCCCTATAATTACCCAGGTAGCCTTTATTAGAAGAAAAACATCGCTTCCTTCCTGTATTCCAAGTGTTTTAAGACTATCCATAGTTATAAGTGCCGTTAATATTTCTCCGCCCTTCGTTTTAACTTCGACCTCAGCACTTATCATTCCTCTTTTGATCCTTGTAACCTTTCCTGGTATTTGATTCCTCGCACTCGTTCTCACGCTATACCTCCCTAATAAATTTTTAAGTTTTGCTTCATCTAAACCGGTAAGAAAAATCAACTTATCTGTATTGGCTTCAAGTTCATCTAAAAGCTTCAAAATGTCCTTTCCGAGGTCCGTAAGATAGGCACCTCCATTTTCCTTACCGCCTATCTTAGTTTCAACTATTTTTCCTCTGAAAGTATTGTTGATGCGTGTAACATAGTTCCATACGGTTTTATAGCTAAGATTCAACAGTTTAGAGGTTTTGGCAATAGATCCACTTTTTCCTATGGTTTTAAGAATAGTTCTCCCACGGCTGTCCTTTTTAAGAAGCTCGAATAAACTATCTGAATTTTCCATTTGCCTCCCATACGTTATGAAGTAGTTTAACATATCGAACCCGAAAAATCAAGAATTTCAAAAACAAAATAAAAAATGTTCACGACCTAACGTTCATGCCACAATGCTTACAAAGGGAAGCCTCGGAAGCAGGGAAAATTTTGGGAGTTAGGTTTGGCTTTGGTACATAGACATCGCTGACAAACCAAGCCCTTTCAGTTAGTTTAAAATTTGAAAGTACCTTATATGCGGCATTTCTTGCGCTCTTTACTGCACCAACTACAGATACAGGGTTTCCTATGGGCATTCCAATATTTGATCTCCTTAAATCAAGGCCAAGACATGGAATGACAATGTCAAACTTGGATTTTGCCCCATTTTGAAATTCGATAGTATTATCAATAATTGACGCTATTCTATAGTTTTGATACAGCTTAACGTTGTGTTTTAATCTACCTATAACGGCATTTGATAGTTTCATTGGATGAAAAACGGAAATATCCGAATTATAAAGAGAATTTACTATAGGTATCGATAAATTATTCAGATTTACTATGGCTATTTTCTTACCGTTAAGTTTATCTAAGCCCCCCAATACCTGAAGAGGATAGATGATACTGCTATTTTTAACCTCTACAGTAAGCTTTTTATCCATCGATTTTCCAGACTCAAGGGTATAATCGTATCCCATAATTTTAGTTACTGACTTTTTAAAAAACCTTAAGTTTTCAAATGACATAGCAATTTTCACTTCCTTCCTTAGCGTTTCTTTATTAACCGATGGTATGAAATTCAGCATTCCACCAGGATCGTTTTCATCAAAGACATCAACACTGATACCGCAGGATGATAGGAAGTAAGCTGCCGTTAAACCAGAAATACCGGAACCTATAATGGCTACCCTTCTACTGGTTAGGGGAAATATAGGCTCTCTCTTCTCTACCCTTACATTATTTAAAAAGGTTTCAAACGTACTTAAGCATACGTCCTTTATTCTTAAAGGCCTCTCCGTTAGTAAACCACACTTCAGTTGACATGGGGCATTACATAGGCTTGCCAACGTATATGCAAATGGTGTCTTGAAGCACATAATACCGTAAGCTTTATCGTATTCTCCCCCCTCTACACATGACATTATGGATGGAACGTTTACATGGAGTGGACATGCATCCTCACATGGGGATGTTTGCCTGAACGGCTGGCTTTTCGCATCGAGTAGCTGAAGTACAAAGAGAATGAATTGTGATATCAATAGTGAGGCAAGACCGTAGTTGATGGAAAAACCAACTATGTAAACATAGTAAAATGGGAAAAAGAAGGCTACTAAGAAGAAGGCTCCTGTAAGATACCTTCTCTGGTACATTTGCCCCAAACCAGGTATTAAAGCTGAAAGAAAAAAGGCACGCCTTCCCCTCCTGATATGCCTTTTAGCATTTAGCTGGAGGCTCTTATCTACCGGTTTGAACATTCTACAACCCTTATCAAGGTGTCATAAGGTCTTCCGTTCCCAACTGCATTTCTTGCCATGCTTATGCCTTCCTTAATATTCCTTACGGTTCCTGAAGCATAAAGCGCAAAGCCGGAGTTAAGTAAAACCATATCGGTCTTTGGCGAATTGTCCTCCCCTTTAAGTATCGACCTTACAATTTCGATATTCTCGTCTATTGTTTTACCAGCAGATAAATCCGGTAGATCCGTCCGTCTAAAGCCGAAATCCTCAGGGCAAACCGTATAGCTCTTGATGCTCTTTCCGTTAACCTCCGTTACCTTTGTAAATCCGGTAAGCGTTACCTCATCCATTCCATCTTCCCCATGAACTACAATAGCGCTTTTTGTCCCAAGCCTTAGGAGTACCTCCGCAACCTTCTCGGTTAAGTCTGCTGAAAATACACCGATAAGTTGCCTTTTGGCACCAGCCGGATTCGTTAAAGGGCCAAGAACGTTAAAAATTGTCCTAACGCCCAAGGCCCTTCTTACGCCCATAACATTTGCCATTGCGGGATGAAATATTGGTGCAAACATGAAACCGAAGTTAACATCTTCTATACATCTCTTAACTCCCTCCGGCTCAAGTTCAACCTTAACTCCCAAAGCCTTTAATATGTCGGCACTTCCGCATTTGCTTGAAACTGATCTATTCCCATGCTTTGCAATAGGAACACCGCATGACGCTACTGTCAAGGCTACACATGTGGATACATTAAAGGTATTAGTCATGTCTCCACCTGTTCCACATGTATCGACAATCCTATCGTTAAGTGGTTTATCCAAAACTACCTTTTTACTCCTCTTTCTCATAGCATAAGCAGCACCTGCTATCTCATCTGGTATCTCTTCCTTCATTCTTAGAGCTACCAAAAAAGCAGCTGTTTGTGCTTCCAAAAGTTTTCCATCCATTATGTCATCGAATAGATCCCTTGACTCATCAAAGGATAGGTTTTTTTTCTCTATCAAGTTGTTTAGTGTAGTTCTCAAATCCATAAGTTTCCTCCAGAAAATTTAATATGCCCTTAAGTCTCTTCTCTTCTATGTTAAAAAGGTGTGATTCGCACTTACAATCTGTGCAGCCAAATCCCTTTATCGGTTTTAACATTTTATTAAGAACCTCTGCCATCTGACATTCAAGTTTTCTGTTCCTTAAAATCAAAATGCTGAGCATCTCAAAACTTACATCTGTTGAAACGTAGTCAATATGCCAGTGCAGCTTCTTTTCTCTTCTCAAATGTCTTTCTATTCTGGCCTTTAGACCCCCGCTACCGAAGGCCGAACCAACATAAACATACATACCAGACTTTAAGCTAAATTCCTTTCCCCTTGTTTTAATGTTTATGTCCCCAATCTTAAAGAAAAGGCAGTAGGTACCCTTACGGTTCAATCATAGTCTCCCTTGATATTAGATCGCCAAGATTTTCTCTCTGCCTTATGAGCAGAGATCTATCCCCATCTACAATAACCTCAGCTGATCTCGGCCTCGAGTTGTAGTTTGATGACATGGAAAATCCGTACGCACCAACGCTTAATATGGCAACAATATCGCCTTCATTTAATGGTTCTATGCCTCTATCCTTTGCTATGATATCTCCAGTCTCACATATCGGACCAACTATATCTACCTTAACCTCTTTCTTACCTTTCCTGACCACAGGTATTACCTGATGAAATGCATTGTAAAGCATGGGTCTTACTATATCGTTCATACCGGTATCTAAAACGTAAAAATTTTTTCCACTTTTTCTCTTTACACGTATAACTCGTGATAGAAGGATGCCTGCGTTACCAACTAACCGCCTACCTGGCTCTACTATAAGTTTACAACCTAAATTTTTAGCGACAGGTACAACCAACTTGGCAAGCTCACTGATGGATGGTTCCTGTTCGTCTGGTTTGTAGCTTATGCCTATACCGCCACCAATATCGAGGTAGGATAGTTCAATACCAGCATCCTTAATTTCTAAGGCAAGCCTTTCAACCTTTTCAATGGCTTCCTTGAAAACCGATAGGTCAAGTATCTGCGAACCTATATGAAACTGGATTCCCACTGGTCTAATGTTTTTAAGGGAACGAGCTTTTTTGTATACATCCAATGCTTTATCGTAAGCTATTCCAAACTTACTTTCCTTAATTCCCGTCGATATATGTGGATGTGTCTTAGGATTAACATCAGGGTTAATACGAATGGCGATATCAACCGTAGTTCCAAACTTTTTTGCAATTTCATTTATGGATTGGAGCTCACTTTCAGATTCAACGTTGAACAGGAGAATTTTCTTCCTCAATGCATACTCTATTTCATCATTTCTCTTTCCAACACCCGCAAAGACTATCTTTCTTGGACTTACGTTTGCATTTAAGGCTCTGAAGATCTCACCCATTGAAACTGTATCCACACCTGCCCCAAGACCGGTAAAAAGTTTTATTATTGAATTATTTGAATTTGCCTTAACTGCAAAGCATATAATGTGTTCGATATCCTTGAAAGCCTTATGAAATTCAAGGTAGGAATTAACCATAGATGACTTACTGTAGACGTAAAGAGGGGTTTCAAAATTATTTGCTAATGCGAGGCAAGATTTATCTTCAACATGCAAAATATCGCTCTTATATTGGATGAAAGGATAGACTTTGCTCACAATTGCCTGGCTAGCAGAACCGCACATTAGTACAGTTCAGGCTGGTGTACTTGTTATCCGCCTTATCGGGACAGCTCAAAGCACCAGCAGGCGGAATTTTTGAGCTATCCTTAATTCCTGCACCAGGTGCAGGAATTAACCTTCTCACAATCT
Organism: uncultured bacterium; assembly: GCA_964640245.1. Lineage (GTDB taxonomy): Bacteria > Aquificota > Aquificia > Desulfurobacteriales > Desulfurobacteriaceae > CAZXGR01. The sequence goes on along the minus strand of CAZXGR010000002.1, from coordinate 13,705 downwards.
CCTTCTACTTCCCTTTAACCAATACAGGCCTTAAGGAAGAATTGAAGAACTTCCCAAGAAGAGGAAAGGTGAGGGTTACCCTAAGGATTCCCCATCCTTTATCCCTTACAGATTTCTTCCATTGGTTGACCTGATGTTGGGAAGATGGATTATCCTTAAGGCTTTTTAAATTTTCCCTACAGCTTCTTAAAACTTCATTAGCCTTCAGCATTGCATTATCACAGTACTTTGAGTTTAAGGGGAGTACCATTTGAAGGTACTTCTTTAATTCCTCTCTTCCCCATCCCTTAAGAAGCCTATCGCAGGCATAACACATGCATGATGAAAAGTTCCTCATTTTAAAATTTCCTTTCTAAGGTTTCGAACTCAAGCTCACACTGAATGGTTAACACTGTAATTTCTTCCTCCACTACGAATTCCACCATTTAATAACTGTTACAAAACCTCCTTAATTTGAAGATTATACCAACAGAACTTTGAAAAATTTTGAATCAGTATTATATTATGCCTAGCTTTCCCGCAAAATCCAAAACAGGAGGTATCAATGAAGACCATTAGTGTGAAA
>CAZXGR010000002.1:0-13040 GCA_964640245.1 uncultured bacterium | reverse complement strand
AGCTTTCCCGCAAAATCCAAAACAGGAGGTATCAATGAAGACCATTAGTGTGAAAGCTACGCTTAGAAGAGGAACAGGCAAAGGCGTGGCAAGGAAGTTACGCAGGGAAGGCCTTCTTCCAGCTGTTATCTATGGCGGAGGAAGACCAGAGAGCACCAGCATCGCCATTCCGATGTCAGAGGTAAGAAAAGTCAAGCACCATCATGGGCTTATAAACCTTGACATTGGTGATGAGAAAAGGACCTGTATATTGAAGGATATACAGTACAACTTTTTGGGTGATGTCCCAATACATCTTGATTTTCAAGAGGTTAAGTTTGGAGAAACCATTACAGTAACCGTTGATCTCGAATTTGTGGGTACTCCGATTGGAGTTTCCGAAGAGGGTGGCGTTTTAGAGGAAATCCTAAGGGAAATTCAAATACAAACCTTACCGAGAAACATACCAAATGCAATAGTTGTTGATGTAAGCAAGTTGCACGTTGGGGATGTACTTCACGTTAAGGATCTAAACCTGCCGGAAGGCGTAAAGGTACTTGAAAACCCAGACGAAGCAGTTGCCATAGTATCTGAAAAAGCTGCCGAGGAAGAAGCACCTTCGGAGGAAGTAGTTCCAGAGGAAGAGACTCCAGAAGAACAAGGAGAAGCTTAATTGCCCGAACCCATTAAGCTGATCGTTGGCCTTGGAAACCCAGGCCTTAAGTATATGAATAGTCGCCATAATGTTGGATGGATGATTGTAGATAAATTAGCAGACACCATTGGTGTAAGCTTCTCAGGCGACAAGTTTAAAGGTACAATAGCTTCAACACCTTACGGTATCTTTCTCCTAAAGCCAATGACCTTTATGAACCTTAGTGGGGAAAGTGTTAAAAAGGCCGCTGATTTTTACAAGCTTCAACCCAAACAGATTCTGGTTGTTCATGATGATATTGATATGGCTATTGGCAAGCTGAGGCTCAAATTTAATTCAAGCAGTGGGGGACATAAGGGTGTTGAATCCATACAGGAAAACCTTAAGAGCAAAGTATTCCCAAGATTAAAGGTAGGCATTGGCAGACCTATTTCCGGTGAAAGTATAGCTGATTATGTGCTTTCACCATTTGGCGAGGAAAAAGTAGCCATTGAGGACGCCATAGATAGAGCCGTTGACTGCCTTTTATTGATTTTAAAAAACGGTACAATTGACCAAAAAATCTTAAGCAGATGCAATCAAGGAGGATAATCATGAGGATATACTTTTACGAACTTGTCTATATAGTAAAGCCAAGCCTTTCTGATGAGGAAACGGAAAGGGTTTTGGAAAAGGTAGATAAAACAATTAAAAACTTCGGTGGAGAGATTGTTGATACCGAAAAATGGGGCAAAAGGCAGTTAGCATATCCGATAAAGGATTACGATAGAGGTTACTATGTTCTTGAACATATTAAGACTAATAACGGTGACTTCGTTAAGAACCTTGAAAACTTTTTTAAGATTAATGAAGATACCATAAGGTTCTTGACGTTTAGGCTTAATAAGGGAGAGGTAAAGGAACTCTTAGATAAGCAAAAAGCTAAGGAGGAAAAACCAAAGGAGGAAAAGGTAGATGGCAAATCTGAATAGGGTTTTTCTCATTGGAAGATTGGTTGCTGATCCGGAACTCTCTCATACAACGGCCGGTAAGCCATTTTCGCGTTTTAGAATAGCGGTCAATAATCCATATAAGGATAAGAGTGGCAATTGGCAGGATGACACGGTATTCATCGGCATAACTGTTTGGGGTGATCAAGCGGATAGGCTTGTAGGTAGGTTAAATAAAGGTTCTCAGATTTTTGTTGAAGGACGGCTTAGACAATCGAATTGGCAAACGGACAAAGGCGAAAAGAGATCCAGGATAGAGGTTACTGCAAATAGGGTTCAGGATTTAAGTCCGCGTACCAAGAACGGTGAACAAAATAACGAAGATGTTGACGATATCGAATTTTAGGAGGTAAAAATGGCAAATCTTCATCAAAAAAGGTTTATAAGAAGAAAGAAGTACTGTAAGTTCTGTGCCGAAGGAATCAAGAGAATCGATTATAAGAATATTGACCTTTTAAGGTCATTTATCAGCGAAAGGGGAAGAATTATTCCAAGGAGAATATCCGGTGTCTGTTCTAAACACCAGAGGCAACTATCCAAAGCCGTTAAAAGGGCAAGGCATTTAGCATTGCTTCCATTTATTAAGGTTGGCTAATGAAAAACCTTAATCTTTTGGGATTATATGCAATTCTGCTTATTACAACGGGATTTATGTATGGAAAGCCAGTATTGGTACCGTTGGCGTTGATATTTGCATTAGCCACCTGTACTGTTTCATACCTCTTGGCAAAGAGAGGAAGCCTTGGACCCTCAATTATCGTGCTCGGTATCATGGGCGGTATTCTGTACCTCCTTTTCGGTGCAGATACCACTTTAAATGTGCTTGAGTTTAGCTTTGCAGGATACATAATCGCCCTAATTAATGGCAAACTTCCTTTTAATAGGATTTTTATTGGGCTTTCCATATTCTTATTCCTCGTTACATGTTTTGAGGATTTCACCTTTGGTATGCCTCAGATTCCATCTCTATCATCAATAGCAAACCTCAGATGGGGTATGTATTTCCTTTCATCAAGTATACTCTCAGCTATGATGTTTGCAGCAATCTTCTTTGTATCAAGGGAAGATTTTGGATTTCAAAAGGTTGATTTTGGTCTCGCACCTGTATTGGCATTTATCATAGGCGGTATCTGTATGATTTTGGCACCCCTTCGCATCTTCGGCGAAAATTTAGTCATAGCCGTATTCGGCATTTTTTTCGTTCAAGGTCTATCGGTTGGTATTTACGAGTTGAAAAACGTAAATACGTGGATTAAATTTGCAGCTTTCATCTTCGTTGTAATTTTACCGGGTCTAGCCCTTGTTGGGCTTGGGCTTATTGGCATGTTTGATTATTGGTTTGACTTCAGAAAGTTAAGAGGAGGTACAAAGTGAAGGTAATTCTTCTAAGGGACACCGAAAAGCTTGGTAAAATCGGTGATGTGGTAAATGTTAAGGATGGCTATGCAAGAAATTATCTGATGCCTATGGCTATAGCCGTTCCTGCAACTCAATCAAATATTCGCACTGTAAAGGGACAAATAAGTGCCTTAAAAAGAAAAGCTGAAAAGCAAATCGAAGGGTTCAAAAAGCTTGCTGAGAAACTTTCATCGGTGAGAGTTACGGTTGAACATGAGGTTGGCGAAGAGGGAAAACTGTTTGGCTCAGTTACAACCTCTCAGATTGCAAGCGCACTCCACAATAATGGTTTTAAGGACATTGAAAGGAAACAGATCATACTGGAAAAACCGATAAGGGAAACTGGGACATACGAGGTTAAAATTCATCTTTTCAAGGATCTTGAAGCAACGATACTGGTGGATGTTGTTCCTTTGAAAAAATAATTTAAACTTTGGAGGGTTGCCATGGAATTTGTAGGAAGACATGTCATGATGGATGCCACGGTGGGTGACATCACGAGCATCAACACTGTTCAGTCTATTTATGACTACACGGAGGAAGTGGCAAGGCAGCTTGATATGACGCTGGTTTATCCTCCAATAGTAGCCCGCTTTCCATTTGCAAACTGTGAACTCGAGAAGTTCAGCAAAAGACTCGCAGATGAAAACGTTAAAAGCAAGACCCTTGAGTTCATGGAGGATACACTAAGGAGGAGGGCTACAAAGGATAGCGGTATATCCGGTATATCAGTTTGGCTTGAAAGCCACTGCACTATCCATACATGGCCTGAAAAGAACTTCTTTAGTCTCGACGCGTACAGCTGTAAGGATTTTGATCCTATGATTGCCCTAAAACTTACACTTAAGTGGTTTGACGTTAAGTATGCTGCATTTGTGGATGTCGAAAGGTTTATCGGTGGACCGTGCAATATAAGGACTTACGAATATAAAAACGATGAGCTTATACCTTATAAACCGAATATCCCTGTTAGCGTTTAAATATCTCTAAAGCTCTCTGGTAAATCTCTCTTTTAGGCTTGCCCGTAATATTACGGGCAAGTTTTACAGTTTCCTTAAAGTCCTTTCCCTCTTTTCTTAGTTTCTCTATTAAATTATTTAAGTCAACTTCTGCCATATTATCGGAAGGTGGAAAAAGTAGGACAATTTCTCCTTTAAAGCTTTTAGCATTTAGAAGAATTTCCTCCGCTGTTCCATCTATAAATTCCTCATTTAACTTCGTTATTTCCCTATAGAGGCCAATTTTCCTTTTTGGCATGAGGTCTTTTATTTCCTCAAGCGTTTTAAGTATTCTATGCGGTGATTCGTATGCGATAACCGTATAGGGTAAACTTGAGATCTCGGTTAGACTTCTTCTTAATTGCCCCTCCTTCCGAGGCAAAAATCCGTAAAACATGAATTTATCACTTGGAAAACCAGAAGCTGAAAGTGCAGCTACAGCCGCAGATGCACCGGGTATCGGGATAACCTTTATCCCTCTCTGCCTTGCCAATTTTACTATCCGATAGCCAGGATCACTTATACAGGGCGTTCCTGCATCGCAAACAACTGCAACACTCTTTCCGGATTCCATTTGCTCTATAAGCTTTTTAGATTCCGTCCTTTCATTGAATTCATGGTATGAAACAAGCTTTTTATTAAGTAAACCATAATGCAATAAGAGTTTTTTAGTCCTTCTTGTATCCTCACATGCAACTATATCGGCATTCTTTAAGATTCTCAATGCCCTTAAGGTTATATCCTCTAAGTTTCCTATTGGGGTTGAAACTATGTAAAGGTTTTCCACTAACTTTCCTATATGCACAATTATAATTACAATTTATGTGGTTTTTTATTTCTTGCAAAGGTATGAATATCTGATTATATTCTATTATTAACTAAATTACTGGGGGTTATTATGGATAAAGTAACACTAACTGATGAACAGATTGAAAGTGGAGCCGAGTGTTTGAGAGCATTGGCTTCACCTGTAAGGTTGAAGATACTTTTTAGATTAAAGGAAAAGCCTATGTGTGTTACCGGACTTGAAAAGGAATTGGGTATATCGCAATCATCGCTTTCGCAACACTTGAGAACACTTAAATATAAATCCATTGTAACAAAGGAAAGAAAGGGAAATAAGGTTTACTATAAAATTGCTTCAAAGCCGTTTTTGGAACTTTTAGATCTTTTACCTACATTAGTATGCTTTAAGGGATCAAATGTTTAAGGGATTCTTTAAGAAACATGTAAGAAAGGAGCATGAAAGCCAGCTTCCCTCTGGTTTATGGTTGAAGTGTGATAAATGTAAGTCGCTTCTTTTTAGGGGTGAGCTTGAAAACAACCTCATGGTTTGCCCAAAGTGTGGCTATCACTTTCCAATACCTGCAAGGGACAGGCTTTATGCACTTTTTGATGAAGGTGTGTTTGATGAATTAGACAAGGATATCGCTTCAAGGGATATCCTAAACTTCATTGATATCAAACCATATACAAAACGTTTAGAAGAAGCAAAGGCAAAAACAGGTTTGAGTGAAGCTGCCATAAATGCAAGGGGAAAGTTAGGTGGCATAGATGTCGTTGTCACGTGCCTTGACTTCAGATTTATGGGCGGTAGCATGGGAGCTGCCGTTGGCGAAAAGATAGTGAAAAATATAAAAAGGGCAGCAAATGAAAATCTTCCATTTATATCCATATCGGCTTCAGGCGGTGCAAGGATGCAGGAAGGCACCATTTCCCTCATGCAGATGGCAAGAACATCCGCAGCGTTAACGCTCCTCGAGGAAAAACGGTTACCTTTTATATCCGTTTTGACCCATCCTACGATGGGTGGCGTTTCTGCAAGCTTTGCGTTTCTTGGTGATGTCATTATAGCTGAACCTGGGGCTTTAATAGGATTTGCTGGACCAAGGGTAATAAAGCAAACGATAAGACAAAAACTTCCGAAGGGCTTTCAAACTTCGGAGTTTCTCTTAGAACATGGACTTATAGATATGGTTGTTGAAAGGCATAAATTGAAGGAAACGATCTCAAGGATTTTAAACCTCTTAAAATGACCCTATTTGAGAAATTCTTTAAGGACAAGGAATTTGTCTGGAAGCCTGGGCTTAACAGGATTAATTCCGCCGTTAAGGAGCTTAGCCTAAAGTTACCACCATCATTGATAGTCGCCGGAACAAACGGGAAGGGTTCAAGCGCCTTGCTTGTGGCTTCTATTTTAAAATCACATGGCTTGAGGTGTGGTCTCTTTTCATCCCCGCATCTCTATAGATTTAATGAACGTTTCATGATTGGCTTAAAATCCGTTTCAGATGAGGCTTTAAACGATGCATTCTTGAACGTTAAATTCTTAATAGATAAGTATAGCCTTACGTACTTTGAATCGGCTTTTCTTGTATCGCTCTTTCTATTTAGGAATTGTGATTTTAACGTATTTGAAGTTGGTCTTGGTGGAAGATTGGATGCAACAAACGTGTTAAACCATACCGCTGCGCTGATTACCCACATTGACATCGATCATACAAATTACCTTGGCAAGAACATTATGGATATTGCATTTGAAAAGCTTTCCGTTATAAAAAATTGCCCAGCTGTTGTATCCAAAAATGAACCGATTATATCGGATATGGCTAAGGATTTTACTGACAACTTATTTATTTATGGAAGGGATTTTTCAGCAGGGAATATTGATGTTTCACTTGGAGGAACATCCTTTACGTACAATAAAAAAACATTCAAGACAAATCTCATCGGTAAGGCACAAGCCTATAATGCTGTTTCAAGCATATTTGCATCGTGGCTTCTGTTAAGGAATGTCTTTGGCATTAAGCCATCATACGAACTTACCAAAAAAGCACTTTTAGTTCAGCTTAATGGCAGAATCCAGGTCATCAGAAGAAAACCTCTGCTGATAATTGATGTCGCACATAACGTCGATGCATTGAAGAACCTGTTTAATACTCTAAAGTCCTTAAATGTAAAGGCAAATGTTCTTTTTTCGTGTCTGAGGGATAAGGACGTAGCTGGAAACTTAAAAGTCATAAGGAATTACCTTAAATTTAGCGGTAAAAAACTCCTTGTAACTAACATTAAAAACTCAAGGGGCATGAGGACAGAGGAACTTTTAAAAGAAGCGAGGATAATGGGTATAGATTCAAAGGCCTTCAAGGAATTTAACGGTGAACCGCTTATAGTTGCAGGCTCATTTTACCTTTTGAAGGCCTTAAGGAACGAGTTATAATTTAGGATTGGAGGTTAGCTTGATAGCATTTGCGTTTCCGGGACAGGGTTCCCAGTATTTAGGCATGGGAAGGGAACTTTTTGATGAATTCAATGAGGCACGGGAAACATTTAAGGAAGCATCAGAAGGTGCAGGGGTAGATATAGTTAAACTTTGTTTTGACTCAAGTGATAGTGAATTAATGGTCACCTACAATGCACAACCAGCGATACTAACGTTTAGCATGGCAATCCTAAGAGTTTTAAGGAGCAACGGCTTTGAAGTTAAGCCAAGTGTAGTTTTAGGACATTCTCTTGGTGAGTTTTCAGCGGTTTGTTCTGCCGGCGGGTTTAGCGTTCGTGACGGGTCCTTTTTAGTTAGGGAGAGAGGGAAACTTATGCAGGAAGCAGTTCCCAAAGGTACTGGGGGAATGACAGCGGTAATAGGGCTTTCACCTGAAAGGATAGGCGAAGTAATCTCAAATGTGAAAGGGTATATTGACATTGCAAATTACAACAGCCCCCAGCAAACGGTTATAACAGGTGAGTTAAAGGCACTTGAGGAAGCCGAAAAGCTCTTAGAGGAAGCAGGCGCCAAAAGAATAGTTAGACTCAACGTTTCAGCACCTTTTCACTCAAAACTCATGAAAGGTATAGCAGACAAGTTTTATGAGGTTATGGACAAGGTTAAATTCAACACACTTTCCGTCCCCGTTCTTAACAATGCCGACGTCAAGCCTCTAACCAAACCAAGCGACATAAAACAATCATTTTACAGGCAGCTCTTTTCACCTGTAAGATGGGTGGAACAAATCAAGGCCTTAAGGCAAATGGGTATAGAAACAGTCTATGAAATAGGTCCAAAGAGGGTTTTAAAGGGTTTAATAAGGAGAATCGATAGGAATATAAACGTTATCAATGTTGAAAATGCAGAAGATGTTAGGAAGATTTTAGGAGGAAAAATTGATAAAGATAACCGATCTTGATACCTTGATAGTTGTTGATGTCCAAAGGGATTTTTTGCCATCAGGTGCCCTACCCGTGCCAAAGGGTGATAAGATAATAGGAATTCTCAACGAATATATAAGGATGTTTAACCTTATGAGCAGACCGATATTTGCAACGAGGGATTGGCATCCTAAAAATCATATATCCTTCAAGGAAAACGGCGGTTTGTGGCCAAGGCACTGCGTTCAGAATACGGATGGCGCAAAGTTTGCCGAAAACTTAGAGCTTCCACCCAATACATTTATCATCAATAAGGGTGATAGACCTGAGCTTGAGGCATATTCAGGATTTCAGGGAACACTGCTTAATTCACTTTTAAGGGAAAGGGGCATCAAAAGGGTTTTTATAGGCGGACTTGCAACGGATTACTGCGTAAAACAAACGATTATCGGTGCAATTAACCTCGGTTATGTTAGCTTCTTTCTCAAGGATGCTTCAAAGGCAGTTTCCGATGGCAGCAGTGCAGAGGATGAAATGCTCAGGAGGGGAGCTGTATCGATAGATCTATCGATGTTCCTCTGATTTTGGTTTAAACATAACTATTGGAAGTTTAGCTTCATTGGCTAATTCCTTTGCTAGCCAATCAGGATAGCCTTCCTCGTATATTACCTTTTTAATTCTTGCATTGATTATCATCTTGGTGCAAAGCGAGCAGGGACAATGCGTACAGTAGAGAACCGCATCTATTGTTGAAACACCGTATACGGCAGCCTGTATAATGGCATTTTGTTCTGCATGTAAGCCCCTACATAGCTCATGCCTTTCACCGCTTGGAACATTTAACTTTTCCCTTAAACATCCTACCTCACTTGCATGCTTTAAACCCCTTGGTGCACCATTATAGCCGGTGGCTATAATGTGTTTATCCTTCACCAGCACGGCACCTACATGTCTTCTAAGGCATGTAGATCTCGTTGATACAAGCCTTGCAATGGCCATGAAGTACTCATCCCATGAAGGTCTCTTTGAATCACTGGATAAGCCCGAATTCACTTGAATACTCCTAATATTGATTCAAACATCCTTCGGCCATCGGTGCTTCCGAGTATCGCCTCCGATGCCCTCTCTGGATGTGGCATTAGGCCAAAGATATTCCCATCCTTGTTGCAGATACCAGCTATGCTATTAACCGAACCGTTAGGGTTAAATTCATCAGAAACCGTGCCATCAACTGAGGAATACCTCAATATTACCTGTCCATTTCCCTCTAATTCATCCAACGTTTCATCATCACACGTATAGTTACCTTCGGCATGCGCTATTGGAATTTTAAGCACTTCCCCCTTACTGTAGAGATTTGTAAATGGCGTTGCATCGTTTTCAAGCCTCAGATGTACGAATTCGCATATAAACCTAAGATCTCTGTTTGGCAACATGGCACCTTTTAAAAGCCCCATTTCAAGTAGTATCTGAAAACCATTGCATATGCCCATCACCAGCCCACCTTTTTGGGCAAAATTGTATATTGCATCGTTTATCGGCGAGGCCTTGGCAACTGCACCTGCCCTTAGGTAATCTCCATAGGAAAATCCACCCGGTATTATCACACAGTCAACGTTTGTCAACGTTGACTCACTGTGCCATAAATACTTGACATCCTGCCCTAAAACGCTCCCAATAACCCATCCAACATCTCTATCACAGTTTGTTCCCGGATAAACAACTATCCCAAACCTCATACTACCCTCTTTTAACCTTAAAGCTATAATCCTCAATCACAGGATTCACCAAGAACTTCTTGGCCATTTCGTTGAGCTTTTTAGAAACCTCATCCTCGGACTTTCCCTCAATCTGCATGGTTATGTACTTTCCAACTCTCACGTTTCTAACCGTTTTAAACCCAAGAGCTTTCGCAGCTTTTTCAAGTGCGACGCCTTGGGGATCCAATGTCCCCTTCTTATAGGTCACGAAAAATTCAACGTCAAAACTTGCCATTGGCTGCTCCTTTGTTGGATAATTTAAGCATTCTACATTTTAACAAATGGTGAAACATGAATTTTCTAATCGCTTACTTGGGTTTTGTAATTCTTGGTTCTTTCTCGGCAAGATTCTTTGGAAGTTACGCATGCCTATTTAACCTTTTTTACCTCATAGGTGTTCCTATAATTGTGTTTAAGAAAAATCCGGAAAAACTTGGATTTAGGAATTATAAGAAAGGCTTCACATATGCTGTTATCACATCGGTCTTAATACTTCCCATTTATGCTTTAATATCATTTAAGTTGAACGGAATTAGGTATCCGAAACAGATATTGGATGATGCTGTATTTTATCTTTTCTACGTTGCAATACCAGAGGAAACCTTCTTTAGAGGATTTGCCTATCTTTTTATTGAGAGGAAACCGATTTTTTGGATTTTAACAAAAGCTAATTTAACTTCAAGTTTTCTATTTGCGCTTGCCCATGTTATCATTTATCGGAATTTAATCATGTTTAAGGTCTTCTTTCCCTCACTTTTATTCTGCTATCTCTACGAGAAAAGTGATTCCATAGCTGCGCCTATTACGTTCCATTACCTTTGTGATATGGTTTACCTATTCTTTTAGGAGGAAAAATGTTTTTATCTTTAGTAGTCATTACATTTTTAATTGATAGATTTACTAAATATTTGGCCACACTTTACCTTAAAGACAAAAGCCTCACGGTTATTCCAGAGATACTATCACTTAGATACGTGAAAAACAAAGGGGCTGCATTTAGTATTCTTTCACATGGAAACGCAGTTTTTAGGGAATTCTTTCTCATAATTGTTCCCTTAGCCATAATTTTCCTTGTATTCGCTTACGTTTACAGGACAAAGAATGGTAACTTTGTAACCATATCCCTCTCGCTCATTGCAGGAGGGGCACTTGGAAATCTGTTTGACAGACTATTCTATGGTAGTGTTGTTGACTTCGTTGACCTTCACCTAATGTCCTACCACTGGCCAACATTTAACATGGCAGATACTTTTATATTTACCGGTTGCTTACTTTTACTTTACAAGGATGGTGTTAAAAAAATGTTAAAATAAGGTAAACAGTTTGGAGGTAGCATGAGAAAGAGAAAGGTTTCAATTATTGGTTCGGGAAATGTCGGTTCAACCTTGGCGGGTTTTCTTGCGGTTAAGGAGGTAGCCGATATAGTTTTAGTTGACATCAACGGTGATAAGGCTAAAGGAAAAGCACTTGACATAATGGAGGCATCCTCTGTTTTGGGCTTTAACTCCGTTGTGAGGGGTAGCGGAAACTTTGAGGATATAAAAGGTTCGGATGTTGTAGTGATAACTGCCGGCTTTCCAAGGAAGCCAGGCATGAGCAGGGACGATTTGCTCTTAAAGAACTTTGAAATTGTTAAGGGTGTATCCGAAAAGATTAAAGTGTATGCCCCGGATTCATTTGTTATAGTTGTTACAAATCCACTTGATGCAATGGCTTATACATCCTTAAAGGTAACTGGATTTCCTAAGAACAGGGTCATGGGCATGGCAGGTGCCCTTGATGCCGCAAGGTTTGCCTATTTCATATCAAGCGAAACTGGTATCTCGGTTGAGAATATAAGGGCATTTGTAATAGGTGGCCATGGCGACGATATGGTACCTCTGAAGAGATATACAACGGTGAGCGGTATCCCTGTAGGCCACTTTCTTTCGGACGAGAAGCTTGATGAATTGATAGAGAGAACAAGAAAGGGTGGTGGTGAAATCGTTAAGCTCTTGAAAACTGGAAGTGCTTTTTATGCTCCCGCTGCATCAATCATGGACATGGTTATATCCATCCTTTGGAACAAGAGAAAGATCGTAGCTTGCAGTGTTTATCTTGATGGCGAAGTTGGTGAGTATTATAATGCATCGGGTATATGTGCAGGTGTTCCTGTTGTCATAGGTGAGGAAGGCGTTGAGAGGATCATCAAACTCAAGCTTACCGATGATGAGTATAAACAGTGGTTGAGATCAGTTGATTCTGTAAAAAATCTAATAAAGGGTTTGCCACTTTAGGGGAGAAAAATGAGAGAGGTAAATGTTAACGACATAACAAAAGTTGTAAAGGAAGCTTGCATGGATGCAAACTATTACCTTCCCAAAGATATGATCAATTCATTTAAGGAGGGTAAACAGAAGGAAGTTTCAAAGGTTGGTAAGGAGGTTTTTGGTATACTGCTCGATAACGCTAAGATTGCTGCCTCTAAAAAGATACCCTACTGTCAGGATACTGGTTTTGCCGTTTTCTTTGTGGAGATTGGCCAAGATGTTAGGTTCGTAGGCGGAAACCTTGAAGACGCTATAAACAAAGGTGTATCAGAAGGATATACTGAAGGCTATCTAAGAAAATCCATAGTTACAGACCCCTTATTTTCAAGAAAGAATACAGGTGATAATACACCTGCCGTTATCCACTACTCCATTGTTCCCGGAAATAAGGTAAAGATAACCTTTGCTGCCAAAGGCGGAGGAAGTGAAAATATGAGTAGATTAGCTATGCTAAAACCTGCTGATGGTGTGGAAGGTGTTAAGGAATTTGTTTTGAAAACCGTTAGTGATGCCGGTCCTAATCCATGCCCACCTATAATTGTTGGCGTCGGTATCGGTGGAACTTTTGAAAAGGTAGCACTTCTGGCAAAAAAGGCGATACTGAGACCAATAGGTATTAGAAATCCTGATGAAAGGTATGCCAAATTAGAGGAAGAACTCCTTTCAAAGGTAAATGAGCTTGGCATAGGTCCATCAGGATTTGGCGGAAGGATAACGGCCTTGGATGTGAAGATAGAGTGGTATCCATGTCATATAGCATCCTTACCAGTGGCCGTCAACATTCAATGCCATGCTTCAAGGCATAA
>CAZXGR010000001.1:35343-99213 GCA_964640245.1 uncultured bacterium | reverse complement strand
CTATAACGTTTCCATGTATATCGCATAGAGGACCCCCACTATTACCAGGGTTAATGGCTGCATCCGTTTGAATGAAATCCTCTACCGGATTCAAACCAAGCCCATAACGGCCTTTAGCGGATACTATCCCATGCGTTACGGTCCAGTTCAAGCCGTAGGGATTTCCAACGGCAATTACCAATTCACCTACCTTGATGTCGCTTGAACTGCCAAGTGTAACCGTTGGAACTTTCCTTTTTCCGACATGGATCTTTACAAGTGCTACATCTGTTTTTGGATCTCCGCCAACAACATGCCCTTTAAAGGCCTCACCATTGCTCAACTTTACTCTTATGCTATCGGCACCCCTTACAACATGATAATTGGTAAGTATATAGGCCCATCCATTCTCCTCATCTACGACAAATCCCGAACCAAGTGCGCGCTCCTCAAACTCATGTGGCATGTTTTCAAACGGCATTGGCATACCAAACTCATGAAAGAACCCCTTAAAATCAGGTGGAAGTAATGGATTATTAACCCTTACCTTCGATACAGTGCTTATGTTAACAACAGCAGGTTTAACCTTTTCAACAACACCCTCTATAACGTTTTGAAGGTGATTAGTAACATTATAATCCTCCTGCGTAGGTACAAACGCACGTGATGGTGTTGAAAGAGAAGCACAAACAAGCACTGCAAGACTTACATTCTTTAGGTAAGTTTTCATACTACCTCCTAATTAGTTTGATTTCACTGCCACGAATTTTATCCTTTTCTCACTTAAAATCCTTCTTGCACCGATAAACCTTTTCCTAAAGTAAGGATTACTTAAACTTGCAATTGCCAAACCATGATTTGATGATGAAAAGTTGAGAAACTTGCCGTTGCCAATATATATGCCGACATGCGATGGAAAATTAGCATAGGTTCTGAAGAAAACAAGGTCCCCTATCTTCAATTTATTTACAGTTATGGGAATGCCAAACTTAAACTGCCCCCTTGCAGTCCTTGGAATATCCACTCCAAGGTGCCTGTAAACAAACATCGTAAATGATGAACAATCAAGACCATACTTTAAGTTATCCCCCCCAAAAACATACGGCGTAGCCCTCAAAAGTTCTAAGCATGATAGAAGCCTTTTAAGAAAAAGCCTCTTATATAACGGAATTTTGAGTATTGACAAACTCCAGTTATCGAAATGCTCGTTCTTCGAGACCGATAAATGACTTAAAAGGTTCTCAGATTCAGAGTAAACAACATTCGACATAGGGTAAGGATAGGGAACATCTTTACTCCTTAGAAGTTTGATGTTCTTAACAACAACATTCAACGTTTGGATGCTCTTTTTTGGTTTGTGCCTAACACCAGGAACGATGATACGCTCGCCGGGTCTTAAAAAGTTACTTCTTAAACCATTTATGCGCCTAATCTTCGATATCCTTGTATGAAATCTTCTTGCAATTCTATACAGTGAATCTCCTCTCCTTACGGTATAAAGATCCGCAAAGGAACTAGTAAATCCTAACAAAACCAACAATGTAACTATTACCGCAAGCCTCATCCTAACCTCTACGTAATTATACAGCTTTGGTTTGTGAGTTAACCTGCGATTCTACATACCTAAAGTAGTTAAACATACCATTAACAACGGCGTTCTGTATATTTGATATAAGCTCCTTAAAAAGTTGAAAAGCCTCCTTCTTAAACTCCACTACTGGATCCTTCTGCGCATACCCACGCCAGCCGATACTTTCCTTAATGTGGTCTAATGCAAGCAAATGTTGTCTCCAATAATGATCAAGGGCTTGCAGAACAACCATTTTCTCAACCTGCCTCATCTGACCTTCACCTACTAACTTCTCATATTTATCGTATTCCCTGAGGAGACCATCCTTTACGATTTCAAACAGCTTCTGCTTTGCAGCCTTAGGATTCTCATCGATATCCTCTGCCGAACTTGGCACCCCAAAGTCACTTCCGAACCTTAACTTCAAGGATTTTTTAAGGTCATTTAAGTTCCATTCGTCAGTGAGTAGACCTTCCGGTGCAAAGTTCTCAACAATTTCCCTTGCAACATCCTCAATGTAAAATAGGATGTCATCCTTAAAGTTATCGCCTTCAAGTATCTTATTTCTTTGCTTGTATATAACTTTTCTCTGAACGTTATAAACTTCATCGTACTCGAGAAGCCTTTTCCTTATCTGAAAGTTCTCCTGTTCAACCCTCTTCTGTGCATTTTCAAGCGCCTTAGAAACCATCTTATGGGTTATAGGTTCATCCTCAGGTATCCTCATCATCTCCATCATCTTCTTGATTCTATCGGAGCCAAATAGCCTTAGAAGATCATCTTCCAGCGAAAGGTAAAACCTTGATTCACCAGGATCACCCTGTCTGCCAGCTCTTCCCCTTAACTGATTGTCTATCCTTCTTGCTTCATTCCTCTCAGTGGCAATTATATGAAGGCCCCCAAGTTCAATAACCTTCCTTCTCTCTTCTTCAGTAACCCTCTTATACTTCTCAAGTGCCTTTTGATACTCCTCATTATACTTTTGATCACCAATTTTTTCCTTTTTAATACCCTTTCTCTTAAGTTCATCTCTTGCAAGAAACTCTGGGTTTCCACCTAAAACGATATCGGTTCCCCTACCGGCCATGTTGGTGGCTATCGTCACGGAATGCAATCTACCAGCTTGAGCTATGATATCGGCCTCTTTTTCATGGTACTTTGCATTCAATACCTTATGAGGTATACCCTTTTTCTTCAGAAGTTTCGAAAGGTACTCCGATGACTCAATGGAACCTGTTCCCACAAGCACCGGTCTTCCAATCTTGTAGCTCTCCTCTATCGCCCTAACGGCAGCGTTATACTTTGCATTTCTGTTCTTGTATATAAGGTCGGGGTAATCAACCCTCACCATTGGTTTATTTGTAGGAATCACAACAACATCAAGTCCATATATCTCCTTTAACTCAGATGCCTCTGTCTCAGCTGTCCCGGTCATACCCGCAAGTTTCGTGTAAAGCCTGAAATAGTTTTGAATTGTAATTGTTGCAAGGGTCTGATTCTCGGATTCAACCTTCACATGTTCCTTAGCCTCTATTGCCTGGTGAAGCCCGTCACTCCAACGTCTCCCAGGCATTATTCTGCCCGTAAACTCATCTACTATAACAACTTTTTTATCCTTTATCACATAGTCAACATCCCTTTTAAAGAGACTGTGTGCACGCAAAGACTGAATAATGGCATGAAGCAAATCTGAAAATTTTGGATCAAAGAGATTAAAGTTCTTTATGCCCGTTAACTTTGTTACTATTTTCTCAACGTTTACAATACCCCCATCCGTTAAAACAGCGGTTTTTGTTTTCTCATCAGCCGTGTAATCCTTTCCAAGCTTGAGCTTCTTAACGATTGCATCCGCTATATTATAGACATCAATACTTTCATCGGAAGGTCCCGAAATTATAAGAGGTGTCCTTGCTTCGTCTATAAGTATTGAATCCGCTTCATCAACTATTGCGTAGAAGAGATCCCTTTGAACCTTATCCTCCTCGGAAAAGGCCATATTATCCCTCAAATAGTCAAAGCCAAACTCGCTGTTCGTCCCATAGGTTACGTCTCTACTGTACATCTCCTTTCTCTGTGGATTTTCCATCTGATTTTGCAAGTATCCAACGCTTAAACCAAGATAGTTGTATATAGGAGACATCCACTGTGCATCCCTCTTTGCAAGGTAATCATTAACGGTAACAACATGAACCCCTTTTCCAGCAAGGGCATTAAGGTAAACAGGAAGTGTTGCAACTAAGGTCTTACCTTCACCTGTTTTCATCTCGGCAATATTTCCACGATGAAGAACAATTCCACCTATGAGCTGGACATCAAACTGCCTTAACCCTAAAGTTCTCTTTGATGCCTCCCTCACGGCAGCAAAAGCCTCAGGTAGGATCTTATCCATGTATTCAAACTTCTTCTTATTATCCTTTATACCTTCGAGTTCAGATTTCCATTTTGCTGTTAGCGCCCTTAGCTCGTCCTTGTTCTTTTTCTCGAAATTCTCTTCAAGACCGTTAATTCTTTCAACCAAGGGTTTTAGCTTTTTTACTGCCCTTCTATTCCTACTACCAAAGACCTTTGTTAAAATTGTATTTATCATAGTTCACTCCTCCAAGGTATTTTAATATAGCTTCAAACATAATTACCTTAGAATATTGGAGGAGCCCTTAAAAGAAAAGCATGGAGATAGCAGAGGCTGTTTGATATGAATGTTAAGGGTAGAAAAGGTTCTGCAGTGTACTTACGGTTAAGCGTAACCAAAGTTTTAAAGGCCCTGTTGATACTGACTGACTTCGAAATGCACATAGCGGTGGACGTATCTACGTAATGCTTACCATTAGAAGCAGCAACGGACCTTACGCCGGCAAATGATGCCAAAATAGCTAAACCGATAATAAATTTATTGAGTTTCATGTACTTAATTTTATAGATAAAGTAACGATATTTCAAGACTGAGAGGTGAAAGGTGAAAAAAGGCTTTAAGGATATTGAAAACTACTTTTTAAGTACGGAAGAACAAAAGGTAAATAGAAACGAAGGTCGGTTGAAGGCCTTAACAAAGGAGATAGAAAGGTTAAACAAACTGCTTAAGGAAAGGGATAGAAAAATCAAAATGCTTGAAGCCCAAGGGGTATCAGTATCACGCATAGAACTTCTAATTGAGGTAACCTTAAGAGTAGCATCCAATGAGGTTGCACGGTCAGCAAATCTAAACTTTCTGTTCTCAAAAAAATTTAGAGATGAAATTACTACAATCCTAATGCAAAAACCATTTCTATTCGAGGCATTTATGAGTTCTCTACCGAACATCGGGCACGAAAAGGATAAATCGATAACGATAAAATCGGCATATGGGAGCTACGTGGCAAGCTTTTCAAAGCTTGATGCAAAAACATTTAAGTTTGAACACATAACCAGTAAAATCTGAGGATTATAGAAAATAACAGGTAGTATATCCCTGTGTTACCAAATATGCGCTATATTTAGTACGCTTTGATATATTTGATTTAGTAAGGAAAACAACCTTGAATGATGATTATAGATGGCAATTGGGAAATGTAATAAGACATAAGGAAAAATTAGGCAAATTTGTAAAACTTAGGGAAAAGGATTTAGATGCATTTAAGAGAGTAACACCTATTTACCCCTTCTCAATAACACCTTACTATCTGTCTCTCATTGATCCCGAAAATCCAAATGACCCGATAAGGAAAATGACATTTCCATCCATCGATGAAGTAGATGAATGTATCCAAGAAAACGGAGAATCCGACCCACTGTGTGAGGAAAGAGACATGAGGGTTCCACACCTCACACACAGATATCCCGACAGAGTTCTGCTGGTTGTTACAAACTTCTGCCCTAGCTTATGCAGGTTCTGTATGAGGAAGAGAAATTGGCTCAAGCCAACATTTTTTATAACCGATGAGGAAATAGAACGGGCAGCAAACTACATAGAGTCAAACCGAGAAATAAGGGATGTCCTCATATCTGGCGGCGACCCGCTAATGTTGAAGAACGGAAGACTATCCTATCTCTTGGAGAGAATATCATCCATCAAGCACGTTGAGGTTATAAGGATAGGAACGAGAAGCCCCGTTTTCCTTCCACAGAGACTCTACGATGAGGAACTTTTGAGGATACTTGAAAAAAACCAAAAGGTATGGTTAAACACACACTTCAACCATCCCAATGAGATAACAGAGGAATCAAGGAAGGCGGTTTTAAACCTATTAAAAGCTGGCGTGCCTGTAAACAATCAGTCCGTCCTCTTAAAGGGCATAAATGACGATGAGGAAACACTAAAGGTTCTATTCCATAAACTCCAGACAATAAAGGTAAGGCCCTATTACCTCTTTCACTGCGACCCCGTTAAGGGCGTGATGCACTTTTCGACACCCATATCCAAGGGCATAGATATAATGAACAAGCTCCTTGGTTATACGAGCCCCTTCGGCATTCCATACTATGCAGTGGACGGCCCGGGTGGAAAGGGAAAGGTTCAAATAATGCCAGATAGAGTAACAAAAAAAGGCAAAAGGTACATATTCAAGAACTACAAGGGTGAAACCTTTGAAATGTTGGATAGGTAGTTTACTCTTCGCCCAACTTCCTTTCCATTTTTTCCTGCTCGAGTTTGCACTTTATACAAAGCTCAGCCACCGGCCTTAGCTTCAACCTTTCGAAGCTTATGCATTTCCCACATTTTTCACATATGCCATAGGTACCATCATCTATCTTTTTCAAGGCCTTTTCTATCTTCTTAAGATACTTAACTTCCCTATCTCTTACCTTCATGGAAAATGTTTTTATCATATCGTCAACCGACATATCGCCAACGTCCCCAATTTCCTTCTTGCTTTTGACATCTTCCTCTAATCCTTTCCTTATATCACTTAGAACATCCTGCTTCGCCTTTTCTAACAAAGACCTAAGCTCTAATAACTGTTTCTTAGTTAAACAACCATTCTTCTCCATATCAACCTCCAAAAGGTTTAGTGGAAAAATTAGGAGTAACGATGTAGAATGTCAATTAAATGTTTTGGAGGCAAAATGATAAGGTTGGCCAAAAGGGTTTTAAACATGTCTCCCTCGCCTACGCTTGCCATAACGGCAAAGGCAAAGCAAATGAGGGCAAACGGTATAGATGTTATAAGTTTCGGGGCCGGTGAACCCGATTTTGATACACCAGAATTTGTCAAGAAGGCAGCCATAAAGGCTATCGATGAAGGCTTTACAAAGTATACATCAGCTGCGGGAATAGAGGAGCTAAGGAAAGCAGTAGTTAAAAAGCTTAAGAATGAAAACAACATAAACTACGGTGTAGATGAGGTAGTGATAACCGATGGTGCAAAGCAGGCACTTTTTAACCTTGTAATGTCAGTAGTTGAAAAGGGGGATGAGGTAATAATACCAGCACCCTACTGGGTAACATACCCAGAGCAGGTAAAGTTTGCAGGCGGAGTACCTGTATTTGTAAATGCAAAGGAAAAGAACGGATTTAGGCTAAGGTTAAGTGATATAGAACCTTTTATAACTGAAAGGACAAAACTAATAGTAGTCTGTTCGCCAAATAATCCAACGGGTGCAATTATAGAAAGGGATGAATTAGAAAGAATAGGTAACT
Organism: uncultured bacterium; assembly: GCA_964640245.1. Lineage (GTDB taxonomy): Bacteria > Aquificota > Aquificia > Desulfurobacteriales > Desulfurobacteriaceae > CAZXGR01. Next base: position 92,050 of record CAZXGR010000001.1, on the reverse strand, counting down.
TCTGTGTTAAAAAGGACATACTTATAGCCTCTGATGAATGTTACGAAAAGATAGCCTACGGTGGTAAGGTTGTAAGCACAGCATCAATTTCGGATGACATAAGATCCAAAACGATAACGATAAATGCCCTATCTAAAACGTTTTCAATGACTGGGTGGAGGGTAGGCTTTGCAGCAGGTCCAAAGGAAATCATAAACAGCATGGTAAAGATCAACTCACAGTCCATTTCAAATGTTGATTCCATCAGTCAAAAGGCAGCGGTTGCAGCCTTGAAGGGTAATAAGGGCTTCCTTAATGTGTGGCTTAAAACCTTCAAGGAACGAAGAGATTACATAATACCAGCGCTTAACAACATCAGTGGCATAACATGCAGTACACCTGAAGGTGCGTTTTATGCGTTCCCAAACGTAAGGAACGTAATCAAGAAGGGGAACTTCAAGGGAGATGTGGAACTTGCGGCCTTTTTGCTTGAGGATGCAAAGGTTGCCGTTGTCCCTGGAAGTGCATTTGGTGCACCGGGTTATCTTCGCCTATCCTTTGCCACATCTATGGAAAACATCAAGGAAGGCATCAAAAGGATCAAAAAATCCATTGAAGGAATTATGTCATGAAAACCTTTAGAACTGATAACTTAACACTTTCCGGCTATACACTTTTAACCTTCGTCTATGTTCTCTTCTTTGGAAAGCTTATATCCTACTATGGGTTCTCCCTAAAATCGATTATCTTTATAATACTTGTGCTTCCAATAGCTATTTACTATCTATTTATACTGAGAAAAAGGGTAATAACGACAAGGGATTTCATAGAATCGATAAACATTCTTGGAAAAAATAGGATAAACTGGGGTGAAATAGACAAGATTATATTTACAAAAGGGCGAAAACTTTTGATACTCATTACATCAAAATCTGGAAAGAATATAATAATAGATGATAACACTGAAAACTTCAGAGAACTGCTCAACACAATAGTTAAAAACGTGGATAAGGAAAGACTTCCAAAGGACTATCAGGAAAGGATAGCGAACTACAAACGTTCTTATCTTACCGTTATTCTAATATACGTTGTAGCTGTTATACTTCTAATGATATTCATTAAACCCTACCTGCCGTGAGATGTTTAAAAAGCACGAAATCTATATTTTCGTACTTTCGTTTTTAGCTCTATCCATCAAAACCTATTCAACACCGTTCTTTGTACCATGCTTAGCTACCTTCATGGGACTTGTAATTTACTATGCCTTGAGGTTTAACCTTTCTGAACTTCTATGGGAAATAACCATTGTTTTGTTATTAGTTTCCCTTTGTCTAATAGTAGGCCCAGGGGAAAATCCAAATAGAGTTGAGTGGGTGAACTTTGGCGGTGAAAGCTTAAAACTTTCAAATGGCCAAAACATAAGGACTTCTGAGGATGTAAAAATTGGGGATATCGTAGACTACAACGGCAAGGTTATTCTAAGAGGAAACAGGGCTGTTTATTTCCTACCGAACATGAGACTTCAGATATACAACAATGCATTTAAAAACATTGATTACCCTATTTCATCCCTCATCGCAGGATGTAGATTGGGTGTAAGAAGGGATATACCGCAATCAATAAGAACCTACTTCGTACTCTCGGGATGTTACCATTACCTTGCCATATCAGGGCTACACGTTGGAATATTCATAGCACTTTTATCATTCGTGCTAAAAATCCTAAGGTTTAAAAAACCACTTAGCATGGCAAGCATTCTAACTTCGCATGCTATACCATTGACAGGCATGCCACCTTCTGCTGTAAGGGCATATCTATTTTTTTCTCTTCTAAGCTCCCACGGCTATGAAAATTATAGAAATGTCCCTCCGCTTTATATAACGGGCCTAATATTCCTCATCTTGATTTTACTCTGTAAATTGAGCATCGGTATGGTACTTTCGTTCTTAGCAGTTTGTGACATAATACTCACGTACGATAAAAAGGATTCGTGGCTTAAAAAGCTAACAACGATTAGCATATCACCGTTTTGTTCACATTGCTGGTTGTACTCTATAGGTTTGGGGCCTTTAACCTTTTATCGCCAATCAATATCTTGTTATTGATGCCTCTATTCTTCGTATCATTAGCATCAAGCCTTCTATGCCAGATAACGCTATTCAAGATCTCGACATTAAATAAAGTATCAGAATGGTTAGGATACATAGTCTTGAGGTTCAATCAGCTACTATTTACTTCAACCAAATCTTTTATATTTCATAAGGTAATTTCATAGGATATACTATTTGCAACATACCTTTTAATGCTGTTGACTATATTAGCCGGAAGAAGAAAGCTGCCACTCGTATTACCAATGATATTAATTGTATATACAATGTTCACATCGTCCAAAATAGCCAACAAAACCATAAACATAGATGGGAAATATCTCAATTCGTCTTATTTTTTGACGCAACATAGATTGGATTATGAAAACTGCACGATAAGGTCAAATTACGTATTCCCATACGCCAAAAAGATACTATACAAAAATAGAATTATCGAGAAGCAAATCCCAATGAAGGAGTAATTTTGGTGGAGGTGGTGGGATTCGAACCCACGTCCGAGGATACGGTCTAAATGGCTTCTACATGCTTAGTCTGTGTTTAAATTTCTCCTGATCAATCCACAAACAGGTCTTTCAGGAAAAGCCCTGTTAAGTTCTTAGTTATCATCCACAAGGCAAGGATAACAACGCAGCCTGTCTTCTCTTTCGCCCTTAGGACAAACCGACAGGCAAGGTTCACCCGAGGACGTCGCTACTTCTATTAGGCAGCGAGAGCTAAATTTTCGTTGGCAAGTATAAAATTGCCTTTTAATGAGGTAGGCTCCTCAGCATGCTACCAGCTTAGGCCTTTGTATCCCCGTCGAAGCCGTTCACCCCCATAAATCAAACTTCAATTTATGCTACAATTTTATTTTTTCAAGGTAGGATAATGAAGTTAAAGGTAGATAAACTGATTTACGGCGGTAAAGGTTTAGCAAGACTTAACGGAAAGGCTATATTTGTGCCATATACTGCACCTGGAGATATGATATTGGCAAGGGAAATAGTAAGAAAAAAGGGATACAGCGAGGCAAAGTTAGAAAGAATAATAGAACCATCGAAACACAGAATAAAGCCTAAGTGTAGGTACTTTGGAAGGTGCGGTGGCTGTGATTGGCAGCATGTTGACTATGAAACGCAGTTAAATGTAAAGAAAGGCATACTTGAAGAAAATCTTCAAAAGATAGGAAGAATCAAAAAACCAAATATAGATGAAGTTATACCTTCGCCACCATGGAACTACAGAAATAGAGCACAATTCAAGGTAAGTAATGGCAAGGTTGGCTTTTACGAAAAGGATAGCCATAATGTAGTTGATATAGATAGATGTTTACTTTTAAAGAAGGATATATCAGATATTCCAAGGAAACTTAAAAAACTTTTAGGATTCATTTCAACGGAACCAGACGAATTTCATGTTTATTCATCAAGTAAGGGCGAGGTTTTACTTAAAATAGTGTTTAATAAGAAATTCAATAAGATTGACTTAACACTTGAAAAGGTTAGAGAAATCTTGGGATTAAACGTAGTTGGCTTCGGCATATACAAATCGAATGCGGAAAATCTTAAAAGAATCAAGTTTTTTGGAAGGGATTTCACATACGAGACCGTTGGTAGTAAGTATCGGTTTAGGGTAAGTGCCGATTCGTTCTTTCAGGTAAATGTATTTCAGGTTGGAAACCTCATCAATGAGGTCTTAAGAACACCAGAGTCACATCCATTTCTCTTGGCTGGGGATATCTACTGCGGTGTAGGAACGCTTACAATACCCGTTGGCCGCTATGTTAACAAGGCCTTTGGCATTGAATCAAACTTCTCGGCGGTTAGTGATGCTCTATACAATAAGGATATAAACGGTCTTAGAAATGTTAGCTTTTCTTGCAGACAAGCAGAGGATTCAATAGATACCGTAAGATCAAACAATCCTGATCTTATCGTTGTTGACCCACCAAGAAGTGGACTTAATAGAAACTTTATAGAGGCGATATCAAAACTCCCGAGGCTTAGAAACGTTGTTTACGTTTCATGTAACCCTTCAACACTTGCAAGGGATATAGCCATATTCCATCAACACGGCATAAACATGGAAAGAGCTAAGCTGATAGATATGTTTCCACAAACCTACCACATAGAAACGATTGCATATTTAAGAAAGGTGAGACATGCTTGAGGTTAATCTCCTTGGAATTGAATTTGAAAATCCTGTATGGACGGCCTCCGGAACCTTTGGCTTTGGCTTAGAGTATGCAGAATATACCGATATAAATAGGGTAGGTGCCATCTGCACAAAGGGTCTGTCTATAAAACCCAGAGAGGGTAATGAACCACCGAGAATATGGGAAACACCATGTGGGATGCTCAATTCTATTGGACTTCAAAACCCAGGAGTTGATTACTTTACATCAACGATACTACCAAAGCTCAAGAAATACAGGACAAGAATCATAGCCAACATCTATGGCTCAACGGTAGACGAATACCTATCGGTAGTTGAAAAGCTCAATGGAATTGACGGAGTACATGCCATCGAGGTCAATGTCTCATGTCCAAACGTTAAAAAGGGTGGTATGGCATTTGGAAGTGATAAGGTTATGGTTTCAAAGCTTACAAGAGCTATAAAGGAATTGTCAGACAAGCCTGTAATCGTTAAGCTTTCGCCAAACGTAACTAATATTGTTGAAATAGCAAAGGCTGCAGAATTAGCTGGGGCTGACGGTATAACGGCCATAAATACGTTATTGGGAATGGCAATAGACGTGAAAAAATGTAAGCCGAGACTAAAGAACATCCTTGGCGGTCTATCAGGACCAGCAATAAAGCCGATAGCGCTGAGGATGGTTTACGAGATAGCGCAAGCGGTGAGAATACCGGTAATCGGTGTTGGAGGAATAACAAACTACGAGGATGCAATCGAGTTCTTCCTTGCAGGTGCAAGGGCGGTTGAAATAGGAACGGCTAACTTTGTAAACCCAAATGCATGCATAGATATATCAAACGGCATTAAAAACTATCTCAAGGAAAATGGGTACAAGCATATCAACGAAATCATATCAAAACTTAGCACTTAACCCTTAAACTTCTTGTATCTTAAGTTTTGCAACCTTTAGCAAACAATTATAAATTCAATGAAATACCGAGGAAGGAAAATGGGAAAAATGTTAACGTTGAACAATGTAAGTTTGGATATAGAAGGCAAAAGAATTCTCAATGATATAGATCTTTTTGTTAATGAAGGTGAAATATATACGCTTTTAGGCACAAACGGGGCAGGAAAATCAACACTTGCACACCTTATAATGGGAACGGGCAACCTTAAACCCACAATAGGAACGATAGAGTTCAAAAAAACCATTATAAATAAGTTCTCAATATCCGAAAGGGCAAAATTGGGAATAACCCTACTCTGGCAGGAACCTGCAAGGTTCGAAGGAATAACCGTAAAGGACTATCTTTTGATTTCATCAAGACAAAACCCAAATGCAGATATAGAAAAATGCCTCTTGGCCTTCGGCTTAAAGCCCAAAAGTTACCTTAAAAGATACGTGGATAAATCACTCTCAGGTGGTGAAAGAAAACGTATAGAGCTTGCATCCATAATGGCCATGGGGCCAAAGCTTGCCATACTTGATGAACCTGATTCTGGTATAGACTTTGCATCCATTAAAATGGTAACAAAAGCAATAGCTAACATGAATAAAGCAGGAACAACGATACTTTTGATAACACATAGGGAGTACATGCTTTTAGCCTCAAATAGGGCTTCGATTATGGATAGGGGAAGGTTAATCGAAACGGGAAAACCAGATAGGATAGGAAAGATCTTTAAATCTATGTATGAAGGTAAACATGAAAGGGTTTAAAAATCCAAGCGTATTTATAGATACCGATAGGTTAGCATCAAAAATAAATAGAAAGGGCATTGAAGTTGATGTTAAAAGAGACGAGAAAGGTGTATTCAAAATTAAGATATACGTAGTTCCAAATGCAAAGTTTAAGGAACCTATCGTTACGGTATTTAAGATCTCAAAGCCAAAAACCCTTGCCGTTCAAACTGAAATAGAAGTAGGTAATAACGCAGATATCACGTTTGATGTACATGCACTTTTGGATGAAGGCATAACGGCGGAACATGCATCGAGTTTAAGGATGATTATTGGTGAAGGTGCAAGTGTTAGGTTTTTTGACACGCATATCAATTGCAGAAATAGCTTTCTCAACCTATTTAGCAGCTCAAATGTAGTTGTTGGAAAGAGAGCTAACTATGAAACGGTTTTTAAGCAAGTGGAGGGAAGGGCAGGAAATCTCAACCTAAAGCTCACAGGAACGGTTGGGGACATGGCGTCAGCTACATTTGAAACAAAGGTAATGGGAAAATTAGATGATAGTATAAGGATAGAGGACATAATCTACCTTAAAGGGGAAGGTTCAAGAGGCCTTTCTAAAAGTAGGGTTGTGGCTACCGATAGCACAAAATCCGAGTTTATAGGCAAGGTCTATGGAGAAGCACCGCACTGCAGGGGACACGTTGATTGTTCCGAGATAATTAGGGGAAGGAACGCGCAGGTAAAATCTAGCCCAATGATATATGCAAACAACGAATTAGCTAAGGTTACACACGAGGCAGCTATAGGTAGATTGGACGAAAGGGAAATCGAGACGCTAATGGCAAAAGGTTTAAATGAGGATGAAGCGGTCGATCTAATAGTTCATGGTCTTTTGTCATGAAAATGATCATCATAGGTGCGGGAAGAATCGGAAGGGAACTCATAAAGAGACTTCAAGCAGAATGGAATATAACTGTAATAGATGAAGATCCAAATAAGCTGAAGCAAGCCATAGACGTCATAAGCGAGTTTGAAAGAATTGTCCTTTTACAGGGAGATGGCACAAGTAAATTGACGCTAAAAAGGGCCAAGGTAAGCGAATGTAAAGTTTTTGTAGCATGCACAGGCGATGACGAGGTAAACTTAGAATCATGCAGGTTGGCAAAGGAATTCAACGTTCCATCCATCTACAGTGTATCCAACCTTTCGGAAAGCGAGAGGCTCTTCAAGAAGGAGGGGATAAGCTACGTAAACAAAGCCACCGCAACGGCATCAGTGCTTGAAAAGCGGATAGAATCCGGGATAATCTTACCATCAAACATCGGCCTTGGTATGGGGGAAATAGCTGAGGTAACCGTTATGCCAACATCCATTATTGCAGGCTATAAGGTCGGGAAATTTTCCACTAAAAGGTGGAAAATAGCTGCTATATTTAGAAACGGAAAACTGATAATGCCTTATAGGGATACCGTCGTAAAACCCGGTGATAGGGTTTTGATAATTGGAGAACCCAAAATACTAAAACATATAATAGGTTTAATACGTACCGGGGAGCCAAGGTTTCCCTTACAGTTTGGAACAGAGGAATTTGCAGCAATTACGGAAAAACGGGAAGAGAGAATATACGGTGAAGTAGCATACATCTACAAGAATACAAATCTTCGGAAGATAGATGTTTATCACTGCTTTAAGGATGCACATAGGATTGCTGAAGACTTAGGCAACGTCACGGTGAATTATGTGTATGCATCATCCTGCAAATCGGAGATACTTCAGAAGGCAGCCGATAAGAACATAGGTATCAGCGTATTACCCAACTCTTACAGTGGTTTTCCACTATACTTCGGTTTTAAAACACTTCCGATAAAAATTGCAGAGCTTTCACTTGCACCAACCGTTATCTCGAGAGGAACCTATCCATACAGGAACATTCTTGTACCCGTTTCTGGCTCATTCAGTGGATTTAGAGCGCTTGAGGTTGGAATAGAGTTATCGCTTATGCTCAAAGCAAGTTTAAGTGCAGTTTTCATAAGGGAAAGCGGAAAAGATGAAAAAAACATAGAGCAAAAGGTGAACAGGTTTGCAAAACTCTATAAAACCAATATAAATTTTATATCCTTAGGCGGAAATCCTATAAGACAGATAAAAAGACTATCGAAATCCTCAAATCTTTTGATAATCGGCGCCAGAAAAGGGAAAGGCACAAATTGGTTTAAGCCTTATGCACCATATCATATGTTTCATGAAAGTGCCTGCACATCAATGCTGATATGTGTAGGTGAATGATGGACTCAAACCTAATTATCTCAATGTTCTTTATATCCATAGGTATACTCTTTCTACCATTCTTTGCCAAAAGCCTTAAGATTCCAGTTTCAGTTGCTGAAATGATCTACGGCATAATCTTGGGTAGATCGTTCTTGGGATGGGTAAAACCATCGGAGTGGATAAGCTTTCTATCTTCCTTTGGATTCCTTCTCTTGATGTTCATGGCAGGACTTGGGATAGAAATCACAAAGGTTAATAAGTTGGATTTAAGGGAAAGAATAGCAGTAGTTTTAGTGCCAATATTAAGTTTTTTGCTCTCGTTTTGGATAGGCTCACTTCTCCAACTTAATGGGGCAGTATCAATAGCCATAGGTTCTATATCTGCTGGAATTGCCATACCTATCCTAAGAGAACAGAATATAAAAAATAAAGACAAAAGGATAATCCTCCTCACGAGCATCGTGGGAGAGTTTATAAGTATTGGCATAATAACCGCTTACTTTATAGTAAAAAGATTCGGTTTTGGAAGTGAAGCAGTGTTAGCAATTGCTGAAATAGTCCTATATGCACTTGCAGCAATCCTGACACTGAGATTCCTAAAAAGCTTTGTGTGGTGGTACCCTAATAAATTCAGGTACTTCTTTGAGAAAAGCCCTTCCGAAATAGGTGTAAGGATAAGCCTCGCCGTAATGTTTATGCTTTCAATTGGGGCATCGATCGTTCACCTTGAACCTATCATAGGTTCCTTTATAGCTGGAATTATATTTTCACTTGTCTTTAGGAATACAGAAGCAATAGAGGAAAAACTTTCTGGTATTGCCTTCGGTTTTTTAATACCGATATTCTTCATGTATGTGGGCATAACCTTTAAAATGCCAAACTTAAATTTACACTTAATTTACCTTTTGCTACTCCTTACAGGAATGTCAATTATCGTTAAGATTGTTTCGTCATCAAGTTTACTCCTATGTGGTTTAACATTAAAGCAGGCAACGACTGCGGCTTTTCTCTTTGGTGCACCGCTCACGCTCATGATAGTTGTGGCAGAAGTAGGTGCAAAGTTAAACATCGTAGATGAAAGCACAAAGAACGTTTTAATACTTCTCTCATTGGCTACAGGTGTAATTTTCCCTATTCTGTTTAGGTTTGGAGGAAGGACATTTGAAGATAACGATACTTGATGGCTATGTGGATGAACCTACATGCTTTGGTGTTCCACCGTTCATATCCACATACGTTAGGTATGTAGCTGGTGCCTTGGTGCTTTCCGGTGTTCCAGAGGAAAGTATAGACTACACAACGATCGATGCCTACAGACAAAACAAGGAAATCCTGGAAAATTCGGATGTTTTGATAGTCATATCCGGTATAACCGTTCCGGGAAGGTATCTTGGTGGAAAACCGTTAACGGAAAACGAGATAGAAAAAATAGGCTTATTAGGCATTCCGTATAAGGTAATAGGTGGTCCCATCTGCTTTGGCTACTCCTTGGCAGGAGGGAAAAGGGCAAAAAACTTAAGCTTTAAAGGTTTTAACCTCGTGGTGGAAGGAGATATAGAAAAGGCTGCATACGAAATCGGAAACTCATTGATAAACAACGAAAGGCTACCTGAGGGAAGAATTAAATTCAGGAGAACCGCACAGGATGTTGATAGGTTTGCACCACTTGGTGCATTCATAGTCAAGAAGCACCCAAACTTCCCAAACGTTATATGCGAAATTGAAACTTTTAGGGGTTGTGAAAGAAATCATCACTGCTCTTACTGTACGGAGGCTTTCTATGGAAGACCGGATGAAAGAAATATCGACGGTATACTAAGTGAGATGGAAGAACTTTCTAAAAACGGCATAGAGCACTTCCGCATAGGAAGGCAGCCAAATATACTTGGATACAAGGCACTTCCATCAAATGGAGAGTTTCCAATTCCAAACTATACGGTAATATGCAACCTTTTTAAGAGGATACACGACGAAATTAGCCCTAAGACACTTCATATAGACAATGTGAATGCTGGAACCATTGCAGTCCATCCGATTGAATCTGAAAAGGCATTGAGGTGTATATCGAGGTTCGATACAGAAGGGGATATCTGCCCATTTGGCCTTGAAAGTGCAGACGGTGAAGTTATAAGGATGAACAACCTAAAGGTAGATGCAAAGGGAATCATGAAAGCTGTAAGGTTGGTAAACAAAATAGGAAGGTTTAAGAAGAGTGAAAACGCTTTATATAAGCTACTTCCCGGTTTAAACTTCCTAATTGGCCTGCCTGGGGAAACGAGGGAAACATTTAAAAAGAACGAAGACCTTTTAAGGTCAATGCTAAATGAGGATTTGCTCTTAAGGAGGATAAATATAAGGCAGGTTATGGTGTTTGAGGGAACGCCGATATCCAAGATGGTTAAAAAGGCAAAGACGAAGTACCGAAGGGAATTCAAAGCTTTTAAATCCTTTGTAAGAGAAAATATAGATCTACCCATGGTTAAGAAGGTTTTCCCAACGGGAACGGTGATAAAAAACATCCTTTTAGAAGCCTATGATGGTGAGCATACGCTGGGAAGACAGTTAGCCACATACCCAATTCTTGTAAGGATACCGGAAAGGCTAAAGCTACTTAAGATGATAGATGTTGTTATCGTTGGCCATAGGGAACGTTCCGTTATGGGTATTCCGTATCCAATTGACATTAATAAGCTATCGTTGAAACTTCTATCATTCATGCCGCAAATATCAAGGAAAAGGGCAGCAGACATCGTGTTAAAAAGGCCATTTAAAAGCAAGGATGAACTTTTAAGGAATTTCCCGGAACTAAAGCAATTTATAAAATATATAATTTTCACTTACTGATTAAGGAGGAAAACATGGATTATAAAAACACGCTAAACCTTCCAAGAACATCATTTCCAATGAAGGGCAACCTTCCCAAAAAGGAACAGGAACTTTTAAAGTTTTGGGAATCTATAGATCTATATAAAAACTTAATAAAACAGCATGAAAAGGATGAACACTTTATACTTCACGATGGCCCACCTTACGCCAACGGCCACATTCATATAGGTCATGCTCTAAACAAAATTCTAAAGGACATCGTTATAAAGTCAAAGAGCATGCAGGGATACTGTACCCCCTTTATTCCTGGATGGGACTGCCACGGCTTGCCCATTGAGTATGCAGTGTTTAAAAAGCTTAAGGTTAGGAAGGAAAATGTTAAACCATTGGAAATAAGGGAAAAATGCCGAGAATATGCAAAGAACTGGGTTAACATTCAGAGGGAAGAGTTTAAAAGGCTTGGAGTTTTGGGTGATTGGGAAAACCCATACCTAACGATGAACTATGGATATGAAGCTACAATTGTAAGGGAACTTGGAAAGTTCTTTGAAAAAAACTTGGTTTATAAGGGTAGAAAACCTGTTTATTGGTGCCCGAACTGCGTAACGGCACTTGCAGATGCTGAAATTGAGTACAAAGATGAAAAGGCTGAGTCTATATACGTTTCATTTCCTATAATAAGCAAAGGATTTCCGAAAAATACATACCTTGTGATATGGACAACCACACCCTGGACGCTACCTGCAAACGTTGCAATAGCAGCTAATCCAGAGCTTAAGTACAGCTTGCTAAAGGGAAGGAATGCCTATTACATAGTGGCAAAACCTCTATCAAAGGACTTTGAGAAAAAGATAAATCAAAACCTTCAAGAGGTAAGAACCTTTGAAGGAAGGGAACTTGAAGGTACAGCCTACAAACATCCATTTATGAACAGTGAAGGCAAGGTTGTCCTCGCCGATTACATAGCCTCTGATACCGGAACAGGGCTTGTTCACATTGCACCGGGGCATGGCGAGGAAGACTTCGAGGTAGGTATCAAGTACAACCTTCCTATAATAATGCCCGTGGACAACTATGGAAGGTTTACCAATGAAGCACCAGAATGGTTAAAAGGAAAAACTGTCTGGGAAGGTAACGATCTTGTAATTGAAAAGCTCAAAGCCTTAGGCAACCTTCTATTTACCGAAACTATTACACACTCATACCCACACTGCTGGAGATGTAAAAAACCTGTAATATTCAGGGCAACACCACAGTGGTTCATATCCATGGATAAGGGAAAGCCTACATTAAGGGATGTATCGCTAAATCAGGTTAAGAAGGTAAAGTGGATACCATCATGGGGTGAAACGAGAATTACAAACATGTTAAAGCAAAGGCCTGATTGGTGCATATCGAGGCAAAGGTATTGGGGAGTTCCAATAGTAGCTTTCTATTGTGAAAAATGCGGGAACATCATAGCTTCCAAGGAAATTGCCGACCATGTTGCATCTATATTTGAAAGGGAAGGAGCAGATGCATGGTATACGAAACCTGCTGAGGAACTTTTGCCTAAGGGATTTAAATGTCCAAAATGTGGAGGTACAAGCTTTAGAAAGGAAAAGGATATACTCGATGTTTGGTTTGATTCCGGAAGCTCACATGCAGCGGTATTAGAGAGAAGAAAAGATTTAAGGTGGCCAGCTGATATGTACCTTGAGGGATCCGACCAACACAGAGGATGGTTCCAGGCAAGCCTCCTTGAATCATGTGGCACAAGGGGAAAGGCACCATATAAATCGGTAATGACACATGGATTTGTGCTTGATGAAAAGGGATATAAGATGAGTAAATCAGTCGGAAATGTAGTTTCGCCAATGGATGTAAACAAGCGATTCGGGGCTGATATACTAAGGCTCTGGGTTTCAAGTGAAAACTTTACCGAGGATGTTAGGATATCCGAAGGTATCCTAAAGCAGGTATCGGAATCCTATAGGAAGATCAGGAACACGTTGAGGTTCATGATAGCAAACCTCAACGACTTTAAACCGGAAATGGCAGTTCCATATAAGGATATGGAGGAAGTGGATAGATGGGCGTTGAACCGATTTTACATCATAATCAATAAGGTAATTAAGGATTACAACGAGTATAAGTTCAATGCAATTCACAAAACGATATACAACTACTGCGCAAATGAATTAAGTTCTGTTTACCTTGACATATTAAAGGATACGCTCTACTGTGAATTACCCAACTCCAGGAAGAGGAAAAGTGCTCAAACCGTCATATGCAGAATACTCTACGGCCTAACGTTGCTTACGGCACCGATTCTTTCATTTACGGCAGAAGAAGTCTATGGATTTATACCTGGAAAGAGTAAGGAATCTGTTTTCTTAGATGAGTTTCCAATAATGTCAGAAGAATTAGATGAAGACCTCTTAAGGAAATGGGATATCTTGATCAAGGTCAAGTCCGTAGTAAACAAGGCACTTGAAATTGCGAGAAATGAAGACCTTATAAGACATCCGTTGGAGGCAAGGGTAACCGTATATGCGGATAAAAATCATCTTAAGCTTTTGAAACACTACATTAAGGAACTGCCATATATATTTATAACATCACAGGCTAACCTTGAGGAATTTGATAAGGCAGGTTCGGATGCAGTATCTGATGAGGAGACAATAAAAGGCATAAAGGTAAAAGTAACTAAAGCCTTAGGCAAAAAATGCCAGAGATGTTGGATGTACAGTGAAACGGTTGGAAGGGACAAGGAATTCCCAGATGTATGCGAAAGGTGCGCAAGGGTTTTGAGAAAGTTAAAGGAGAAAAATGTTTAATGAATTGAACCTTAAAAAGTTCAAGGGCAAAAGAATACTCATCGTAGGTGATTTTATACTGGATGAGTATATCTTCGGAAACGTTGAGCGTATATCGCCAGAGGCACCTGTGCCTATCGTAGATGCAAGGGATAAAACCGTAAAGTTAGGTGGTGCGGCAAACGTAGCTCTAAACATTCTCTCGCTCGGCGGTATCCCATTTCTTCTTAGCGTTATAGGAAACGACCAAAATGGAAGAAAGGCTTTAGAACTCATGAAGAAATTGGAAATCAAAACGGACGGGCTTATAGTTGATTCAAAAAGACCCACAACGGTAAAAACGCGTATCGTTGCAAGCTCTCAACAGCTTATAAGGATAGATTGGGAAAATAGAGATTATATACCGGATAATATAGAAGGAAAGATACTTGAATTTATCAATGAAAATGCAGGCAATTTCGATGCAATGCTAATCTCGGACTATGGAAAGGGCGTTATCACAGGCAGTCTCTTCAAAACCACTAAGAAACTTAAGAAGAACATGCCGATTGTTCTTGACCCTAAGAGAAAAAACTATCCTCTTTATAGAAACGTTACAGCTGTAACGCCAAATACGAAGGAAACATATGAAGCCACCAACATCTATCCTTCATCGGACAATAATGCCGAAATTGCAGGTAAAGTGCTCATCGAAAGGTTTAAAACTGACTATGCGCTGATTACGAGGGGCGAAAAGGGTTTGTCAATCATAGGGGAAAACCTAAAAAAGCATATACCAACAAGGGCAAAACAGGTTTACGATGTTACAGGTGCAGGTGATACCGTTGCAAGCGTATTCACTCTCGCAATTGCCTGTAATCTCCCACCAGTTGAGGCAGCAGAAATGGCAAACGCCGCTGCTGGTATCGAAGTAGGAAAGTTAGGTGCAACATCAGTGACGATAGATGAGATGAATGAGTTTATCAGAAAAGATAACCCCAAAAATACTTAATATGTTTATTAATAACTAATAAAGCTTTCATTACAATGTTTTTAAGAAGCTTGACTTCTAATGGAAATTTTCTTAGTATATGACAAAGGTAAGAAATCCATAAGGAGGGTACTATGATTAAGGATGTGCTTTCGGGGGTAACTCCAGGGACGATCTCCCGTAGAGGCTTCCTAAGGGCATGTGCAGTTGGAACGGCTGCAATGGGTCTCCCGATGGAAGCTATCTCAAAGGTAGCGAAGGCAGCAAAAGACCCAAAGAGACCAGATATAGTTTGGCTTCATTTTCAGGAATGTACTGGTTGTTCAGAGGCAATCCTAAGGGCTTCGCACCCCGATGTTCCAACGCTCATCTTCAACCTCATATCGCTTGATTACCATGAAACTCTCATGCCAGGTGCTGGGCCTCAAGCTGAAGAGCAGCTCAAGAAGGCAACGGAAAACGGAAACTACATACTCGTAGTAGAGGGTGGTATTCCACTGAAGGATGGTGGCGCTTACTGTAAGATCGGTGGAAGGAAAGCCGTTGATATCTTAAAGGAAGTTGCAGCAAAAGCTAACGCAATCATTGCCATTGGTACATGTGCAGCATTCGGAGGAATTCAAGCTGCAAAACCCAATCCTACGGGAGCTGTTGGTGTTCAGGACATCATAAAGGATAAGCCAATAATTAACGTGGCTGGTTGCCCACCAAATCCATACAACTTTTTAGCAACCGTATTGTACATATTAACATTTAAAAAATTACCACCAACGGATATATACAAAAGACCGCTGTTTGCCTACGGAAGAAAGATCCATGACCACTGTGAGAGAAGACCTCATTTTGACGAGGGAAGGTTTGTTGAACAATTCGGTGATGAAGGACATAAACTCGGTTACTGCCTCTACAAGGTGGGCTGCAAGGGACCTGAAACCTACTCAAACTGCCCAGTTATAAGGTTTAACGATGTTGGCGTATGGCCGGTTTCCGTTGGTAACGGTTGTTATGGATGCACTGAACCGCACTTCTGGGATACGATGACGCCATTCCACAAGAGACTACCAAACATCAAAATACCAGGCGGTAATGGTATTCAGGCAAGCGCTGGCAAGATTGGTAAGGAGGCCCTTGCGGTAACAGCGGCTGCTATTGCCATTCATGCGGGCATTGGTGTAGCTAAAAAGTTAGCAACAGGTCCAAAAACGCAAGAATAGCTCTATAAATTTTATGGGAGGTAAAAATGGCTGAAAGAATTATAGTTGACCCAATCACAAGAATTGAGGGTCACTTGAGAATTGAGGTAACACCAGAAAATGGCTTTATCAAGGACGCCTATTCATCTACACAAATGTTTAGAGGATTAGAGATAATACTTCAAGGTAGAGATCCAAATGATGCATGGATGTTTGCGCAGAGAACATGTGGTGTCTGCACAACGGTTCACGCAATTGCCTCGGTAAGGTCAGTTGAAAATGCTCTACAACTTGAGATTCCCTATAATGCGCGCATGATCAGAAACATCATAACGGCAGCTCATGCACTTCATGACCATATCGTTCACTTCTATCATCTTTCAGCCCTTGACTGGGTAGATGCCGTATCAGCCGTAAAAGCTGACCCTGTAAAAACAGCAAAAATAGCCGAAAGCCTATCGGATTGGAAGCTAAACGGATCTGAAATTTTCAAGGCCGTTCAAGATAAGCTGAAGAAGTTTGTTGCGAGTGGTCAACTTGGTATCCTTAGCAGTGGTTACTGGGGTCACCCAGCAATGAAACTACCGCCAGAGGTCAATCTGATGGCTGTAACGCACTATCTACAGGCGCTTGATTATCAGAGGAAGGCAGATTCAGCTATTGCCATATTAGGTGGGAAGAACCCTCATATTCAAAACTTGGCAGTTGGCGGCACATCAACAGCTATAAATCCAGACAATGAAGCAACGCTTAACATAGAAAGACTTCAGTTTATTAAACAACTCTTAGATGAAGCAAGGGAATTTGTTCATAAGGTTTATGTTCCTGATGCAATAGCAATATCGGCTTTTTATAAGGATTGGCTTGCATACGGAAAGGGGGTAAACAATTATCTTGCAGTACCAGAACTTCCACAGAATACAGATGCAGATGGTGCACCATTTGATGCTCCTGGTGGAACAATAATTAACAGCGACCTTTCAAGCGTAAAGGAGATAAAGAACTTCAACGACCCTTACTTCATAAACAACGTTACCGAATGCATTACACATTCATGGTACGATGGTGATTGGACAAGACATCCATGGGAAGAAGAAACAGTACCAAAGTACACGGGCTTTAAACCAAATGGAAGGGTAGATGAAAGGAACAAGTACTCTTGGACAAAGGCACCGAGGTTCAAGAATGGCTCTGATCATATTCCAATGCAGGTAGGTCCACTTGCAGCCATACTCGTAGGTTATGCCTTAGGTGACAAACGCGTAAGAAAGTACACGGATCAGGCATTATCTAAGTTGAGTAGCCTTGCCGGTACAAAGGTTGATATCCATGCACTTGAATCAACACCAGGCAGACATCTCGCAAGAGCCATAAGGGCTCAGATAATGTCAGATCTTGCAATAAAGCAATGGCAACAATTAGTTGATAATATAGTAAGGGGAGATTACGAGATATTCAATCCTCCAACATATCCAACAGGAGAGATAAGAGGTTGTGGATTCGTGGAAGCTCCAAGGGGTGCACTTTCACACTGGTGTGTAATCGATAATGGAAAGATTACAAACTATCAGCAGGTTGTTCCATCAACGTGGAATTCAAGTCCAAGGGATTCAAAGAATCAAATGGGACCATATGAGGCTTCGCTTATTGGAAACCCAATTGCTGAACCCACAAAACCGCTTGAAGTCCTAAGAACGGTTCACTCGTTCGACCCATGTATTGCATGTGCCGTTCATATGATAGACCCAGAAGGTAAGGAACTAATAAAGGTAAAGGCAGTTTAAAGGGGCAATATGCCCCTTAACTTTTAAGGGAGGTAAAATGGCTGACTACAAACGGAAGTATGTGTGGGGAATACTATACAGACTATTCCATTGGTCGTTTGCACTTTCAATATACACGCTTATAGTTACTGGCTTATACATTCACTGGCCATGGACAAACACGTGGATGGAGGGCAGCCACCAGTTTACAATGGCAAATATGAGATACATACATTTCATAGCGGGTATGATATTCATATGTGCAGTTATCACAAGGATATACCTATGGTTCTTCGGAAATAAGTATGAAAGGATATGGCATTCTATACCAATAACAAAGAAAAATATCAAGAACCTCTGGACAACACTTCTATACTACACTTATATAAAAAACACACACGAGGAAAGGTTAGGCCACAATGCACTTGCCGGAACGGCATATACGATTACAATTCTACTTGCGATAGTTCAGGCTATAACCGGTTTATACTTACTCTACCCAGAAAGCCATTTTTTCATCTCACTTGGTTCAATATTTGGAACACAACAACAGGCAAGGTTCCTTCACTACATACTCAACTGGTATTTTGCATGGTTTGTTCTCGTTCACATGTATATAGGTATATGGAACGATATAGCTTCGCCTGAAGGTTTAATCTCGTCGATATTCAATGGCTACAAGTATACAAAGGAAGAAAAATAATCTTTACTAAATTTGGGGAGGCATTCAAGCCTCCCTTTCTATATTTAAGGGGACTTTATGGAAAAAATAGGTATTTTAGGTGCTGGGAATATACTATTAAGGGATGAAGGTTTTGGTGTAAGGTTTATATCGATACTTGAAGCAAAGTACGATTTTCCAGAAAATGTTGAAATTATAGATGGCGGAACAGCAGGTTTGTTCTTGACATCAAAGATAGAAGGGCTTAAAAAACTTCTGATAATAGACATCGTGAAAGCAAAGGGCAAACCCGGAACGATAGAACTTTATAACAAAGAGGATTTCTTCCTTGAAAGAATACCTTTAAAGGTATCACCACATCAGATCGGACTTCAAGAGGTTTTACTCTTAACTGATATAAAAGGTACATGCCCAAAGCAGGTAAGGCTCATCGGTATAATACCAAAATCCGTTGAAGCTGGCACAAGCCTCTCACCTGAGCTAAATGCGGTGATACCGGAGGTTGAGAGAATCACAATAAACGAATTGGAAAAGTGGAACATTAAACCTAAATTAAAGATCAACCCGAAGAAACCGAATATTTGGTGGGATAAAAAATAAGGAGGCGTAAATGTGTGTAGGCGTTCCGATGAAAATAACAAAGATAGACTATCCAATGGCAAAAGCTGAGGCAAAGGGTGTAAAGAGATCAATCAGTCTTATGCTCTTACCTGAAAATAAGGTAAAAGTGGGTGACTATGTTATGGTTCATGTAGGAAGTGCCATAGAGATAATAGAGGAAGAGGAAGCGAAGAAAACATGGGAAGCACTTGATCAAGTTCTTAAGGCAGTTGAAGAGCAAGAAAATGCATGAAACCTCCATGGCTATGGGCTTTCTAACATCATTGGTAGAAACAGTTAAAAAAGAAAATGCAAAAGAGGTAAAAAGGGTAAGGGTA
Organism: uncultured bacterium; assembly: GCA_964640245.1. Lineage (GTDB taxonomy): Bacteria > Aquificota > Aquificia > Desulfurobacteriales > Desulfurobacteriaceae > CAZXGR01. The sequence continues at coordinate 72,723 of CAZXGR010000001.1, read as the reverse complement.
AAGATAGGAAAGCTTTCAGGTATTGTTGTTGATTCATTTGAGTTTGCCTTTGATACTTTAAAGGAAGAATTCCCCGAAACAAGGAACGCAAAACTTGAAATAGAGGAAATTCCATTGATATACAGATGTAAGGATTGCGGTCATGAGTTCGAAGCAGATTCACTCGTTTACTTTCCAGAATGTCCGAAGTGTGGTTCGGTCAACCTTGAAATCGCTAGTGGCGAAGAGCTAAAGGTTGTAGATGTGGAGCTTGAAGTTTGACATGTTAAAGCAGAAGAGGATCTTCAATAGTAGTTTCGCTGTATACTACGAAAACATTATAAATAAGATATCCAGCCCTATATATGTGGATAGATGGCGAAAAAAAATTGTTAGAAGCGCTTTTAAATTGAAACCAAAAAGCAGTTTGATAGTTGATTACTGTAGTGGCGCTGGGAACATAGGTAAATATGTGCTAAGAGAGAAAGAAGACATACTTATGATAAACGTAGATATAAGCAAACCGCTTATAAAACGTGCAAAGGAAAATCTAAGAAAAGCACAATCTGTGTGTGCGGATAATGTACATATGCCCTTGAAAACCGAATCGGTGGATATAATATTCTCATCATTCTGCATAAGAAATTCACCGGCGCCAGAAAGAACAATAGAAGAAGTCTATAGAACTCTAAAACCAGGTGGTTTATGGGCAATACTTGACTTTTTTAGGTCTGAGAAGAGAGCAATTTACTATCTTTTAAACGAATTTATATTTAAATCATTTATGAAGTTCAACATGCTATCGGGAAAGCAACAAAAAGAAGCGATAGATTACCTCTTTAAATCCATTGAAAACTTCTACACACTTGGTGAATTTAAGAAAAAGATAGATAATTGCTTCGAAGTTGAATTTGAGGATGGTTTTATGGGTGGTGTAGCAAACGGTATAATACTCAAAAGGAGATTGAATCATGGGAATACCTGATGCGGTTATCCTGGGAATAGTTGAAGGTTTAACAGAGTTTTTACCCATATCATCTACGGGACATTTGATATTGGCCAGTAAGCTGTTGGGTTTGCCTCAAACGAACTTCTTGAAAACATTCGAAATTGTAATTCAGCTTGGTGCCATTTTGAGCGTAATATTTATTTACTTTAAAAGACTGGAACGAGATGTTGAACTCTGGAAGAGGATCATCGTTGCTTTTGTACCAACCGGTATTGTGGGCTTCATGCTGTACAAGGTAATTAAATGTTACTTCTTTAATCCTAACATAGTCATATATATGCTTGCCATTGGCGGTGTCTTGATAATACTGATTGAAAAGTACTTTGAAAAACATCCAACTCATGGAAGTATCAATGCCATGAACTACAAACAGGCAATTGCAATCGGCCTGTTCCAATCCTTAGCCGTTGTACCGGGAACGAGCCGCTCTGCAAGCAGCATAATAGGGGGTATGTTTTCAGGCTTATCAAGAGAGGAAGCCGTTGAATTCTCCTTCTTGCTCGCCATACCTACAATGTTTGCGGCAACTGGATATGACATATACAAGTCAGGTTTATCGATAACTACATCCCAATGGCATCTAATCGCCATAGGATTCTTTGTTTCGTTTCTCTCTGCCCTAATAGCAGTAAAAACCTTTATAAGATTTGTAGGCAAACATACACTTGAAATATTTGGATACTATAGGATAATTGTAGCAATACTGTTCTTTATCTTAGTGGGAGGTAAAATATGGGTAAGATAGTAAAGCTTGAACAGAGTTTGCTGAAATCAAACAACGAATATGCAGAGAGAAATAAAAAACTTTTCAATGAAAAGGGGATAACGGCTATAAATCTTATCAGCTCACCCGGTTCAGGAAAGACAACGCTTCTTGAAAGAACGATAGAAGCACTGAAGGATAAGTTGAGCATAGGTGTTTTGGAAGGGGATATTGAAACTGAAAGGGATGCAGAAAGGATAAGGGCTAAGGGTGCTAAGGCACTTCAGTTGACAACCGGGGGTGCATGCCATCTTGAGGCACCACTTGTAAATAAGGGTTTTCTGACATTAGAAAAGGAATTCAACGGGAAGGAACCTGATATCCTCTTCATCGAGAATGTCGGCAATCTTGTATGTCCCGCGTCCTTTTACCTTGGGGAACACCAAAGGGTGGTTTCAGTTTCAGTTCCAGAGGGACCCGATAAACCAGCAAAGTATCCAAAGGCCTTTAAAACATCTGATGTATTTATCATTACAAAGATAGATCTTTTACCATACTTCGATTTTGACGTTGAGAAGGTTAAAAAAGAAGCATTATCCATCAATCCAAAGTTAAAGGTACTTGCCATATCAAGTAAAACTGGCGAGGGATTAGAGGATTGGTATAATTATCTTGAAGGGCTTGTTAAGAAACCTTAACCCTTTTCTTTCTTATACCGGATGTATACCATATATGACATGCACCTTCGGCTGATACCATACAGGGACCTATTGGATGCCTTGGGGTACATGCAGTACCAAAAAGAGGGCAATCCGTAGGATAGGCTTTGCCTAAATTTATCCTATCGCATATACAGCCAGGTATTCTTTTCTCCTTGGTTTCAGGTAAGTTAAACATCTTTCTTGCATTTATGCTATCATATTCATCCTTCAAATCCAAGCCAGAATTGGGAATATATCCAATGCCACGCCAGTTAACGTTGGCCTTTTTAAAGTACTTGTTCATGAGCCTTAAGGCTCTTGCATTACCCTCATCCCTTACAACACTTCCATACATATTCTCAAGCTTCGGTTTGCCTTCCTTTAACTGATAGAGAATCCTTGCAATCGATAGGAGTATATTTTCCGGCTCAAATCCTGCAACAACAGTTGGGATACCGTACTTTTCCGGAAATACCTTCCACGCATCCGCACCAACAATGCACGAAACATGGCCAGGAGCAATGAATGCGTTGACACCAACATCACTATCATTTACAAGTATCTCCATGATCTCAGGCGTAAGCTTTTGAGATGTGAGTATGGAAACGTTGGGAGGTAAACCCATCTCTATAAAAGCAGCAGTAGGAGCGGTTGTCGTCTCAAATCCAACCGAGAAAAACACAATTTTTTTATCTGGATTATTTCTTGCAATGGCTAAAACCTCGTGGGGAGCGGATACCATTCTATAGTTTCCACCACTGTTTCTCAACGAACCAATGCTTGTCGGAACTCTAAGCATATCTCCGTACGTAACTAAGATGGTATTATCCAATTTCGAGAGGTTTATTGCATTTATTATGTCGCTTTCCGAACATACGCATACAGGGCAACCTGGACCGGGTATAAGCTCAATGGTTTCTGGAACAAGGGACCTCATTCCGCTGTGAGTAATCGTATATTCATGGGAACCACACACGTTCATTATCTTCACCTTTTTATCCTTAGGCGCAAGTTCCCTTATAACGCCCAATGTTTCGTCCACATTTAAATCCGCATCAAGCAACCTTTTCAATTTATCCATGATCCCTCCTAACATATCCTTGGAAGTGGATCCTCATCAAGCATCTCTAATCTTCTTTCACCACCAATGGATGTCCTCAACCTTACGCCCTTGAAGTCGTTGCTTATATTACCGATGATGCTTGCATCCCTTCCAAGGGGATTTGATCTAAGCATATCTAAAACCTTTTCGGCATCATTCTTTGAAACAATGATAACGGCCTTACCCTCATTCGCAAGGTAAAGCGGATCGTACCCAAGCATGTCGCATACAAACTTCACACCGCCCCTTACGGGAATCTTATCCTCGAAAAGCTCTATCCCCAAATTTGACATCTCGGAAAGCTCAATTAAAACCGTAGCAAGACCGCCTCTTGTGGGATCTCTCATCCATCTCAGACCAGGCATACTAAACAATGGAACAATAAGCGAGTTCAAGGGTGCGCAATCGCTTGGTATCTGTGTTTCTACCTCAAAGCCTTCCCTTGCAAGTGAGATAGCTACACCATGATCCCCCATGCAACCAGTAACTATAACTGCATCACCGGGTTTTATGCTAATGGGTGAGAGCTCTCTTTTAACAAACCCTATTCCAGTCGTATTTATATAGATACCATCGGCCTTTCCTCTTTCCACTACCTTAGTATCACCCGTAACTACGCTTACACCCGCAGATTTAGCCGTATCGGCAACGCTCTTGACAACCATCTCAAGTTCACTTATGGGGAAACCCTCTTCAATAATAAAGCCAAGAGACATGTATTTAGGAACAGCGCCACTTACAACAAGGTCGTTCACGGTTCCCGATACGCTTAATCTACCAACATTCCCGCCTAAAAACTTGTACGGTTTAACCACATAGGAATCCGTTGTCATGGCAATCTTTCCGGGATCAACCTTAAGGTAAGAAGCATCCTCCAATGACTTTAGCTCTTCAAAATCGAGATACTTCAAGAAAAGATTCTCTATTAATTCTCTAGTCATCTTTCCACCACTACCGTGACCAATCTCCACTTTCTTCATAGAATACCTCCTAAGATAATCAGGTAAGGTGCAACAGCAATTGAACTATCAAGCCTATCAAGGATACCACCATGACCAGGAATGATGCTTCCGGAATCCTTAACACCGTATAAACGCTTGAGGTAGCTCTCAATTAGGTCCCCTACCTGTGCAACCAAAACAATAAATATGCTAAATATAGCAAAGGATAATTCTATATGCAAACCTAAGGTATAACTATATACTAAAACAGCTACAACACCACCTAAAAAGCCACCCAAGCTCCCTTCAACTGTTTTATTTGGACTAATTGATGTAAGCTTATGCTTTCCGAAGAAACTTCCAATAAAATAGGAAAATGTATCAACCGACCATACTATGCACAAAAGCATTATAAATAGATGTTTATCCAAAAGAGATATGGAATAAAAACCGAGAGATATGTATGTAAAGAATAGAATCATTACTGAAAAATCATCAGGAATTGATCCTTCAACAAATATAAAATAGCCAAACAAAGCCATCAAATTGGCCAATGGAAGAATAGATATAAGATTATGAGCATATATAATTCCAATATATGAAATGGAAAATAATAATAATATCAAAACTTTTGGGTATTTAATATGAGTTAAACTAAATAGTTCATCAATAGAAACAACTGCAAGGATATAAGTAAGGGAAAGATAAATACCCCGTGGCGAAAAAATCATTGCAATGGCATAGAGAACAACTAAAATTGCCCCAAGTAATCTCTTTGTCATGTTATACCACCAAAGGTCCTCTTTCTATTGGAAAATTCATCTATGGCCCTTGTGAATTCCTCAGGTGTGAAGTCCGGCCAAAGGGTTTTCGTAAAGTAAAGCTCGGTATAAGCAGACTGCCATAAGAGAAAGTTCGATATTCGAAGTTCACCGCTTGTTCTTATTAAAAGGTCAAGATCCGGAAGCTCAGGCATGTAAAGGAAAGATTTAAATTCTTCACCCGATATATAATCCTTTTTTTTTCTTAAAATCTTATTGACAGCATCAATAATCTCCTGCCTTCCTCCATAGTTAACGGCAAAAACGGCCGTCATTGTCTTAAAGTTACTCGTTCTTCTTTCAAGATCCCTAAATCCTCTCTGCAATTGGATCGGTAGTTCCCAAATTCTACCAATGGCCTTAAATCTAACGTTATTTTCAAGAAAAAACTTAGACTTTGAATTAATATAATTTAGCATCAACTTGAACAAAAAATCCACTTCCTGCTTTGGCCTTTTCCAATTCTCCGTTGAAAATGAATAGAGCGATATGTAATCAACGCCAAGTTTTAAGGCCTGCTTAACGATGACTTCCACAACCTCAGCACCTTGCCTATGACCCTCGATCCTTGATAATCCCCTTTTCTGGGCCCACCTTCCATTTCCATCCATTATTATGCCAACATGCCTCGGAAGGTTCATAAAATCCCCTTATGGTTATCCCTTAGATAATCAACAAGCCTTGAAAGCTGCTTTAAATTACCTGCAAGCATGAAGTGCACACCCATTCCGAATTCCGCTATACTATGAACCAAATCAACCGCATAACGCCATCCGTAATCTAAAGGATTAGTTGCCTCCTCAATACCCTTGATAAGGTTATCAGGAACCGAATTAGGATTAAGCTTCTTCATGAAATTCAGCATTCTTAAACTTCTAATTGGCAGGATACCTATTATTGGAATAGCTCCAAAATCAGCAATAACATCTGAAACATGCCTTGCAAGCTTCAAATCGTAGATAGGCTGTGTTTGGATAAACTTAGCACCTTCCTTAATCTTCTTTCTAAGCTTCATGATCTGTAATTCCTTAGGCTCGGCAAATGGATTAAAAACAGCGCCTATTAGGAAATCCGTTCTGCCATCAAGCTCTTTGCCATTTATAAGATACCCCTCATTAAGCGTACGAGCGATGCGGATAAGCTGGACAGAATCAACATCAAATACGGGCTTTGCGCCTTTTTCATCACCGAGTGTTGTAAAATCACCGGTCATTAAACAGATGTTTTTTATCCCAAGACTAAAGGCACCTAATAGGTCCGACTGAATTCCCATCCTATTCCTATCCCTTGCGGTAAGCTGCATTATCGGTTCAAAATCATTATCTAAAAGGATCCTGGACATGGCAAATGATGACATCCTTACAAAGGATCTCTGGTTATCCGTCACGTTGAATGCATCTACCTTACCCTTCAAAAGTTTCAAGGTACTAAGTGTACCTCTTACGTTTGTTCCCCTTGGGGGTGCAACCTCAACGGTTATAATAAACTTCTTGCCTTCAACCTTTTCTCGAAACGTCATGTCTAATCCATATGCCTTGGGTGAATAGACTTACTGTAATCCTTAAAACCCCTAAATTCTTCTAATTTCCCAAGTTTACCAAGCTTTTTCATCCTCTCATATATCTGGCACCAAACACAGGGCATATCCGGGTTAACCTCGCACATACCGTTAACGCAGCCGCCACAAGGACCATTCAAAAGCCCCTTTGGACACCTTGCAATAGGACAGATGCCTCCCGTCTCGGAAAGACTACAATCACCACAAGCCGTGCAGTACTCGTAGAACGAATCATCCTTCTCTGCACCTATAAAAAGCGTATCTACACCGCTTACAACGGCCACATTACAGTTTTCGGCTATGACCTGCGTCCCCGCACCACAGGAAAGAGATAGGACCGCATCACAATTTGAGAAATCAAGTCTAACGACATTTTTCAAAATACATGAACCTGCAAGGCTTTTAAGACTTACTATTTCAAATCCTTCCTTTGATAACTCATCAGCTAAGGCCTTAGCCTCATGCAAACCACCGTTGTGGCATCTCTTAGAACCAAGCTCACAGCCAAAGATGCATATTTTTTTATAACCTTCAAGGAGTGATAGGATATCTCTAAAGGGCTTTAACCTTACTACTACCATTTCTAAAAGTAAACCTTGACACTTGCATTGGATTCAAGCTTCTTAACGTATTCATTGAACAGCTTTTGAAACTTCCGCATGTAGAGTTGTTGCCTTACCTTATTCCTATTACATGTTGAATTAGAATAACCCTTGATAAAGACTATATAGTAACCAGTTTTGAGCTTGACTTTGCTATAGCTTCCCGGTTTTGTTGACCAAACTGCTTCATCGAGTGGCTTTATAAGTGCTCCTTTCTCAACATCTCCCAAGGAACCACTACTATCCGAGTAGTCATGTGCTACCTTGGAAAATGGCTCACCAGATTTTAATGCGAGAAGCGTGCTTTTGAGCTTTCCCAAATGCTTATTCTCAATGAAGATATAGTCAACCTGCCTTTTCGGCTTTGAGCTCCTTTCAAGGCAGGCCTTTTGAACATCAGCATCTGTTATGCTTATCCTTGACTTAACGTTCCTGTTTATTAGCTTCGCGATGATGAGCTGTTGTTTTAGGTTTCTTAAGATATCTTGCTTCGTCAAACCTGTGGACTTTGCCGCTTCAATGAAGTCCTTTTCCGAACTAAAGTTATTGCTTTTAACAAGGACCTTAAAAGCCTTTTCTAATTCACTATTGGAAACGCTTATGCCTTCCCTTTTAGCCTCTAAAAGCAGGATTTCCTTCTTGATAAGTTTATCGCGGGCAATCCTTAAATCATCGATATGGCTAAGCTTGGCGTAATTCACTATATCACTGTAGAGGATAGGGTTATCGTTAACAACAGCCGCAATATAATCAACCACCTTGGCACTCGAGGAACTGCTAAGGAAAAGTATGATACATAAGAGAATAAAACGCATTTACCCTCCTACTTTACGTTAACCTTCACGTTGTACTTTTTTCTAAGAAAATCAATATAGGCTTTTACAGCTTTGGTTTTCTTTTCCGCAATAAGCCTCTGCTTTATAAATGGTTTAACCTTTGCAAGTGGTGCAAGCATTACATGGGGATGGGAAATCTTATAACTGTCGTAGAAAGCTTTGATCTCTGAATCCGAAACGTTAAACGTTTTCCCTTTTAAGTACTTAAGAAGTAAGGCATTGCCAATTATTTGCTTCCTTGCCTGATCTATCTGCATTAGGACCTTTGGATCCTTATCTATACGTTTTTTCCTTGCCTCTTTAAGCATGATTTCCTGGTTTATAAGAAAATCTAAAACGCTTTTTCTGAATTTTGGATCAAGCTTCTGAGCTTGGTACTTTGATGGAAGTGTAGCAATAAAGTGATTAATCTGGGTTTCCGTCACTGGTTTTTTGCCAACCGTTGCTAAAATCTTACTCTTCGCAAAAGCACCTGATGTCAAGACCAATGAAACCAAACTTAACGTAGCTATTCTTCTCATGATTCCTCCAATGTAGTTTTAGAAATTTAAGCTTATCAGTTAACGAAACAAATTGCAAAAATTACCGGATAGCATAACTTATTCACTTGAAATTCTACCACACAAGGTTTAGCATGGAAAGGTTAATTAATCTAAGTGAGATAAAACAGGAAAAACCTGTAAGTAAAAGTTTAACATTTAATGAGGAAGACTTAAAACTTCCAAAGGAAGAGGTATCCTCTGCCTCAACATTTACATTGAAGGTTAAAATAACCAAAGAGTCTATCGGTTATCGGGTATCAGGCAATATCAAAGGTAATTTAAAATTGATATGTGCAAGGTGTGGTCGGCCATTTAGTAGAAGGATTAACGAAAACTTTTCGTTCGATCTAATGCCGAGTTCAACCGTTGAAAACGGTATGATAAAATCGGATGAGCTTGATGTGAGGTTCTACAATGATGATATACTTAACCTTGCAGAAATAGCAAAGGAGCAGATTTTACTGTCCCTACCGATTAAACCCTTATGCGGAAGGGAACCATTTCCTAAAAGCTGGGGCTTCCCACATGGAGGACAGGTATTTGGGAATTCCGCAATGGAGAAATTAAGGATAATTAAGGATAAACTCAACAAAAGGAGAGAAAATGGCAGTTCCGAAGAGAAGGTCATCAAGCACAAGAAGGGATAAGAGAAGGACAAACTGGAAGCTTAAGAAAGCAACCGTATCGTTATGCCCAAACTGCATGAGCCCAAAGCTTCCACACCGGGTATGTAAGCATTGTGGTTACTACAAGGGGAAAACTGTAATTGAGGTCAAAGAGTAGATGAAGGTAGTTGTTGATGCCATGGGCGGTGACCGTTTTCCCCATGTTCCTGTTATGGGTGCAGTTGAGGCTGCTAAGGAATTTGGCATCAATGTGGTACTTGTTGGAAATGAAAAGCTTATAAAGCAAGAACTATCGCACTATTCATTTCCCGAAGATTTAGTGGATGTGGAAAACGCAGATGGAATTATTGGTATGGACGACCAGCCATCTGAAGCCCTAAAAAAGGTAAATTCGTCCATACATGTAGGTATGGACTTAGTTAAAAAAGGATTGGCCGATGGTTTTGTGAGTGCTGGTAATACAGGTGCTGTTATGGCAATTGCACTCTTTAAACTTGGAAGGTTAATCGGTATCAATAGGCCAGCTATATCCGTAATACTTCCCAACCTAAAGGATAATACTCTACTTTTGGATATTGGGGCAAATGTCGATTTAAAACCAATAAATCTGCTTCAATTTGCGATAATGGGAGAAACATACGCAAGGTACGTTTTAAAAAAGCAGAGACCAAGAATAGGCATACTTAGCATTGGAGAGGAAAAGGGTAAGGGAAATAAACTGGTAAAGGAAAGTTATCATCTTCTCCTAAAGGCAAAGACTAAAGGCTTGAACTTTATCGGAAATGCGGAAGGTAGAGATATATACTCTGGAAAGTTTGATGTCATTGTCTGCGATGGCTTTGTAGGCAACATCGTACTTAAACTCAGCGAAAGCCTTGCAAAGATACTTGCAAAGGTGCTTAAGGAGGAAATCCAAAAGCATTTTGTATCGAGAATAGGGGCTTTAAGCTTGATACCTGCCATCAAAGGCTTTAGAAAAAGGATAGACTACGCCGAATGGGGTGGTGCTCCTCTCTTAGGAATAAAGGCCCCAGTTATAATCTCACATGGAAGCTCAAACCCAAAGGCAATCAAAAATGCCGTGCTAGCTTGCTCTGATTTTGTAAATAAACATTTAAACGATCACATAGAGGAAAACATCAAAAGGTACGATAATGGGAATTAAAGTTACTTCAACGGGGTCGTATGTTCCTAAAAAAATCCTAAGCAACCTTGACCTTGAAAAAATGGTTGAAACATCCGATGAATGGATAACCACAAGAACAGGGATAAAGGAAAGAAGAATATCTGAAACAGAAACAACATCCGAAATGGCATTGAAGGCAGCCAAAAGAACTCTAAAGGGGCTAGATCCCAGTCAAATAGGCCTGATCGTAGTTGGAACGGCAACACCTGACATGCTGTTTCCATCAACTGCATGCCAGGTTCAAGCAGGCATAGGAAATACCAATGCTATTGCATTTGATGTTTCTGCTGCCTGTACAGGTTTTATCTACGGGCTATATATATCCGACAGCATAATGAGGTCAAAGAACGTAGAAAAAAGTTTGGTTATAGGAGTAGAAAGGTTTTCACGTATAACAGACTGGGAGGATAGGTCAACCTGCGTCCTATTTGGGGATGGTGCGGGTTGTGCTCTGCTTGAAAAATCAAACGATGAAGGCATAATGTCCTTTGATATAGGTGCAAATGGAAAATATGGGAATCTTCTATACGTAAAAGGTGTGGGTTCGAATGAATATTCAGGATATATAAAAATGAAGGGCAATGAGGTATTTAAGGTAGCCGTAAGGACAATGGTAGAATCATCGAGAAGGGCAATTGAAAGAGCAAATATCAGTGCCAAGGATATAAAACTCTTAATACCTCATCAAGCTAACATAAGGATAATGAAAGCCGTTGCGGAGAGACTCAGTATAGAGGATAGTAGGATCTTTGTTAATGTCAACAAATATGGGAATACAAGTGCAGCTTCCATACCCATCGCACTTGATGAAGCTGTAAGTAATAAAATCCTTAAAAAGGGAGATATTGTCCTACTTACAGCCTTTGGAGGTGGGTTTACATGGGGGTCATGCCTTTTAAAACTTTAGGAGGCAACGTATGATAGAAACAAGGGTATGCGATGTGCTTGGGATTAAGTATCCCATAGTACAGGGGGGAATGGCATGGATAGCAGATGCAGGGCTTGCTGCTGCGGTATCCAATGCTGGTGGACTTGGAGTAATTGCTGGCGGAAGCAGAACAGCAGATGAACTGCGGCAAGAAATAAGAAAATGTAAGGACTTAACGGATAGGCCATTCGGTGTAAACATAATGCTTATGATGCCGAATGCAGACGAAATAATAAAGGTGTGCTTGGAGGAAACAGTCCCCGTTGTCGCAACAGGCGCTGGAAATCCCGGTAAGTATGTTCCTGCTTTTAAGGAAAGAGGCATTAAGGTTGTGCCGGTAGTTGCAAGTGCTGCACTTGCCAAGAGAATGGAAAGAATTGGCTGTGATGCTGTTGTTGCCGAAGGAATGGAAGCAGGGGGACATATAGGAAAACTTACAACGATGGTTTTAATACCTTCAATTGCAAGGGCTGTAAACATTCCAGTAATAGCAGCTGGTGGTATAGCCCTTGGCGAACAGGTAGCTGCAGCTTTTGCCCTTGGTGCTGAGGGGATTCAGGTTGGTACAAGGTTTTTGTCGGCAAGGGAATGTAATGTACATCCAAATTACAAGCAAAAGGTTTTAAAATCACACTTCAACCAGGTAACGGTTACAGGTATAACAACAACACATCCAGTAAGGCTAATTGAAAATAAGCTTACAGAAAAGATAAGACAGATGGAGCTATCGGGTATTTCCCCAGAAGAACTTAACCAAATTGGAAGGGGAAGGCTAAGATTGGCAGCGGAAAAAGGCGACGTTGATTGGGGCTCGGTCATGGCAGGTCAAACTGTGGGTTACGTAAACAAAGAGGAAACCGCAAAGGAAATAGTAGAGAATATAATGAACGAGGCAGAGGAAACCATAGGAAAGCTCTGTACAAAATTTGGAGAGGCAAAATGAAAACCTTAGAGGGAAAACTAAACGCAAAGGGTTTGAAGTTTGCAGTTGCCGTAAGCCGTTTCAATTCGTTTATAACGGATAGGCTCGTAGAAGGTGCCATGGATTGCATAACAAGGCATGGTGGTAATGCTGAAGATATCACCGTTGTGAAAGTTCCAGGAGCATTCGAACTTCCATTGATATGTAAGAAGCTTGCCAACAAGGACTTCGACGCAGTAATAGCACTTGGTGCTGTAATTAGGGGTGAAACACCACATTTCGACTACATAGCCTCACAGACAAGCAAAGGGATTGCCAGTGTTAACCTTGAATCGGGGAAACCCGTTACATTTGGCGTTCTCACTACAGACACGGTTGAACAGGCAATTGATAGGGCAGGTGTAAAATCCGGAAATAAGGGTTGGGAAGCAGCTATTTCAGCAATAGAAATGGTAAATCTCTTAAGGGTATTAAATGACTAACAAAGAAAAAACCGAAGCCATGAAACACAGTATACTCATGATGTATCAGTTTGATGTCTCGGGATTACTTCCAAGCGAAATACTCTCTACATACTGGGAAAGCTATGATGAGGATGATGAGGAAGTAAGAAAAATGGCAGAGAATACATTTAAATCGGCATGCCTGCACTTAAAAGACATAGATAGCGCTATATCAAGTTACCTTAAAAATGGGTGGCCTATATCAAGGCTTTTACCAATGGATAGATCTATTCTTAGAATTGCAACGGAAAAAATAACATACGACAAAACAACGCCACATGCCGCTGTGATAAACGATGCCGTTAGAATGGCAAAACTATTCGGGGAAGGGGAAAGATCCCCTCAGCTGATAAATGCTATTTTAGACAGGATTGTAAAAGGATGAACCTTGGGCTTTTAGCTGGCAGTGGCAAACTGCCCATAGAGTTCCTAAAGGAAGCAAAAAGAAGAAGTATTTCGGTTACAACCTTTGCCATATCCAATGTTACTGATAGAAACATTGAGAGGCTTTCAAGCCAAACTATATGGATCGAACCATTCAAGTTAGGGAAGTTTTTAAAATCCATGAAGAAAAATAAAATTACACATATTGCAATGCTTGGAAAAGTTGAACACAGGTCTATCTTCTCACTTAAAAACCTCGATTTCAAGGCAATAAGATTTCTGACAAAACTTAAAGATAAAAGAGCCAAACCTATTATAATGGCAATGATAGAAGAGATTGAGGGTGAGGGCGTTGAGGTAATTAACCCTTCAGATTTCTTAAAAAATTTATTAGTTTCAAGGGGAATATTGTGCGGAAGGTTCGATGAAGCAACCTTAAGGGAAGCCGAATTTGGCTTTGACTTGGCAAGAAGATTAGCGAGCATGGAGATAGGACAAACGGTTGTAGTAAAGGATAACTCAGTAGTAGCTGTTGAAGCAATGGAAGGAACGGATGACTGCATAGAAAGGGCAGGAAGCATAACAAAGGATTTCGTCGTATGCAAGGCAGCACGGGAAAAACAGGATCTTAGAGTGGATATACCAACAATTGGCATTAAAACTATCAATACGATAAGTAGAAATTATGGAAGGGCGCTTGCAATTGAGTCAAACAAAACATTTATCATCGATAAGAACGATCTTGTCCTACATGCAGAAAGGCTGAATATACCTATAATTGCCCTGTAAAAATTTGATAGAATTTAGGGAAACTATAGGGGGACAAATGAAAAGGGGTATAGTTCTCGGGCTTGATATTATCCTATTCCTAATAATCCTACTTTTGCCACTGCCACTGAACATAAGAAAAGGAATGGCAATATTGATCTTTACAGCCGTCCTATGGATAACAGAAGCACTACCACTAAGCGTGACAAGTTTATCTGTACCTATCTTAGCTGTCTGCTTGGGGGTTACAAACGTAAAGGATGCATTTGCTCCATTTGCACATCCAATTATATTTCTATTCTTAGGTGGGTTTGCACTTGCAGCTGCACTATCAAAGTATGAAATGGATAGGTTTTTGGCCTTCAAAATTGTTTCTTTATCAAGGGGTTACCTGCTTGGTGCATCCTTACTTCTCTTCATTGCAACGGCATTTATATCCATGTGGATTAGCAATACATCAACGACCGCTATGATGCTTCCCCTATCCATTGGTATTGCCGAAGCCGCCGGAGCCGATAGAAAGCTCAAAACCTTCATACTCTTAGGCGTAGCGTATTCGGCAAGCGTTGGTGGCATAGGTATGTTAGTAGGAAGCCCACCAAATGGCATTACTGCAGCGGAATTAGGTATAGGATTTACGGATTGGGCAAAGTACGGTATTCCAATATCCATTGTGCTTTTAATTCTACTCTTTGTGATTCTCTACCTTTACTTTAGACCTTCATTTACCAAAAGGGTAAGCCTCGAAATTGAGGGTTTTGAGCTCGATAACAAGAGGATAGGCGTACTTTTGATATTCTTGTTGACGGCTATTATGTGGCTTTTCAGCAAGCAACTGTCAGGTCTACTTGGTGTTCATAAATATTTAGATGCCGTCATCGCGGTGCTTGCAATAGTTTTGCTCTTTGTGTTCAAATTAGTAGATTGGAAGGATATAGATAGGGGAACGGATTGGGGGACACTTTACCTGTTTGGTGGTGGCTTAGCTCTATCCAGAATACTAAAGGTAACACATACAAGCAGTTACATTGCAAACCTATTCGTGGGAAACATTAAGGGTTTGCCAATCTTTCTTATAGTATTTTTAGTGGCACTTTTTATGGCTCTTGCAACGGAACTCATGAGCAATACGGCAACGGCAGCTATATTCATACCTATATTTATAACAGCAGCAAGGGATTTGGGCATTCCAGCTGAAACCTTGGCTATACCTGCAGGTATAGCTGCATCCTGTGCATTTATGTTGCCTGTGGCAACACCACCTAATGCTATAGTATATGGAACTGGTGCGGTAAGGCAGAAGGATATGATAAAGGTAGGGATAATATTGGAAATCGTATCGGCAATTGCAATTTCGGCGGTATTTACGCTTATTTAGGGGGAATTGGTGAACATTTTGCTTAAGATAGCTGCCATTTTCTTCGACATCATCTTTGTTGTTATTATGGTTTACGTATTCATGGTATTTGGCATAAGAATTATATGGTGGTTTAAGGCAAAGAGGTTAAGAGGAAAGGAAGTACCCTTTCTGAAGAATCAATTCGTAAGGTTTAAGAGGGGGAAAGGATTAATATACTTTCATTCACCAAACTGCGGTCCATGTAAGCTCATCGATCCGATCTTTAAAAAACTTTCAAAGGAACTCAAGGATATTCACTTTGCAAGGATCGATGTGTCCAAAGATCCAAACATCAGTAAAGCCTTTGGCGTACTTGCAACTCCATGTATGGTAATAACCCAAGATGGAAGGATCAAGGAGGTTCTTATCGGAGCTATAACGGAGAGAACCTTAAGAAGGAAACTCCATTGAAGATTACGTTTAATGGTGCCGCACAAAGGGTTACGGGTAGCTGCCATCTGATAGAAACCAACGGCATAAGGTTTCTCTTAGACTGTGGGCAATTTCAAGGTAAGGATGCAGAAAAGTTAAACGAGAGATTGCCGTTTGATGCAAAAACCATTGCCTTTGTTATATTATCACATGCTCATCTTGACCATTGTGGAAGATTACCTCTACTCATAAAAAATGGATTTAGAGGAAGGATATTTGCAACAAAAGGTACCATCGATCTTTCAAGGTTAATACTAATGGATGCAGCAAAGGTTGAAAGGGAAAATACGAAAACGCTTAACAGGAAAAGGCAAAGAATGGGTTTACCGCTCATTAAACCACTTTTTACGATGGACGATGTATTTGATACATTTCCGTACTTTGAGGGCACATCGTACGGTAAATGGATTAGTGTAAGCGGAATAAGGTTTAGGTTTTTAAATGCTGGGCATATACTATGTTCGGCATTTGTTGAAGTTGAAATTGAAGGAAAACGTCTAACCTTCAGTGGCGATCTCGGAAACAAGGGAGATCCGCTTTTAAATGATCCTGAGCCACCTGAAAAATCAGACATCATAATCACAGAAACTACATATGCAAACAGAAAACACAAGAGTTTTAAAGAATCCAAATTAGAGTTTGAGGATGCCATAATTTCAACCTTCAAAAGGGATGGCATAGTTTTGATTCCCTCGTTTGCACTTGAAAGGGCACAGGTTGTACTCTATGTTCTGAAGGAAATGTTCGATGAAGGCAAACTTCCGATGTGCAGAGTTTTCCTCGACAGCCCACTTGCAATATCGATTACAAGAACATTCAAAAGACATACCAACTGCCTACGTACCTCAGTCTCAAAAAGGATGAAAAATGGGTGGAATCCATTTGAATTCCCGTACCTTAGAATCACAGAAACACCTGATGAATCGAAGAAAATAAACAGCATCAGTGAAAATGCTATCATAATAGCAGGTAACGGCATGTGCACAGGCGGAAGGATAATGCATCACCTAAAGCACCACTTATGGGAAAGGAAGAACTCGATTATCTTTGTGGGTTACCAAGCGGAAGGCACAACGGGAAGGCAAATAGTAGATGGAGCAAGAAGGGTTGAGATCTTCGATGAAAAGGTAAACGCAAACAGCAAGGTATACACTATAAATGGCTTCTCGTCACATGCCGATGAACCGCAGATATTTTCTTGGCTTAAAAAGGGTATAAAGAAGGACACGGAACTCATATTAGTTCATGGGGAAAAACCGGTCATGGAATCATTCAAAGGATACATAGAGACTACCTTAGGCATCAAGCCAATAATGCCAAAACTTTATCAAACCATAGAGGTTTAGATGAAGAACAAAGAACTTGCGGAAATATTCGAAAAGTGGGCCGATATATTAGAGTTTAAAGGTGATAATCCTTATCATATAAGGGCTTACAGAAATGCAGCCAGGCTTATAAGCGATCTATCCGAGGATGTATCCGTTCTTGCAAAAGAGGGGAAACTCGAGGAACTTCCAGGTATAGGGGAAAGGCTTCGAGCAAAGATACTCGAATTCTTAAAGACTGGCAGGATAAAGGAATTTGATGAACTAAGGTCTGAAGTACCGGAAACGGTATTTAAGCTTTTGGATATTCCCGGCATAGGACCTAAAACTGCAAAGCTTCTATACAGTAAGTTAGGCATAAAGAGCATACAGAATCTTGAAAGTGCTATAAAGGCAGGAAAACTTTTGAAATTAAGGGGATTTGGCGAAAAAAAGGTTGAAAAGATAGAAAACGGCATCAAGCTCCTTGAGGAATCCCATGGAAGAATATTGCTTGGAAGGGCTTTACCTATTGCAGAGAACATAATAGAACAGTTAAAAAAACATCCTGCTGTTGAAAGAATCTCACTTGCAGGTTCAAACAGAAGAATGAAGGAAACCGTTGGAGATATAGACATACTGGCGACGGGGAAAAACCTTGAAATCATAGAGGCATTCACAACCCTTCCAAATGTAGAGGAAATAAGGTGGAAAGGGCCTAAGAAGGCAACGATAATGGCAAAAGAAGGCGAGCAGGTTGATTTGAGAGTTATAGATAGTAATTCTTACGGTGCTGCGCTTCAGTACTTTACAGGCTCAAAGGCACACAACATACACCTAAGAACGATATGCGTTAGAAAAGGCTACAAGCTAAATGAATATGGCCTATTTGAAGGTAAGAAGAGGATTGCTGGAAAAACTGAGGAAAGTGTGTATTCTGGTCTTGGAATGGATACACCACCACCAGAGATAAGACAGGATACCGGTGAAATAGAAGCTGCTCTATCACACCAATTACCTGATCTTATAGGTTACAAGGATGTTAGAGGTGATTTACACGTTCACTCGAACTGGTCGGATGGAACCTCAACAATAGAGGAAATAGCGGAAAAGGCAATAGAAATGGGTTATGAATACGTTGCCATAACCGATCACTCAAAATCGTTAAAGATAGCAAACGGCTTGTCCGAATCGGACTTAAGAAAGAGAAATAGGGAAATAAATAAACTGAACGAAAAATTTAAGGGAAAGATAAGGATATTGAAGGGCACAGAGGTTGATATCAACGCAGATGGTTCTCTAGATTATGATAATTCTGTGCTGAAGGATTTAGATATAGTTATTGCGGCTATTCATAGAGGGTTCTTAGACGATAATACACAGAGAATAGTAAAGGCAATGCAAAATCCCTTTGTTAACGTAATCGCACATCCAACTGGAAGAATAATAGGTGAAAGGCAGGGCTACTTAGTTGATATAGAGCAGATATCAAGGTTTGCAGCGAAAACACGGACAGCCCTCGAGCTTAATGCATTTTATAAGAGGCTGGATTTAAGGGATGCTGACTGCAGATTGGCGGTAAGCTATGGTGCAATGATATCCATTGGCACAGATGCACATAACGTAAAGGATATGTGGATGATGAAGTTAGGGATAGGCACGGCAAGAAGGGGATGGGTAGAGAAAAAGGATGTAATTAACCTTTTGCCACTTAATAAACTTAGATTATTTTTAAGAAGGAAAAGGGCTTAGTCCTCGTCCTTAAGCCCCTCTAAAAGCTTATCTATATTGCCCAAGTCCATTTCATCAACATCCTTATTCGTTGTAAAGGGTTGCGCATTTTGATTACCCGAAAAACCCCTAAACCTCAAAGGCCTTCCTTCCTCATCAAAACCAGTCGCTATTACGGTTACCTCAACGGAACCTTCGAGTTCCTCATTGATCGTAACGCCAAAATAAAAGTTCGTATCATCCCTTTTAGCTCTTTCCTTAATCAAGCCTGCTGCAGCATAGGCTTCATCAAGCGTTAACTCATTACCACCAGCTATATTAACAAGTATTCTGCTTGCACCTTCAACCTGTGCGTTTTCAAGCAACGGATTGTCTATTGCCTTCCTTGCTGCGGTCAACGCCCTATCCTCACCACTTGCCTCTCCAGTTCCCATAAGGGCATAACCACCACTGTTCATAACAGCCTTAACATCTGCAAAATCAAGATTTATAAGCCCCGGCCTTGTTATAACCTCTGTTATACCCTTAACCGCTTGGTACAAAACATTGTCGGCAAGCTTAAAAGCATTGAGGATGCTTAGTTCCTTTGAGGCAACCGTTAAAAGCTTTTGATTAGGTACCACCATAAGGGTATCCACAAATTCCCTCAATCTCCTTATACCTGCTTCTGCAAATTCATGCTTTCTCCTTCCCTCGAAATCAAATGGCCTTGTTACAACACCAACGGTCAGTATTCCCATATCCTTAGCTATCTTAGCTACAACCGGTGCGGCTCCGGTGCCCGTTCCACCCCCCATACCAGCTGTTATAAACACCATATCCGAGCCTTCAAGTGATTCCCTCAGCTTAGGCTCATCCTCAAGGGCTGCTTGCTCCCCAATTTCAGGTTTTCCTCCAGCACCCAAACCCTTCGTTAGCTTCTCACCAATTTGGACCTTTAAGGGTGCTGAAAGTTTAGAAAGAACCTGTGCATCTGTGTTTACAATGACAAAATCAACTCCATCTATACCATTTTCAAGCATTCTGGAAACAGCATTTCCGCCGCCGCCGCCAACACCAACAACCTTTATTATCGGACCTTCAAAATTATCTTCAGCAATATCAAACATCTTACCTCCACGGACTAAATTATATCAACCAAAAATCTCCAAATGTTTGAAAACAAACCACCATCGTATTCCTTGGTCAAATCATCATTGATATCCAAGAGCCTTTTCTTATCCGAAAGCGATGAAACGTAGTTTCCAACACCAACAATGGGTGAATACGCAAATTCATGAAGGCTATCGTTTGCAGTTTTGGCCTTGATGGTTGGAGCTTTAAAGATTTTCGAGGATAGAAGATCTATATCCTTTAACCCTGTAAGACCACCGGTAAGATAAATCCTATTGAGGTTCGAAATATAGGATGGGTCCTTACTTTCAATTTCCTGCTTTATGTCCTTAAACCTCTTTTTAAGTTGAAAATGTACCAGTATGGATATGTAAATCTCAGGTATTTTTCTTAACTTTGCTCCATAATTAACGGTAATTACCTTTTCCTTATCCACATTGAGTGCATAAGCAGTGGCATAGTTTAAGAACAACCTCTCCGCTTCCTTTCTATTTACCTTTAACTGGCTTACTATAAAATCTACAATATCATCACCACCGAACGGAAGATTCCCACTCAAAGCAGGTTTATCCTCCTTAAATAACATATACTCTGTATTACCTGCCCCAAGATATACTATTAGATTGTTATTTAAATAAGTTTTATCATCCCTAATCCCATAACTCGATGCCAAGGACTGCACAACAAGGGATCTAAGCTTGAGGTTTACATGTTCCAAGAGAGAACTTATCGTTCCAATGGATGACTTACTAGCAAGAACAACAAATGCCCTCATACCTAAGGTTTTTCCGCTATGACCTATAGGATTTTGGATTCCGCTGAGGTTATCCACCTTAAACTCTTGCGGTATAATATGAATGATTTCATAATGTTGCCTTATTGCCTGCCCAAGCTTTTTAAGCAAATCACTTTTTGCCTTTCCCTTAATATCGTTTACATCGGCATACGAAATTGACTGAATTCCGGGGAATTCCTTTGATGACTCAACATTATAGCTAAGGGTATGCGCACCCGTAATGAGAACATAGGCTTCATTGGGAATGGAAACAGGGCTTTCCAGTTTAAGCTTGTTAAGCGATGCCCTTAAAGCATCGGTAGCCGATTGGACATTGACTATGTTTCCGCCCTTTATGCCCCTTGATGGAGATACCGAAACAGTTAAACTCTTCTTACCATTTAATGTAGAAATCACAGCTGTTCTTATGGATGAAGTTCCCAAATCTATAACAAGCATCCTATCATTAACCATACATTCCCCCTACTAAAAGCAATGACGAAAACCTAAAATCATAGAAACCTTTTTTTAGCTTATGGTTAAGTTTAACAAATCTTAAAAAATTATTCCATGACTTTACAGTATCGCCAAGGTAAATAGCACAACCTAATCGCTGATAGATAAGCTTTACGCCGGTATCGGTAATAACAACATTTGGCCTTTCATCAAACGGGTTATAGGAATCAATATAACCTTTAACGATGTTAAGCCTCGTTAAAAAAAGATTGCTTAGCCTATCATAACCTCTGAACATCTCAAACGGGGAAATGTTTCCACTATAAGCATAAATCTTAATATTCGGTTTAGTGCTCACAGAATCAAGTACAAAATGATTCCTTCCAATAATATAGAACCTTCCCCTATAAAGTACAGCAAAGGCAATTTTTTCCTCATCTATACGAATTCTCAAGATACCATTCCTAAATGAAAGATATGCATTATCTACCCACGGAAGATTATCTATGCTATTTCTTAGAAATCCAATATCATCATCATCGATCCTACTACCTAACTTTATAAGGGGCAGTATGGCAAGTGTTATCCTTGAATCCCACCTTTTGGTTGGAACCAAAATAACACCATTTAGTTTTGGAGGAACAAAAAAAACATAGGATAAAAGTAAGCAGGCAAGTACGATCAATGTAAATAACAACCATTTAACTCTGAGAATCAAGGATATCCCCTATAAGTTTTTCAAAGCTGATACCTGCAGCAGTTGCAGACTTTGGTAATAGGCTATGCTCTGTCATTCCGGGAATGCTATTCACCTCTAAAAGATAGGGAATACCATTTTCATTTAATCTAAAGTCTATCCTTATGGCACCTCTGCATTCCAAAACCTTGTAGACTTTCTCAGAAATTGAATGTAACCTTTGAAATGTGATCTCCTTAATCTCTGCCGGTACAATGTACCGTGTTGTTGGTTTCTCATACTTTGCCGAAAAATCATAGAAACCAGTCTCTGCAACTACCTCAACAATTGGAAGGGCTTTCCCATTGAGGACAGGAACTGTAATTTCTCTTCCTGGAATATACTCCTCGACGATTACCTTTGTGTCAATACCGAAGGCCTTTTCAACAGCATCGTTGAAATTCTTTTTATCCCTAACTATGCTAATTCCAACCGTTGATCCTGCCCTGGCTGGTTTGACAACACATGGAAATTCAGGGGAGAAAATCTCATCGCCTCTAAAGAAGGTTAATCCGGATGGAACGGTTATTCCATAGGTTTTAAGAACCCTTTTAGTTATATCCTTATCCATACATATGGCACTTGATTCAACGCCACATCCCGTATATTTGTAACCTAATATGTCCAAAAGCCCTTGGACTGTGCCATCTTCACCTGGGCAACCATGTAGAGCCAAAAAAATCCTTCCAGGCCTAAGTCTATCTAATTCAATTGGTAAGTTTCTGTCAAGCTCAATCACAGATACATCATAGCCTATATCTCTCAAAGCATCAGCAACAGCCTTCCCGCTTCTTCTCGATATCTCAGCCTCAGGGGATGTTCCACCAACAACTACTGCAACCTTCATGAATACCTCCTCAAAAGCACCCTTACTATATCCTCCAACCTGTTGGCTCTTGAACCTTTGACAAGCACCGTTGAACGTGAAAAATCATAATGATCAATGAAATCCAAAAGATTAGATCTTTCGTCAAAATAAGCTGACTTACCCTTAAAGGCATCGATAGCATACCTAACATTCCTTCCAAATCCTATAAGAAAATCGATCCCCATAGAATTTGCAGTTAAACCAATCATCCTATGTGAAACCTCTGATATATCCCCAAGTTCAAGCATATCACCTATTATAGCAATCCTCTTGCTGCTTGATAGTGAAAGAACGTTAAGTGCATTCTCCATTGAAATAGGGTTCGCATTATAGCAATCATCTACTATGGTTAAATTCTTTAATTTAATTATATTCATGCGTTTCTCGGGCGGTTTAAAGGATGAAATTTCACCTAAAACATCCCCAAGCTTCAGGTTGAGGCACCTTGCAACGCATAACGTTATCAAAATGGCATTCAAAACCCCGGAACCGGGAACATCCACACGCCCCTTTAACCTTTCCCCAAATGCGTTTACCTCAAAATCCGTCCCACTAAAACTCTCAGATCGACCAGTGAGGTAAACATCTCCCCCTTCACCAAACGTAATCGATTTAGGTTTATATTCCTTCAAGGAGGAAGGTAGTATTGAAATATCACAGTTTCTTAGAAGTGAAAGTTTCTCTGTTCTAACACCATTTATATCCTTAAAACCTTCAATATGTGCATGACCTACCGAGGTTACAACACCAATATTTGGCTTTACAAAACTTTCAAGTTCTGTTATTTCTCCTGGCCTATTTGTTCCTACCTCTTGAACGTAAAGGTCGGCATCTGTAATGTTTGAAAGTGTATAGGCTACACCTATCTCATTATTGAAGCTCTTTAGGTTTCTGTAAACATTTAGAAACGGGGAAAAGCTATGGAAAATCATCTCTTTCGTGGTTGTCTTTCCAACACTCCCCGTGATAGCTACAACAGGCTTGCCAAAGTTGGAACGTTTAAAGGCAGCAATCCTTTTAAAGGCATTAAGTGTATCGCTAACCTCAATAGAAAAACTACCTAAATTAAGGTTATTTCCTTTTTTAAATAGAAAACCACTGGCACCATTTAAGATAGCTTTATTTATGAACCGATGGCCATCTCTGCTACCTTTTAGTGGAATAAAGAGATTTCCCTTTTTAATGTTTCTTGAATCAAAGGCAAAGCCGTTGACATCTGAAGGCTTACCGAAATGTCTTCCATTTACAATCTTAGCTATCCTTTGCGAATTCATAGAATTCCTCTACCACTTTTCTATCGCTAAATGGAAATCTCTTACCCTTAACAATCTGATAGTTCTCATGACCCTTACCTGCTATGATAACAGTATCCATTGGAGTTTTTATGCTTAAGGCTTTACGTATCGCTTTACTTCTATCTACAATTACAATGGGCTTTTCCACGCTCCTTGTGATCTCTTTCGTTATCTTTATCGGATCTTCATCTCTTGGATTATCGCTTGTTACTATGGTAATATCGGCTAAGTTGTCTGCAATTTTACCCATAATGGGTCTCTTTAGCCTATCCCTGTTCCCGCCGCAGCCAAAGACAACGATAAGTTTGCCCTTCGTAAAATTTTTAGCTGTTTTAAGGACATTCTCAAGTGCATTAGGTGTATGTGCATAATCAACGAAAACCCCACTTGCCACTTCCTCAAGCCTTCCCGGAACATTAACGTTCAAGGTAATGCCATCGATATCCTTAGAGCTGAATCCCATGTTAAGTAAAACGGATATAGCCGCTGCAAGATTATAGGCATTGTACACGCCCTTAAGGTTTGTATCAACGATAAAGATAGTTGAGTTATAGGAAAATCTGATTTCCGTAAGGTTTCCTTTATCTAAAACGGATTCTATGGAAAGATCAGCATCCATGCCAAATGAAATTGCACGTTTAGCGGGAAGGATGCCCTTTATTCCCCACAGAACCTTGCCAAATTCATTGTCAACATTTACAGAAATTCCATCTTTAACCTTGTTAAAGAAGTTTCTCTTTGAAATAAAGTACCTATACATATCCTTGTGAAAATCAAGGTGTTCAGGCGAAAGGTTTGTGAAAATGCCATAGGAGAAATCAACATTGTCTATACGGTTTAAGTCAACTGCTTGCGATGAAACCTCGGATACGACAAATTCAATTCCCTCATCCCTAAACCTTGATAAAAGTCTGTTATACTTGATTGGTAATGGTGTTGTTCTATCAGCTAACTCTGACCATAAATCTGTTTTATACTCAACGGTTCCCGTAAGGGCAACCTTTTTCCCAAGGCTTTTTAAAAGTTCGTACAGTATATAGGAAGTTGTTGTCTTTCCGTTTGTACCCGTAATTCCTATTAAGCACAAATTCTTAGATGGATTCCCATAGAATCTTGCAGATACTTCAGACTCAATTTTCCTTATGTTTCTTGAAAGGAAAATGGGAACTTTAAACTTTTTAGATAGGAGAATTGCCTTCTGCCTATCATCAGAAATTACTGCAACAGTACCATTTTTAATGGCTTCATTGACAAATCCATGACCGTCAAACTTCTCACCTGAAACGGCAAAGAAAAGGGATGAGGCTTTAACATCTCTTGAATCATCCGTTACATAACGAATATCAACATCCCTAAAGTTAAAAACATCTAAGTTAAGATTTTCAATTAGATTACTTAATCTCACTGCGAAACGTTTATCGCCTGTTCAAGTTTTTGTATCTTATTTTCAACATCTTCAAGTATTTCCTTCTTCTTCTCATCACCAAGCCCTTCCTCACTTGATGATACAAGAACCTTTATGTTATCTGCTATTTCCCTTGCAAGGTTCTTTGCCCTTTCTGGTAAATCGCTTTCCTTTAATTGATTTTGAATCTCGTCAATCTTCTTGAGTATCTCTTCCTTTTTTGTAGTGGCTACGTATGTGGCACCTGCACCTAAAAGTGTACCAATCAAGAACATCAAGGTTCCCTTTTTCATGAATGCCTCCTTTCCTTAAGCTTGGATTTAAATCCTCTTAAAAGATCAACCGTTGCGTTAAACAACCTAAAAACCTCGACAAAGTTAAGTACCGTTCCCTTTAACTTCAAAACGGCAGGCCTTAGATCATTGTTTATGAGGCTTACATCATCATTCATTTTTCTAAAAAACCTAAAACTAACTATCATCGAAGCTAAAATAGAAGCCGTAATTATCACCATACATGTAGCAATAACTATTAGAGATACCTCTATCACTGACATAATTTTCCCCTTACTTTAAACTAAATCTATCAAATTTTTACACCAAGTCAAGAAAAAAATGCGGGATGGGGAGATCCCGCAAGAAAAGCACTTAGAGGATTGTTAGCTCTACCAGTTAACCTTTGTTACAGCATAAATGGTGTTCGAATCCTTCTTGGATTTTCCTAAGAGCCTATCGTTTGCAAGCGTAAACTTAACATGCCTGCTTAAATCATACGAAGTACCAAAAACGTAGTGTTTGTTTTCGTTATCACCTTTATCGGTATCGGGATCAAAGTAATCGTACCTTCCAAAAACCGTAACAGGAACATTGGCTAATGCCTTGAGCTTTAGGTCAGCGTTCAGGGAATAGCCCTTCTTATCGATATCGCTTCCATGGTAATAGTCATCCTTATCCCATACATACTGGCCAGCTAATAAAGCGTAAGGATTATCGTAGACCATATGCAGTTGGTATACATGCCTGTCATACTTTCCACCCTTGTGGTCAAAGCTGTGTGCGGTGTTTCCCGAAAGCGTAAATCCCTTAATCGGCGTAAGTGAAAGCCTTCCTTCCAACGATTTCCCAAAGTGGTCACTGCTATCATCTGCATGGTATCCCTCACCGTTGAATATGCCGAACTGCCAGGAGGCTATGCCATGCTTGCCCTTGAAGTCAAGACCCTTATCAGCGGAACTTATGAGGTGTGTTTGACCTTCTATGAATGTCGGCTCAACCTCTCTGTGCAACCATCCATGATGTTCTTCCCAGTCGACCCACGGTCTATGCCCAAGGCCAACCTCAACACCCGTATACGGCAGAACATCGGCAAAGTAAACATAGGCATACTTGAGTCTTGCAAGCGTGTTTCCCTTCTCATCGGTGATATCGTAAGTAGTTCTGAAGTAATCCTTATCGTTGAAGTAACCCTTTAGTTCAACGTAGTTTCTCGTTATATTGAATGAGTTCTTATGGTTTGGGTTCTTAAGGTCCGCCTTGTACTGTATAAAGGCAGTTCCGCCCAACTTTATCTTCTTATCCTTTGTAAAAACCCCAGTTCCACCTGCTGTAGAACTTTCAATCCTTACAGGTTTTCTTCCGGGACCAGCTGAAAGGTAGAGCCTTCCATCACCATCAACGTAAAGGTGCTTTACAGGTACACCGTTAACAACTATAGATGCCCCAAGTGCAGATGATGCAGTTGCTAATGCCATTATCGAAGTTAAAAGAAGTTTCCTCATTTTTCCTCCTATAAATTTATTTGAGAACAACTCTCTTCCAGTATTCCCTTACCTCTTGCTTAACGCTTGATGGGAGCGGAACGTATCCGAGTTTCTCGGCTATGGCATCACCATGCTTGTATGCCCAATCGAAGAACCTTATAACCTTTTTATTCGTTGACTTCTTTTCCCTTGGAAGCAGTATCATGGTTCCAACTGTTAAGGGCCAACTTCTATCACCATCTGCAAACAGGAGATTTCCCGGTGTATAGAAGTTCGTTCCCATGGTCCACGTTGCCTTTGAAGCTGCTGCTTTAAAGGTTTCAACCGTCGGTTCCACCCATCTTCCACTTTTCGTCTGTAGAACTGCGGCTTTCAAGTTGGATTGAAGCTTATAGGCATACTCAACGTACCCAATGGCACCTCTAATACGCCTCACGTATCCAGCTACACCGGCATTTCCCTTTTCGCCTATTCCTGTAGGCCAATCGACAACCTTTCCGTATCCAATTCTTGATTTCCATTCACGCGATATGTGGCTGAGCCAATAGGTAAAGTTCCAGGTTGTTCCTGAACCCTCTGCCCTGTGCACGACCGTTATATGCATGTGGGGAAGTCTAATCCTTGGGTTATCGGCCTTGATCTCCGGATTATCCCAGTACTTCACCTTGCCCAGAAAGATATCGGAAACATCCCTATTAGAGAGCTTCAGCTGTCTATCACCAACACCCGGCAAGTTATAGACAACGACGATTGAACCGGTAACACCTGGAAACTGATAGAGTTTCCATTCGTTTAACTTTAAGCAGTTGAGCATTTCATCTGAACCGGCAAAGTTGACAACCCTTGCAGCTATCTGTCTCTGACCACCACCGGAACCAATGCCTTGATAGTTGATTTTGTTTCCCGTTGATCTGTAGTAAGCTCTTGCCCATGCAACGTAAACCGGATATGGAAATGTTGCACCAGCACCATTCAGCGTTCTGCTACCTGCAAATACGTTCGTGCTGGCTAAAATACAGGCTGCAGTCGCCAAAGCCTTTTTCCTCATACCATCCTCCTTTTGTAGGTTTTAGCTAAGTATAGATGGGAATTTGTAAAGAAAGTGTTAAGAATTTTTACTTTGGAAGTTTCCGGCAGGTATTCTTATTTTAAAGGTTGTCCCCGCTCCTTCCTCCGTATCAACCTCTATGCCCCAGCCATGATAATTCACTATTTCCTTCACGAGGAAAAGGCCGATGCCGTGTCCCTTGCTATCGGGTGACTTAAAGTACTTTTGGAATATCAAGTGCCTCGCAGAATTCGGGATGCCTCTCCCAGTATCCGATATGCTGATAAGTGCATCTTCCTTTACATTTAGGTTTATTCTTATCGTTCCCCTCAATGTAAACTTCAAGGCATTATCGACTAAGTTCACAAACATCTGCCTTAATAGGGTTTCATTCGCCATAATAAGAAAATTCTTATCAATATCATTTATAAGTTTAATGTTCCTTTGATATGCCTCATCCTTAAAAACTTGAAATACGGTATCCACAATCTTTTTAAGGTTAACTAATTCAAGCTCGCCTTTATTACCATTGACCATTGCGGATAGTCCCTTGAGTATCTTCTCCATCCTATCAGAATTCGTAAGTATGGTTTGTACCATTCCACTATCAAATTCAGAGGAATCCAAGAGGTACTCCGCAGTTCCCCTTATCACCGTTAAGGGTGTTCGAAGTTCATGTGATAAAAGGGAAACTATCTCCCTTTTGGCCTCAGATAACCTTTTCTCTCGTGTTATATCCTCAACATTCAAAAGATAGACATTCTTAGATATACGTTTGAATTCAATCAAAAGGTAACGCCCATCGGTTTCTAAAACCGTAGAGGAATTCCCCGAAACCTTTGCACTTTCAAAAGCCTGAAGGACCTCTAGATACGGAAGTTCATCCCATAGATTCTTATCAAGGAAGAGAAAACTCCCATTCTGATCAAGAAAAAATACATTCTTATCCTTAAGGAATGACTGAATCCTTCTTAAAGCTTCATTCAAGCTTATATCCAATGCCCCATACCGTTTTTATTCTCCTTCCTTCATCCTCTAACTTAGATCTTATGTTCTTTATGTGAACATCAACGGTTCTCCTTCCAACCTGCTGCCCCGACCAAACCTTATTCAGGATTTCCTCCTTTGAAACAACCCTGCCTCTATTCAACTTTAAAAGCTCAAGGATGGCTCTTTCCTTATTGGTAAGTTTAGATGGCATTTCATCGGTGGTTTCCATAGTTAGAATCTTACCCTTTCTCCTCAAAATAGCTCGTATTCTTGCAAGGAGCTCCTTTATTCCAAATGGTTTGGTGATGTAATCATCGGCACCACTATCTAAACCCAAAACCTTATCATCCTCCGTGGACAAAGCTGTAAGCATAAGCACTGGAATGGAATTTTGTTTTTTTCTCAGGAATTTACAAACCTCGATGCCGCTCATGCCGGGAAGCATGATATCCAATAGGACAAGATCGAATTCCTGCTCATACTCATAGACATCGTTGAGAAAAGCTTCACCAGTAGAGTAAACTCTAACTTTGAAGCTTTCCTTTGTCAAAACAAGCTTTACTAAGTTTTGAATGCCTATATCATCTTCAACAAGTGCTATCTTTATCGCCTTTTCCTCACTATACTCACTATATTAACTAAATATAGTAATAACTTTTGTGTAAAGTTTGTAAAGAAATTTGTAAAGAAAAAGGAGATGAAATGGATGTTTTGGATTTAGCTGTTAAACTGGCAAGGGAAGCCGGTTCGGTTGTCATGGAACACTTCAATACCTTAAAGGCCTCAGAAATAGAGCTTAAGGCCAAAAACGATTATGTGACCGATGTAGATAAGCTTTCCGAGAAGATCATACTAAGCGGGATAAGGGAAAGGTTTCCAGATCATTCCATAGTGGCAGAGGAAAGTGGAAGCCAAAAAGGAAATGGATGGAAGTGGTATGTTGACCCAATTGATGGAACAAAGAACTTCATTCACGGCTTGCCCTTCTTCTGTATATCCATCGGCATTGAGTTAAACGGAGAGTTGGTAGCCGGTGTGATAAACGCACCAAAGTTAAGGGAAGAGTTCATAGCCGAGAAGGGAAGCAGTGCAACCTGCAATGGCAAAAGGATAACGGTAAGTAGCAGGAACTTCTCTGAAAGCATGATAGCAACGGGTTTTCCTTTTAAGGGAAAGGACAGGATAGACAGTTACCTTGAATGCTTCAAGGATGTTTTCATGAACGTTTCCGGTATAAGGAGGTGCGGTTCGGCAGCTCTGGACCTTGCATATACGGCAAAGGGGGTGTTCGATGGCTTCTGGGAGATGTCACTTCACCCATGGGATATAGCTGCTGGAACAGCCATTCTCCTTGAATCCGGAGGCATTGTAACGGATTTTGACGGCAAAGGTAGCTACCTTAAAAGCGGCAATATAGTCGGTGCACAGCCTAAAGTCCATAGAGATCTGCTAAATTTTGTTAAAATGTACTTAGGAGGTAAAAATGGCAAATGAAGATATGAATAAGCAAATTGAAAAGGCCAAGCAATTAGACCTTGAGGAACAGAAAAGGATAAGTGAAAACCTACCAAAAATTAAGCATAAGATAGGTGTTTTAAGCGGAAAAGGTGGCGTAGGTAAAACCACAGTGGCAACTAACTTAGCTGCAGAACTTGCAAAAAGGGGCTATAAGGTAGGCCTACTCGATGCAGATATACATGGGCCAAATGTTGCAAAGATGTTTGGTGCAGAGGGGCAAAGGCTCTATGCCAATCCCGAAAGCAAAACGATAGAACCCTTTACGCCCGTTGAACTGCCGAACCTAAAGATAGTATCCATGGCATTTCTGCTTGAGAACTCAGATCAGCCAATAATTTGGAGAGGACCGTTAAAATACAAGGTTATCAAGCAGTTCTTGGCAGAAACAAACTGGGGAAGTCTCGACTTCTTAATTGCTGATTTACCGCCAGGAACAGGTGACGAAGCCCTAAGCATAGCACAGCTTATAAAGCCCATGGATGGTTTTGTGATCGTTACAACACCACAGGAAGTTGCACTTTTAGACACGAGAAAATCGATAAGCTTTGCAAAAGCTTTAAACGTTCCGGTAATAGGCGTCATAGAGAACATGAGTGGCCTTATATGTCCGTACTGCGGTAGAGAAATAGATCTCTTTAAGGTAGGCGGTGGAGAGAAGGCAGCAAATGAGCTTAACGTACCATTTCTTGGAAGGGTTCCACTCGAACCAGCGGTTGTAGAAGCAGGGGATAAAGGCTTGCCCATAGTCATTGCAAAACCGGATTCAGCATCGGCAAAGAGCCTTAAGGCAATTACCGATAATATATTAAAGGAAATAGGTGAAGAATAGAATAGCCATTCTCGTGTTGATTGTCTCTATCATGTTTGTTTTATATGGATTGAGAAGTAGTGAAAGGAATTTGATATACCAAAACGGCAGAATACTGTGCTTAACGTGCATCGGGATTAGCAAATGATAAAGGCAAAACCTATTAAGAACAGAAGACTCTACGAAACTGCTACGGCGGTAATTGCAAATTTACCGTTCATCAACTTCCTTACGGAAAGGTTGTATACAGGTAACTTTAAATCCATTCCAATCCCTGTAATGAACTGCTATGCCTGCCCTGCATCCGTTTTTTCATGTCCCATAGGAACATTGGTTCATTTCATGTCAATTCTCAAATTCCCGTTCTTGGTGCTTGGAATAATAGGAACGATCGGTGCTTCGTTCGGCAGGTGGATATGTGGGTGGGCATGTCCATTTGGGCTTCTGCAGGATATGATCTATAAGCTTCCAAGCATCAAGCTGGAACCTCCTTTAAAATTGAGATATCTCAAGTACATATTCCTCATATTTGGTGTTTTTCTACTTCCTCCAATATTGAAGGAACATGTCTTCTGCATGATATGCCCGGTTGGAACGTTGGAAGCTGGCATCTACTGGGTAGGTGTCAACACCATGATAGCGAACATGGCAGGCGCCTTCTTCCTGTTTAAGCTTTCATTTGCCTCTCTTATACTTTACCTTTCCGTTTTTATCAAAAGGCCGTTCTGTAGATACATATGCCCGCTTGGTGCTCTGTTCTCACTCTTTAATAGGTTCAGCATGGTAAACATCGATGTTGATAGGAAAAGCTGTGTTGGATGCAATCTTTGTCAGAAATCCTGCCCTGTAAACCATGCCATATACAAGGATCCAAGATCAACCGAATGCATAAGGTGCTTGAACTGTGTGAGAATATGTCCGGCGGTAAGGTTAACCAATTCAATCATGGGGGATAAGAAGTTCAAAGGGATTTCTGAACCGTAAAGTCTATCTCCCTTCCAAGATGACCCGTTGCATTTGATACATGGATTATTATACCGTTCTCGTTTATCTCAACGACGGTTATCCCGCAGTTAGCCTGTTTAAACGTCCAAAACATGTTTAAATCAAGACCCAACAGGTAGCACATTATAACCTTATTCGTTGCATCATGACCAACTATAGCTACGATATCATCGGGGTGCTTTTCAATGATCCTCTTAAAGGATGGAACCGCCCTCCTATAAACATCCATTAGGCTTTCACCTTCCGGCATAACCACTTCCTTTGGCCTCTCTCTCCAAAGTTTTAGAAGCTCGGGATATTCCTTAGCAACATCCGTTGCAAGCATGCCTTCCCATTTTCCGTGGTTTATCTCCTTCAAACCCTCATCCGTTATAATGTTTAGCTTATGGTACTTCGCTATTTCTCCTGCAGTATCCGTGCATCTCTTTAAGGGACTTGCGTATACGGCTTTAATGGGAAAATCTCTTAAAGCTAAGCCTACCCTTTTGGCCTGTTCCCTTCCTTCCTCGTTTAACGGCACATCAACCCTGCCTTGATACCTTCCTTCTGCGTTCCATATCGTCTTTCCATGTCTTACAAGTATCACCTTTGCCATGTTAAACTCCTTAACAAACTTTAATGGAGGTGTAAATGATCATCTCATTATGCCCTAATCCTTGTGTCGATGTCTGCTATTATACAAACGTTTTAGTGGAAAATGATACAAACCGCGTTGAAAATCCAAATGTATCCCCAGGTGGAAAGGGTGTAAATGCTGCAAGGGTAATCTCAAGGTTCAATGAAAATCCATACCTAATAGCACCAATAGGCGGCCATGTTGGAAGATGCTTCAAGGATATCATAGAGGATGAAGGAATACCATCGGTACTCATTGAAGCAAATGCAAACACAAGGATAAACACGATATTGGATAAAAAGGATGGGGAGCACATACTATTGGCATCTAAAGGTGAAGCTATAGGAATAGAGGCTTTTAGAAAGCTCAAGGAATCAGTTCTTGACCTGAAGCCCGATCTCTTGATATTGGGCGGAAGCGTTCCCCCTGACATACCAAAAACCTTCTATGCCGAGATAATTAGGAAACTCAGAAGGACAAGGATAATTGTTGATGCCGATGGTAAGCTTCTCCATGAAGCCGTAAAGACACATCCATTTGCCATTAAACCAAATAGATTCGAACTCGAAAGACTCGTTGAAAAACCGCTACGAAACACGGATGATGTCATCATGGCAGCCTTAGAGGTATCCAAAAGCGTCGATGTCGTTCTCGTATCACTCGGCAGATTAGGTGCACTGTGTGTTACCCAGAAAAGTATAGTAAAGGCTACTCCACCGGATGTAAACGTCCTGAATACGGTGGGAGCAGGTGATGCATTTGTAGGTGGCTTTACACTTGGAATCGAAAGAAACATGAATCTGGATGAAGCGTTAAGGCTTGCCACCGCATGTGGAACGGATACCGTTCGAAGGGAAGGTGTCAAGCTATGCATGCCATCAGGTGTGGATGAACTGATGAATAAGGTTAAATTAACTCACTTGACATTTCAAAGATAAAATCTTAAATTAGAAAAAGATCTAAATAGGAGCAGAATATGGAAAAGGATTACAGAACAACGTTAAAACAAAATGGATTAAGGGTAACACCACAGAGATGCTTGATCCTTAAGGCATTTTTAAATTCAGGACTTCATCCTACGGCGGATGAGGTATGGGCAAAGGTAAAGGAATCATTTCCAAGCATATCTAGAGCAACGGTATATAACAGTTTAAATGAGTTTGCGTCAAGAGGGCTTGTAGTACCCTTGAACACTCCAAGATCGGTGAGGTTTGACTTTAACACAAAACCACACGCCCATTTTATATGCACAAACTGCGGAAGGGTATTTGATGTTCCAATGAACATGAAGAAGCTCCTATCAGAGGTCAAGCTTGAAGGTAAAAATACTGAATCAGCACAGGTTTTCTTCTATGGAACATGTGAGGAATGCAAAAAACTAAATAGAGGAGGTTAAAATGGCACTTGTAGGACAAAAGGCACCGGAGTTTGAGGTAAGTGCATATGATCCAAAAACCGATGGCTTTACGAAGGTAAAGCTATCCAAGTACGTTCCGAACAAGGAGGGTAAATTCTTAGTTGTGTGCTTTTACCCGGCTGACTTCACATTCGTATGACCAACGGAATTGGCTGCAGTTGCAGCAAAGTACGAGGAGATCAGGAAGAGGAACGCCGATGTGGTAGCAATATCCACCGATACGATCTTCAGCCATCAGATGTTCTGTAAGTACGAGCCACTTATGAAGAATGTAAGGTTTCTGTTAGGTTCAGACCCAACGGGCAATACGGCAAGAAAATACGGTGTCTATATAGAGGATGAGGGCATCGCAAGGAGAGGAAGGTTTATAATCAACCCAGATGGGATAATTGTAGCCGAAGAGGTTTTAGACCCACCTGTAGGCAGAAATGTCAACGAACTTTTGAGGCAGTTAGATGCATGGAAGTACGTTTACGAACATCCAGATGAAGCATGCCCTGCAAATTGGAGACCCGGCAAGAAAACATTAAAACCAGGACCCAACATTGTAGGAAGGGTAGGTGATGTTGTCACCATAAAGGATCTTCTCTCTTAACCTTTCAATAGTTTAGAGGCCCACGAGATAATCTCGTGGGTTTCATTCTCTGTTGGCGCTTCTGCATAAACCCTAAAAACAGGTTCCGTTCCGGAAGGCCTCAACAACAACCACGAATCATCATTGAATATGAGCTTTAGACCATCAATCGTTAAAACTCTAACAACCTTCTTATCCTTAAAGGACTCTGGAGGGTTTTCCTTTAAGGCTTCCAATCTATCCCTTTCCTTCTGTGTAACAGGTAGATCAATCCTTTTGTAGTAAGCAGTGCCAAACTCGTTGAAGAGATCGTTAACAAGCTTGGAAAGACTTTTCCCCTCCATCAACATCCTCTCAACTAAGAAAAGCCCCATTAAAAGCCCATCCCTTTCGGGCAGATAATCCATCAATGCGTATCCGCCGCTTTCCTCACCACCAAACAGAACCTTTTCCTTCATGGCAACGTTAGAGATATTCTTAAAACCTACAGGGGTTTCTATTAGTTTTAATCCTTCCTTCTTGCATATCCTGTCGGCAAGGTATCCCGTTGAAACGGTCTTAACGACTGCACCATCCCTTAAACCCTTGTTCCTAATGATGTGCAGAAGCAGGAGTGCATAGACAACCTGAGAGTTAACAAAATTTCCATTCTCATCAACTATGCCTACCCTATCACCATCACCATCGTTTGCAATACCAATATCAGCTTTAACTGCTCTTACCTCATCCATTAAGGCCTTTATGTTCGATGGCACTATCGGCTCTGGATGCTTCCCACCAAAAAGCGGGTCTCTATACGCATGTATCTCAAAAACATTCACCTTTGTATTCCTAACAGCTCTAAATAAAAGACCCTGTTGTGCACCGTACATGGGGTCATGGACAACGGTAATAGGTCTTTCCTTGAAAAGCGAAAGATCCAATTGATCCCTAACGCCATCAATGTAAGGACTGCATATATCGGATTCCTCATAGTCCTTTGAAAAGGATACCTCTATATCTGAGGAACTTGGAATCGAGGATTCAATTCTCCTTATAAGAACATCCCTTGCCGCACCACCAAAGCCTTCCTTTACCTTGTATCCATTGTACTTTCCAAGGTTATGCGAAGCAGTAATTACTATACCGTTATCAAACTTACCGTACTTTGTTACATAGGAAACTGCAGGCGTTGGCGAAAACCCTTTTGAAAGTACAACCTCAAATCCCATCCCCGAAAATATCTCTGCAACGAAAGCTGCATAGTCCTCCGATAGAAACCTCAAGTCATAGCCTATAACAACCTTCCTTGCATTATCCTCCTTTAAGACCCTTGCATGGGCTATCGCAACCCTTTTAAGGTTATCAAACGTAAAATCCTTTGATATAACGCCTCTCCAGCCATCAGTTCCAAATCTTATCAAGAAAACCTCCAAATTTAACTTAATCTATGCTCTAAGTCTCCCTTCTGTAAGGGAGGGAATACAGAGCGACACCATAAGGCGTTGTTGCGATATAATAACAATTGCGGAGAGTGAAAGTAAAGGCGCAATGCCAGCCTCCGCAGATTGGGGATAATACCTAAAAGGTAAGGGAACGGTAAAGAGAGAAACCTGATGAAAGGTCTCACCCACCTCACGGGTGGTAGGGTTGGAGCAACCCGAACTTAGGCCTGTGGAGAAGGCACTGGCGGGGCTACCTCAAAAGAGGTGGTTAGTCATCCCTCGTTGAAGCAGGAATCATCTTGCAGGTCTTCTGGGTGGGAGAATTCTCGGAAGGGAGTTCATCCCTACCAGAAACTCCGTCCGTAAGGGTGGAGTAGTTCACAGCTAAGTGATTATATAAAAAGGCCCTCCAGAAGGAGGGCATAGGGTGATAAAGAGGTAGGGGGGGATAACACTCCTTAACTGAAAATATATAAGATAAGTTAGAAAATATCAACCTAATTAGACGATATGAACTAATAAGGGTAAGCTACTTGTGGTACTTGCTCTTTTTCATCTGGTACATTCTCTTATCAGCAATGGCAATGGTACCTTCT
>CAZXGR010000001.1:0-35243 GCA_964640245.1 uncultured bacterium | reverse complement strand
CTTGCTCTTTTTCATCTGGTACATTCTCTTATCAGCAATGGCAATGGTACCTTCTAATGTCTTGGATTCCTTCGGTGTAAAGGCGAAACCGTATGAAATAGATATCTTATATCTCTTAAATCTTCTTTCTAAATCAATGACAAGTTCTTTCAATCTCTTTTCAAAGTCAAAGCCTTTGCACTCTGACAGGATTACAAATTCATCGCCTCCGTACCTTACAACTGTATCATAAGGCCTGAAGCTATTCCTCAAAAGCTCTGCAACATTCCTCAGAACCTTATCCCCGGTTTCATGTCCATGCCTGTCATTTACCGTTTTAAACCTATCTATATCCAAGAAAATTAAAGCAATGCAGGTATTGTCCCTCTTTGCCCTTTCCACTTCACGGTAAAAGACATCCTTTAAGAAGTATCTATTGTATAGACCCGTTAACGGATCTCTTACGGCCATCTCAAAGCTTTGCTTCATGCGCTTTTCTTGAAGCTTAACAAGCTCATCGTATCTTCGGCTTACCTCTTTGAGAATGTTTTCCAATATCTTTAGCTTTACCTCTTCGTTCACAGTTCCCTTATACCAACGACTATTGATGTATCGTTATGAAGTTTCAAGTGTTCAGAAGTAGCTCCTTTACCAATTTCACCAAGCGTGAAAAATCCAAACAAAGGTGCATTGCCGATCCTCATGTAGGTTTTTACCTCATCGACTGATTTACTTCCAAGAACATATTGCCTTGCTCTGCACGAAAAGTTAAGAAGTAGATCTATGGTTTTCAAGTCTTTCTTCACACTCATTACTGCCTTTTTATCGGAATCTAAAAGCCTATCCGCCAAGGCAAATGAAAGCTTGAATTTTTGCCCTCTTTTAACGTTTCCAAAGAACTCTACATAACTGTTTCCAATGTCCTTAAAGCTTCTCAAGTTCTGCACATTCCCATTCTCATCGATAAATGCGACGGGGCAGTAACGAAGGTAGTTTAAATCTGGATTGCTAATTCCCCTCAAAATGGAATGGACCACATTCAAAAACGGATCACCTTTGCCCACGCTGTAAAGCCTATTAGCTTCGGCATGGTCAACCTCATAGCTTATGCCGTATGGTTCAAATCCAAGCGAAACCGAGGATGCTACTGCAAAGTTTTCAAAGGAAAGAACGGCAAAACCATCCTCTACAATACTATCCTTTGTAAATTCATAGGCTAATAGCCGTTTATCCTTAAAACCTGGGGAAAGGCCACCTACAACGTTTTCTAGATGAGCAAATTGACCGTTCAAATCCTCAATAAATGAATCCAAAGTACTTATGAGCGGACTTGAAATGATAACGTGGTATTTATCGTTATTTTCCCTCAGGAAATCGGAAAACCTATCCAAAAGGTCAGTTTCCTTGTATTTGGATAAACCGTTAAAAACCTTAAGACCTACATTTCCCTTCCGCTCAAACTTCAATACCAAAGCCACAATGCCTTGAACTATTTTATCGTTTGCAAAGGCATCTATCGACTGAAAGGCAAGATACTTATCCGTTTGAAAAACCTTCTGTACATAGTAGTTAACATCCCCAACGGGAAAATCCGGATGGATAGACAGAATAAGAAAATCAAAATCCGGCATTGTTCGACTCATCATTTCACTTACCGTTTCAAGGTTAACGGCAAGTGAAGGTCCCTCTGCAGAAAATACCTTTGCTACCATTAGTTTTCCCTTCTTAACTGTTTAACCATAATTTAATAACAGAGCTGTGAAAGTCAAGAAATTACATGCCAAATGAAGGTTTCTGTGATATATTATTAAATTACATTCAAGGAGGTTTTCCAAATGCAAACCATAGATGAAACGATAGTATCCAAAGCTATAATAGATTCTTTCACAGAAAAGCTTAAAGATAATTTAAATATAGATGTTGCCATAGTGGGTGCTGGCCCTTCAGGACTTATTGCAGGCTATTTCCTTGCAAAACATGGGTTTAAGGTATCGCTATTTGAAAGGAAGCTCTCAGTTGGCGGTGGTATGTGGGCTGGGGCTATGTTTTTCAATCAAATTGTCGTCCAAGACATGGGAAAGGAAATATTAGATGAATTCGGTATAGAGTATAGTCCGTACCAAAAGGGCTACTACGTAGCTGATGCTGTTGAATCGGTTACTACAATAGCTTCAAAGGCCACTAAGATGGGGTTAAGTGTATTTAACGGCATAAGTGCCGAGGATGTTGTTCTTAAAAAATCTAATAATGGTTACAGGGTCTGCGGACTTGTGATAAATTGGTCAACGGTAGATATGAATCATCTCTTTGTAGACCCATTGGTTGTTAAAGCAAAATACGTTATAGATGCAACGGGACATGACTCTAATGTTGTTTCAACGCTTCAGAAAAAGGCAGGAATAAAACTTGCAACAAAAACTGGATGCGTTATAGGTGAAAAACCACTTTGGGCATCGGTTGGCGAAGAGGATACCGTTAAGAACAGCAGAGAAATTTTTCCTGGAATATTCGTCAGCGGAATGGCTGCAAATGCTACCTGTGGTTCGCACAGAATGGGACCGATATTTGGTGGGATGCTTATGTCTGGAAAGAAGGTAGCCAAGGAAATAGTTGAAAGACTGTCTGGAGGAACTAATGGCAACATTAGTTGAACTTGCCAAAAGAGGAGTGGTAACAGAAGAAGTTAAGAGGGTTGCAAGTTCCGAAAAGAGAAATGTTGATTTCATATTAAATGGGCTTAGTGACGGGAGCATAGTAATACCTGCAAACGTTAATCATAGAAGGAGAAAGGATTTTATACCAAAGGGCATTGGAACCGGTTTAACTACAAAGGTAAACGCAAACATAGGGACATCTGCAGACATTGATGATATCAACTTCGAGATTGAAAAACTAAGGGTAGCTGTTAAGTTTGGTGCCGATGCAGTTATGGACCTATCCACTGGAAACAGAATAGTTGAAACGAGAAAGGCAATACTTGAGCATTGCCCTGTAATGTTAGGAACTGTCCCCATATACCAAGCTGCGAAAGAAGCAGCGGAGAAGTATGGGTTTATCGGAAAGATGAAGCCTGACGACCTCTTTAAGGTAATAGAATCCCAGTGTAGAGATGGTGTTGATTTTGTAACTGTTCATTGCGGCGTAACCTTTTCATCACTTAATAGGTTGAAGAATGAGGGACGCATAATGAACATCGTCTCTCGCGGTGGCGCCTTCATGGCTGTTTGGATGGTCCACAATGAAATGGAAAATCCGCTTTACGAAAACTTTGATAGGCTCTTAGATATAGCTAAAAAATATGATGTCACCCTTTCCCTTGGTGATGGCCTGAGACCGGGGTGTATAAAGGATGCTACCGATAGGTGTCAAATAGAGGAACTCATTACATTAGGCGAACTTGTTGATAGGGCAAGAGAAGCCAATGTTCAAGTGATGGTTGAAGGACCCGGACATGTACCAATGGATCAAATTGAAGCAAACATGGTTCTTGAAAAGAGTCTGTGCCATAAGGCGCCTTTCTATGTACTTGGGCCTATCGTTACAGATATAGCACCTGGATATGACCATATAACTGGTGCAATAGGTGGGGCTATTGCGGCAAAAGCAGGTGCGGATTTCCTATGTTATATAACACCCGCCGAGCACCTTGCATTACCAAATGTTGATGATGTAAAAAGGGGTGTAATAGCAACGAAAATAGCAGCACATGCAGCAGATATCGCAAATAACATTCCCGGTGCTACGGAGAGGGACACAGCCATGGCAGAGGCAAGGGAAGATCTAAACTGGGAAAAACAGTTTGAGCTTGCGATCGACCCTGAAATTGCAAGAATGTACAGAAAGGAGAGAAACCCATCGGACAGTGAGACATGCACGATGTGTGGAAAATTCTGCGCCATAAAGCAATTCAGAGATTACATACAGCATAAGGAAAAGTAAGATGCTTGCAAAAAGAATAGTTCCTTGTCTTGATGTAAGGGAAGGCAGGGTTGTTAAGGGTGTCAATTTCGTTAATTTAATTGATGCTGGGGATCCCATTGAAAATGCAATAGCTTATGATAAGCAAGGTGCGGATGAGTTGGTATTCCTTGACATAACGGCAAGCTACGAGAAAAGGCACATAATGATAGATGTAGTTAAGCGGGTTGCGGAAAGCGTATTCATGCCCTTTACTGTTGGTGGCGGAATAAGAAACAAGAATGATATTAGAAACCTTCTAAATGCAGGGGCAGATAAGGTATCTGTAAATACGGCAGCGGTTGAATCACCCGAAATCATATCGGAGGGAGCAAGGATATTTGGTTCACAGTGTATAGTTGTCGCAATAGATGCTAAAAGAAAGGGAGATTCTTGGGAAGTTTATACACACGGCGGCAGAAAATCTACGGGCATCAATGCCATTGATTGGGCAAAAAGATCTGTAAAGCTTGGAGCTGGTGAAATACTTTTAACCTCAATGGATAGAGATGGAACGAAACGAGGCTTTGATATAGAACTTACGCAAATGGTGTCAAAAGCAGTCAGTGTTCCGGTAATAGCATCAGGAGGAGCTGGAAAGTTAGAGGACTTCTACGATGTCTTTGAATATGGAAATGCCGATGCAGCTCTTGCAGCTTCGGTCTTTCACTTTAATACCATACCTATACCAAAACTTAAGAAGTTCTTAAATGATAAGGGTGTATGCGTAAGATTAAACTAAGGGGTCAACATGCTGACGGAAAGCGAGATCAAGGAAATATTCTTAAAGTCAAATGCCTTTTTAAAGGGGCACTTTCTACTATCAAGTGGGCTTCATAGCCCCTACTACCTTCAATGTGCAAGGGTTTTAGAGTATCCAGATTACTCTGAAATGCTTTGTAGGGAGCTTTCAAATAGGATTAAGGGTCTTAACGTTGATTATGACTTTGTAATTGCACCAGCAATAGGGGGAATAATCGTTTCATACGAAATGGCAAGACAGCTCAGTACAAGAGGTATATTTGCTGAAAGGGCAAACGGTAACCTAACACTAAGAAGGGGCTTTGAAATTAAAAAAGGCGAGAAGGCAATTGTCGTTGAGGATGTTATAACAACCGGGAAATCGGTTAAGGAAACAATCAATGTTGTTGAATCCTTTGGTGGAAAGGTTGTTGCTGTCGGAAGCCTGGTTGATAGAAGTGGCGGAAGTGTTAACTTTAACGTCCCCTTTCAAACACTATGGAGGTTAGAGGTTCCCGTTTACAAACCCGAAGTATGCCCAATCTGCAAGGAAGGAAGAATCCCGCTTGTAAAACCTGGAAGCAGAAATATACCATTAAGGTAGGCATGGAAATACTTAAACCCATTGAAAATGAACTTAAGCAAACCACAAAGCTATTAAGGGAACTTGTATCATCAAGGACAAAGCTCTTAGTACAGGTTTGCGATCACATAGTAAGCAGTGGGGGGAAAAGACTGAGGCCGGTGTTAGCCATTACAAGCGGTAAAATGGTAGGAGCTAATAGTAAGAGACTTTTGCCTATCGCTGTTGCAATGGAATACATACACACGGCAAGCCTCCTGCACGATGACATCGTTGACGGTGCAAAATTTAGGAGGGGAAAACCATCTGCCAACATGGTCTTTGGAAATGATGTAGCAGTCTTGGTTGGGGACTATCTATTTGGAAGATCGATAAATATATTAAGCACTTATGGTAACGAGGAAATCTTAAAAGAAACCTCAAAAAGCGTTCAGGAAATGTCGGAAGGAGAAATTATCCAGCTTAAGAATATCGGAAATATAAATATAAGTAAAAATACCTATACAGATATAATCTACAGGAAAACGGCCTCATTGCTTTCAACGTGTTGTAAGGTGGGGGCATTAGCTGGGAATACCAGTGGTGAAAATATAGAGAGACTTGGAAACTACGGAAAGTTTTTAGGTATCGCCTTTCAACTTATAGACGATGCATTTGACTATGTTTCTGACCCAAAAATTATAGGAAAACCTACAGGAAATGATATAAGGGAAGGAAAGGTAACATATCCGTTACTTTCGATCCTTCCGAGATGCACTGAAGACGAAAGGAAAAGAATAGACAAGATTCTTTTAAGTAAAAATCCCTCAGCAGATGATATTGAATTTATAAAGCATACCTCAATTTCCCATGGCGGCATAGATGCAACGGTAAAACTTGCAAGGGAATACATTACAAAGGCCAAAAAATCCATAGACATCTTCCCGAAAAACCCCTTTAGAACCCTATTTGAAAACCTTGCTGACCTAACGGTAAATAGAAACCTTTAGGGCTTTGCCCTAAAGGTTTGACAGAAACTCCACTATCGTTCTTACTGGCTGACCGGTAGCACCACTTTCGTAGTACTTCCACGGCTTGCTGATAAATGCTGGTCCTGCTATATCGAGATGCGCCCATGATTTGACACCTTTACCTACAAAGTTTTTGAGGAATAAACCAGCTGTTATAGCACCACCATATCTAATTTTACCAACGTTTTGTATATCAGAATAATCACCCTTTATGTCCTTTTCAAGATCCTTATCAAGCGGCATTCTCCATAGCTTTTCACCTGTACCTTTGGAGGCATCTAAGATTCCCTTGGCAAGTTTATCATCATCCGTAAACAGCCCTGATATGTAAGGTCCAAGAGCTACAACACACGCACCCGTCAAGGTCGCCATATCTATCATGATATCCGGCTTTAAGTCAGAACCGTATATCAAGGCATCTGCAAGTATAAGCCTTCCTTCAGCATCCGTTGAGTGGACCTCAACACTTTTACCGTTCTTAAAAACAAGAATATCATCCGGTCTATAGGCTTTCCCATCCGGCATGTTTTCAACCGTAGGAATTAAGCCATGAACCTCCAAATCGGGTTTAAGTTCACCTACCGCTTTCATTATGCCAAGAACAGCGCAAGCAGCAGCCTTATCTGCCTTCATAGTTTTCATATACTGTTCAGGCTTTATGTTTAAACCTCCACTATCAAAGGTTACGCCCTTTCCTACTAAAACA
This sequence comes from uncultured bacterium, assembly GCA_964640245.1. GTDB lineage: Bacteria > Aquificota > Aquificia > Desulfurobacteriales > Desulfurobacteriaceae > CAZXGR01. Next base: position 28,267 of record CAZXGR010000001.1, on the reverse strand, counting down.
ATTCTTTTCTTGGCATTCCTTGGCTTATAGGTCATGTGAATGAACCTTGGAGGATTTGCGCTTCCATTGCCAACTGCTAAAATGCCAACCATCTTATTTTCCTTTAGCTTCTTCTCATCGAAAACATTGCATGAAAAACCATACTGCTTCGAAATCTTAACGGCTAAGTCGGCTAACTTAACCGGCGTAATCACATTACCGGGTTCATTAACTATTTCCCTAGCAAAGTTCGTAGCATCGGCCAAAAGTTTACCCATTTCAAAGCTATCCTTAAGCTTAACATCCCCAAAAACCGTAATTGACTCAAGCGAGTTCTTTTCCTCCATATACTTGTCAAACTTATAGCTACCAATTAGCAAGCCTTCCGCCGTAGCTTTAGCAGCTTTAGTATTAAGCTTATCCAAACCCAAAACATCAGAAACAACCTTCTTGAACTTGGCTCTGTTTGCCTCCCCAACAGCAGCAGAAGCCGCAACTCTTACATTATCCTCATTCAAATCTAACTTCCTTCCAAGACCTGTAACTATTAAAACCTTGAAACCCGCTTCATCGGATGGAAGGCTTACCACTTTTCCCAATTCCCCTTTAAATCCAAGCGACTTAAGATAATCGATAGATTTCTTTGATAGATTCCCCTTTAAACCCTCATAAACCCCGATAATAAGTGCATCGGCCTTTTGCTTCCTTGCTTCACCAACCTTAAACGATAGTTTCATTATTACCTCCGATAAATTTTCTTAGTATTATAAAACAAAAGCCCCCATAATGGGGGCTTTTACAAATAATAGAGATCATTAACAATCATAGTAAAGGTAAAACTCTGAAGGGGTAGGTCTAAGCCTAATAGGATCTATTTCCTCTTTTCTCTTGAAATCAATATAGTCCTTTAGGAATTCCTCTGAGAATACATTTCCCTTTGTTAGAAATTCATGATCCCCTTCAAGTGCATTAATGGCCTCTGAAAGTGAACTTGGAACCTGTGGAATCTGTGCCAATCTATCCGATGACATTTCATACGTATTGTCCTCAACGGGTGCACCTGGCTCTATCTTATTTTCGATTCCATCAAGTCCAGCCATCAGCAAAGCTGTAAAGGCAAGGTAAGGTGCACCCGAACTATCAGGGAATCTAACCTCTATCCTCTTAGCTTTCTTACTTAGGACAATCGGAACCCTTATAGCTGCTGACCTGTTCCTTGCAGAATAACAAAGATTAACGGGAGCTTCAAAACCTGGCACCAATCTTCTGTAGGAGTTAACCGTCGGATTGGTAAATGCGCAAACCGCATGTGCATGTTTCACCACACCGCCAATAAAGTAGAGTGCTAAATCGGAAAGATTTCCGTATTTATCTCCGTAGAATAAGTTTTCACTGTTCTTCCAAAGCGAAATATGCGTGTGCATACCTGTCCCGTTATCCCCGAAAAGTGGTTTAGGCATGAACGTGGCAGTCTTCCCAAACATCCTTGCAACATTTTTAATTATGTACTTTATCCACATAATGTTATCGCCAGCTGTAACAAGATCAGCGTACCTTAGATCTATTTCACACTGCCCACCTGTTGCAACCTCATGATGAAGACATTCAACTGTCAAGCCTACCTGTTCAAGCTTCATGGCTATCGTTTTCCTTATGTGATCGAGGCTATCCGATGGAGGAGCAGGGAAATAACCACTCTTTGGCCTTATTTTGTATCCAAGATTTGGATTTTCATCGGCTCCGGAGTTCCATATGCCTTCCTCTGAATCTACCTCATAAAATGAAAAGTTCATTCCGGAATCATACTTAACATCATCAAATATGAAGAACTCAGGTTCGGGTCCACAGTAAACCGTATCGGCTACACCCGTAGATTTCATATAGTCAACGGCCTTTTTGGCAACTATCCTTGGGTCCTTGTGATAGGGTTCCTTCGTTACTGGATCCACAACATCGGCAAAGATCACAAGCGTTGGAATTTCAGAAATTGGATCTACCACAGCAGTTGTCGGATTAAGTCTAAACATCATATCACTTGAGTTTATCGGTCTCCACTGTCTGATTGATGAGCCATCAAAGAAAAGTCCTTCTTTGAATGTTTCCTCAGAAACCTCATGAGCTGGGAACGTGATGTGATGTAAAATTCCGAACGAATCAACAAACCTAACATCTACAAACTTGATGTCTTCCCTTTCTACAAGTTCTACTACTTCTTTGGCATTGCTCGGTCTCATGTTACCTCCTTTTATTTAAATTGCATTTTTTCCCCTTTCGCCTGTTCTTATCCTTATGGTATCCTCTATAGGTATGATGAATATCTTTCCATCCCCAATTCTTCCCGTCCTCGCAACATTTACAATGGTTTCAACGACCTTTTCGGCAATATCATCGGTAACAATAACTTCTATTTTTACCTTTGGTATAAAATCAACAACATATTCAGCACCTCTATAAAGCTCCGTATGCCCCTTCTGTCTTCCAAAACCTTTTACCTCCGAAACGGTAAGGCCTTGAATACCAATTTCCGTAAGGGCATCCTTTACCTCTTCCAATTTAAATGGTTTAATAATGGCTTCAATTTTTTTCATATTCCATTTACCTCCATTATCTTCATTATTTTTAAAGCAAAAACAATGCCAATTGTACCACACGAAAATTGCGACCTTCCAAGGGAATGCATGCCTAAACTATGTGCAAAAATCGATCTTGATGCCTAATTTTTAGTCAAAATTTCAGATGTTCTTTTGAGATATAATTTTAAAAAATCTTTAGGAGTTAAACATGAAAAGAACATTAATCGCGTTTTTACCTTTTGTGGTTTCATCATGTGCGGTTTCATCGCTTAATCCATTTCATAAATCAGAGCCAGTTTACCAAACTTACATACCAACTGAAAACGTGAAAAGTATTGGTTTAAAGGGCATTAAGAATGTAATATACTACATAGGGAAAACGCTTTCGCCTATTCAGGCAGAGATAGTACTTAATAGCTACGATGGTTACATAATCAATGCAGGTAGTAACAATGGCGTAGACGTAGGCGATAGATTCGTATCAGATAGTGGTGCTGAGCTTAAAGTTAGCCAGGTAAAAGGAAATTACTGTATAGCCTTGCCCATAGTTGGCCATCCAGTTGTAGGTGAAAATGCTAAGAAGCTTTCATTTAACAACCTCTTGCTTATAAACTTTGCTGGAGAAAAGGGGAAATCCCTTTATAAGGCAATAGGCCAAAAACTCAGCTTTATTGGACTTGCAGGTTACGAAAAAGGAGAAAGTTTTAAGAAAAAGTTCAAATTAAGGTTCCCCTCTGACTTTAGGAGAAGGGTTCCCGTATCAAAGCTCACCAGTTACGATGGCTACCTTATAGTGGATAGTCAGGGCGCAAGCCTATACGACGGTGCAAAACATCTTGTAAGGATCTTCCCATGGCAGGGAGCACCAATTGCAAGTCTTGCGGAAATTGGCTCAAGCTACAGGGATGTGCTTAAGGTTAAGGGGCATGCAACCAATTTATTCATTGGAAACGTGGATGGTAAGCCAGACAATGAGGTCGTCGTGGCAAGGGACAACAACATAGATATTTATCATATAAAACCAAAAGGACTTGAAAAGATTTACAGCTTTAAAAACCCAATAATGGGATCGTACATATTCCACATATGCCCCATTGATATAAACGGCAATGGAAGGAATGAAATAATAGTTGACGGTTTCTATAGGGATACGAAATCGGTGGCATCAAAGATACTAAAGCTTAAGGATGGAAAGCTCAAGGAATTGGCAAGCTCTAATTATATACTCTCCGGCTTTGATACGAATAATGATGGCATAAATGATGCAATTTACGGTCAAACGGTAAGCGATGAACCTGAAAAACTCTTTGGTAAAAGGGTATTCAGGTTTAAGTTGGAAAGCGGAAAGTTGGTGAAGGCTAAAAGGATTAGCGTTCCAAACGGTTTTCAGGTTACAAGTGCGCAGATGTTCTTCGAAGGAAAGCAAAGATTCCTTGCCTACTATGATCTTAACTACTTCTTTGATGTTTCAAAAGGGAAAAAGGTAGTTTGGCAATCCCCCATAAGGATAGGGGCATCACCAAACTGCATATACTGGCATGATGGGGATTACCTGGTAAGCTACTACATAACGCCGAAGCCGAAGGTCTTCGATGTTGATGGTGATGGAAATGATGAAGTATTCTTCTCTCAAAACAAGAATACCGTTCCGCACATGCTCTCGAACATCCTGTCATTTGACGGTGGAAGGGTTTTGATGCTTTACAAGAATGGATTTTCATTTGACTGGCAGGAAGCAACAACATCGGTATTCAACAAGGGAGGTATAGAGGATTTTGATTATGTCCCTGAGATGGACACATTTATATCTATATTTACAATTTCCGGAATACTTAAAAACCCAAGGTCAAAAATACTTTTACTTAAGCCAAAGGTATGAAAGCAACTAGCCTTATAAGGAAAAAGTTTAATACTGAACACTTTGATATAGCCGTACTTGGAGGTTCTGGCATAGAAATTGGCAAACCCCTTAAAACGATTGATTACAGGGATATACCTGATATGCCTATACCAACGGTACCGGGACATAGAGGCATTCTTAAGCTCATAAAATCCAGCGGAAAGAATACTCTATTCTTTGAGGGAAGATTTCATTACTATGAGGGCAAAACGGACAAGGAAATAAGGTTTATACCAAGGCTATGCTCTGAGCTTGGCGTAAAGCTATTCATAGTGACCTGCTCCTCGGGAGCGGTTTCGAAAAGGGCAGCAGATACAGATATAGGGATTATCATTGATCACGTAAACCTCAGTGGGAGAAATCCCCTTGTTGGTTTGACAGAGGAGTACGGCAAAAGGGTATTCGTGAACATGAAGAACTGTTACGATCCAATTCTCTCAAAAAAGCTACTTGATTTAGGCAAGGATCTAAACTTAAAAGTTGAACCGGTTGTACTTGCAGGTGTATTGGGACCAAATTACGAAACGTTCTCAGAGGTAAAGGCCCTTGAAAGGTTAGGCATAGATACTGTAAGCATGTCAACAGTTGTGGATGTAATATCTGCAAAGTTCTATGACCTTAAAACAGTTGGCTTGACCATTATAGCCAATGATGCTCGCAAACCATTGGTATCACATGAGGAAGTTTTAAGGGCAGCAAATATGAAAAGTAGCTACCTCAATAGCTTGATATCAACATTTATAGAGAAGGTCAACCTTGAATGAAAAAATAGAAAAAATTAAAACAGCTTGTTTACTCGCATTTGGAAGTGGGGCAGGAATCTCGTCAATGATGACATGCGGATGTGGCAAGCCTACATGTCCCATATGAGGGAGTGGCTTCCTCATTACGCTGGTCAGCGCCGCAAGCTTCATGAAAGCAAAGTACAAGAAGAACAAGAGGAAATAGAAAAAACCAGCATATTTAGTGTATACTAACTATGGAGGTAGGCAGAATGATCATTTCAGTAACCGGAGGAAAGGGCGGCACTGGGAAGTCAACCGTAGCAACAAACTTAGCTGTACTTCTAAAAGGTTTTACGTTAGTCGATCTGGATGTTGAAATGCCAAACGACTACATACTTCTAGGTGAGAAACTTGATAACAAGAAACCTATAAAGTTATTTAAACCGAGGTTTAATCTTTCATATTGCATCAAATGCCAGAAATGTGCGGAAGCCTGCCATGATAATGCAATAATAATAAAGAAGGATGGTTATCCTCATCTAATCGACAACCTATGTTCTGGATGTAGAGCATGTAAGTTGACATGCCCAATTGATAAAGCCATAGATAAGGATGAGAGATTAGTTGGCTATAGCTATTTGACCCAAACAAGATATGGATTTAAGCTTATTACCGGTGAACTATTGGAAGGTGAGGCAAGAACGTACAAGGTGGTACTAAAAACAAAGGGAAGGGCCATTAAGGAAGGTGGGAAAAATCTCCTAATAGATACAGGTGCTGGTGCAGGAAATTCGGTCTTAAAATCACTTGAAGGTTCAAAGATAACAATAGCCGTAACCGAGCCAACCGCATTTGGCCTAAGGGACTTGGAGCAAATATTGAAGATAACGAAACATCTTTCGATAAAAACTTGGATAGTAATAAACAGAAGCGGGATAGCGGATGAAAAGCCAATATATGATTTAGCAAGTAGGTATAGAGCAGAAGTCATAGCCAAGATACCGTTTAGCAAAAACATCGTTGAAAGTTATGTGAACGAAAAACCCATTTCATTAATGGGGAAACCCGAGGCTAAAATATTTAAACAGGTAGCACAGAAATTACGGAGGTTTTAAATGCAAATAGCCATAGCAAGTGGAAAGGGCGGTGTAGGGAAATCATCGATAACTTCATCGCTTATATATGACCTTTCTACAGAAAGCAAGATCATAGGCGTCGATGCCGACGCAGACACACCAAACCTTCATATAGTTTTTGGAATAAGTAAATGGGATTGGGAAAAGCCGTTAAGGGATGAAAGGCTTGCGTACATAGACAGTCAAAAATGCAACGGATGTGGTGAGTGCGCTAAAAACTGTCCCTATGAGTGCATACATATGAATGAGGGTACATATAAGATCGATGAGTTCATATGCGAGGGATGCAATGTCTGTTCCATAGTGTGTAAGTACGGTGCAATCAACTACAGACCAACGATACCTGGCTACGTAAAGGGAAAGCAGTTAAGCGAAAACACCTACATCGTATCATCCATGCTTAAGGCAGGAAGGGCTAATTCAGGAAAGTTGGTATTTGAGGCAAAGAGGGAAGCTAAAAGGGTAAAAAACGATGCCAAGTTTGACCATATAATCATCGATTCTGCTGCCGGCATTGGATGTCAAGTTATAGCAAGCATAAATGGAAGTGATTTAACCGTCATGGTTGCTGAACCAACACCTACATCACTATCCGATGCCAAAAGACTATTAAAGGTAATAAGGCATTTTAAGATCAAACCAGCTATTATTATTAATAAGATAGACGTCGACGAGAAATTTGCCAAAAGGATAGTTGAATTTGCGGATAGAAATAAAATTCAAATCCTTGGAACAATTCCCTACGATAAAAGCGTTCTAAAAGCAATTGCAAATGGCGAACCAGCGACAAAGATAGCCCCGGAGTCCAAATTCTCAAAATCAATGAAGAAAATAGAGGAGGAGCTAAAGAAGCTCCTCTAATTTATTAGCATTTTTAACCTCAACGCTTATGCCAGATGATTCAAGTGCGGCTGAAGCATTTGGCCCTATTGCCTTTACTATTACCTTATTGACACCGTGCGAAACGGCAAACTGAGCAGCTCTTGGACCAGCACCACCTCTTGCTGAGGCATTTTCATTACGTTCAAAACTTACCTTCCCATCGTCAATAATGGCAAAGTATGGAGCTCTTGCAAACTCCGAAGCTACATTGGTATCCTTACTTGCTGAATCTACAGGCACCAAGATCTTCATGTTTCCCTCCTTGTTAGTATTTATTAACAATTTATGGAGTAAAGCCAAAAAGGCAAGTCTTATCTGCTCATTTCGTTGAATCCGAAGGCTTCTAATGAAAGTTCTATCTTCTTAAACAAGATGACTTTTAACTCACTGAGACTTCCATGGTATTCAAAACCTGATGCCATTCTATGGCCTCCACCACCCATCGATCCAGCAATAGCTGAAACATCTACCTTGCCCTTGGATCTCAATGAAACTTTCCATAAAGCATCACTAACTTCCTTAAAGAAAACTGACACCTCAACGCCAGAAATGGATCTTGGATAGGATATGAAACCTTCTGATTCCTCTACATAAGCACCTGTCCTTCTTAAAAAATCTCTGTACAGAACGATGTATGCAACCCTACTATCAACGGCGAATGAAAGCGTATTCAAAACAAGTTCTAAAAGCTTAAACCTATTTATTCTATTTCTTTCAAAGAGGTTTTTGGTAACGAAGTATGGCTTTACACCTCTTTCCATCAAGTAAGCTGCATTCCGATGGGTTTGAACGGAGGTATTGCTGTAGCTGAAGCTTCCTGTATCGGTAACCATACCTGTATATAATGGAAGGGAAACATTAAGGTCTATCCTCGATTCATCTATAAGTTTCATTATCTCAAGTGAAAGCTCGCAAGCACTTGACATATTAGGTTCAACCGTCGAGTAATCACCAAAATTACTCCACGTGAGGTGATGATCTATTACAATAAGCTTATCTGCAGGAATAGCATCAAATCCTATTCTTTTAAGGTCAGAAACATCCGTTATCAAAGCATAATCAAAATTTCCATTTATCACATCAGATACAATCACTCTGTCAATATTGGGAAGAAAATCAAAGAAAAACGGTATTTTGTCATGATAGATGACCTGAACATCCTTCCCAAACCTTCTCAAATAGTTATACCATGCGAGTGAACTTCCAACTGCATCACCATCGGGATTTTTATGTGTTGTAATAAGGATTCTTCCCTTCAGTGAGGATAAAAGGTCAGCCATTTCCTTTCTTGAAAGCTTCATAAAATACTCGGCGAAAGTTTAAACTCCGGTCTTGGTGCATACCTAAGCTTCAATCTTTTGCCAAGTAGGTGCTCAATAAAACCTGATGCTTTATTTAAAATCTCAAGCCCTCTCAATGCATGTTCTTCCTTAAGGGATGATATAAAAACCACAGCCTTCCTTCCATCCTTAGATATTGAAACATCCTGAACTGTAATGTACATACCTTCTGGAAGGTTTATTTCCCTTAAAATGATATCCGTTATCTCTCTCTTCAAAACGGATTCTAACCGTTCTCTTCTTCTTTCCTTCATTTTCCACTCACAGTCAAGGTTTTTATTAAAACAGACGGACTACAAATGTTACCCATCCACTTTGAATCCCTTCCGACCTCGGTTATACCATTAAGTATGTCCTTAACATTCCCGGCTACTGTAACACCCATAACTGGTTGTACAAGCTTACCATCCTTATAAAATAAGCCGCTAACCGCTATTGAGAATTCCCCTGAAATTGGATTTACCGTGTGGATTCCCATTGCATCGGTTACCAAAAGAACGCTTTCAGGCGTTTTCGTCATGTTGACAAGGTCGGGTGCACCGTTTTCAACAACCAAGTTTGTAATACCTGGCAAGGGAATCGATGAAACAGATGCCCTTACGCAATTACCCGTGGATTTTTCACCAAGCTTCTGTGCAAAGTAGATGTCTAGTAAGAAGTTCCTAAGTTCTCCCCTCTCTATTATTGCCTTCTTTCTCGTAGCTGTACCTTCATCATCGTAGGGTACTGAACCTGCACCGTCTCTTACGGTTGGATCATCGTAAAGCGTAAAAACATGGCTTGCCACTTGTTGGCCAAGCTTATCCGCGAACATGGTTTTCCTTCTCAAAACGTTACTTCCTAAAAAGGCAGATGATAGAGCACCTAAGAGCTCAGCAAATACGGTATTTTTAAAGATAACAGGAACGTTCATCGTGGGAACAGGTTCTGCACCTAAAAGCTCAACGGCAGACTGAACGGCATTTTTTGCAACACGGCTCGGGTTCAATTCCTTAAAAAATCTCTTTAGATCAACATCCCACCCCATCTGGGATTTGCCACTTTGCTCTGCAACTGTCATAATACTTAACGCAAAGTTGGTTGTTTTATAGTTAAAACTGTTGTCATTTGAATTGTGGTAATAAACACCTGTAAGTGAATCAGAATATGTGGACTTTCTTATCCGTTTAATTCTGCTATCAATTGAAAAGACCTTATCCTTTAAATCCTTTGCCAAGTTTATCCTTTCGTTTAAGTTGATCCCTCGATAGTCGGCATCCTCTAATGAAAAGTCGAGCAGGCTTGGAGACGGCGTGGAAAAGCTATAATCATCAGGTACTGCAACACTCGCGTTATCCTTCGCACATTCAATGGCTACCTTTAAACCATCGTCAGAAACATCATTTGTATATACAAATCCCATCTTCCTATCTGCAACAAGCCTAATGGCTATCCCCTTCTCATCTGAAACCTTTATCTCGTCAACATCTTCCTTCACGGCAACCTTGTAACCCTTTGAAACTATTGCATATACATCAAAACCCTCAAGGTTATTCTTGCTTAGGATATCAGTAGCTCTTTCAACGGCTTTAAACATTCAACCTCCCTACTTCAAATTCTTAAAAAACTCTACAACTTCATCCATCTTACCACAGCTCTTCTCACCCTCTGTGCAGCGTCCAAGATAGTAACAGTTTGGTCCAACATTATTGAACAAACCCGGAAACCTATTCCTCAAAATTCTCAAAATCTCTATGGCAACACGTCTAATTTCCCACTGCGCACGCATGCAGGTTCTCATTCTTAAAAAATGCACCATCTCCTCGCCATTCATAGTAAAGACGAGTCTTGTCGAGCATGCATTTGGCAGAACAAATCGTGCATCCTCCTTGGGTACTCCAGCTCTAATTGATGAACCGTAAAACCTCCTTGCCAAATTCATAAAACCATCAAAGTCTACACCACTTTCCTTGAAACTATCAGGTTTTACATAGCGAAAGTCTTTCATGCTTACGTACCTTTGTGATTGTTGGCTGTAGGATGCAACCCTATGCCTAACAAACTGGTGTGAACATGACCTTGAAATACCATCAACTATAAATGAGTAAAATGAATGTTTCAGAATGTCATTTCTATCATCCAGCTTTGGCATATTAAATGACAAAAGTTCAATTCTCATCAAACCTTCCTTAATGCGAATCAGTAAATATATAGTTAAATGGAAGAATTTTCATCCAGGGTTTCGATCTCCAAGCTTGAACTTGAATCAAAATCAATTATCTCTCCTATCTTAGCTGAAAGGTAAACATTCAAAAGCTTTGCAGTAGCAAGGACATCCTCAGCACAGTAGGATGCTATTCTCCTATATTCACCATTTTCATAGAGACCTTCAACATCGCTTCCATGTGCCTCTGTTTTTACCGGAATCCCGTAAAGTGTACATGCCGTGAACAGCGAAGGCATTGTCCGTCCACCGAATACTTCAATTAAATCAATATGATATTTAGTATACCGGTGGCTGTAATTAGGCCTTTCCTTTTCCCACTTATCCGAATTATTGAGATAACCCTTTATTGCACTCATCGTGATCTTATCCTTTTCACGCAAACCCCTCATAAGCATAACCGGAAAGTCGAAGTTCTTCCCATTAAACGTAACGAATGTGCATCTACTTCCAACTGCTTTCCCGGCAATATCCCAGAATTTCCTGACTACCATTCTTTCATCCCCAACATATGATCTATAGGTTTTAGGCCTATTCTTAGAGATGAACATGAATGAGAAACATATAGGTCTATGAAAGATAGGGTTTAAAAACTCACCATTTTTTGCCTTCTCTAAATCCTTCTCACTTCCGGCAGCATTAAGTAAAGACTTATCCTGCACAGTTTCGATGTCAAAAACAAGATATCCCATTTTATCCTCCAAGCTTGACACATCTCCAAAAACCGATAAATTTGATTTTATCAAAAAGCGCCTGTAGCTCAGCAGGATAGAGCGTGAGATTCCTAATCTCAAGGTCGCAGGTTCGATCCCTGCCAGGCGCACCACTTGACTTTTTGCGCCAGTTCAATATAATTGCGTTCTTGCATAAATTATGGAGGTTTTTACAATGGCAGGACTTGATCGAATCATTATGGACGTTGAGAAAAGATACCAAAAGACAATCCCTAATTTTAGACCCGGCGATACGGTAAGGATCTATACAAAGATAAAGGAAGGTAATAAGCAAAGGCTCCAAACATTTGAAGGGGTTGTCATAAGAAAGAGAGGTGGCGGAACCGGTGCATCTGCTACCGTTAGAAAGGTATCCTATGGAGTTGGTGTGGAAAGAATATTTCCATTAAATGCACCAGTAGTTGATAAGATCGAGGTCATCAGAAGAGGAATCGTTAAAAGGGCAAGGCTTTACTATTTAAGAAACTTACGTGGTAAAGCTGCAAGGATAAAAGAGAAAAAGGAATGGATGACGAAGAAGGCATAATACAATTTGAAAAACTTTACTGGAATAGAGGAATAGAGTTAGTTGGAGGGGTCGACGAGGCAGGAAGAGGACCGCTTGCTGGCCCAGTTGCTGCAGCAGTTGTTATGTTTCCGATAAACACTAAGCCATTTGTATTTAGAGATTCAAAACGATTAAGTGCAAGAAAGAGAGATGAATTTTTTTATATCATAATAAATAGAAGCCTTGCATATGGAGTAGGTTTTTCGGATTCAAGGGAAATAGAGAGGTTGAATATTTTAAATGCTACAAAATTAGCCGTAAAAAGGGCCCTTAGGTCAATGCCCATAAAGCCTAAAGCCATAATAACGGATTTTCTAAAGGGTTTAATGAAGGATGAACTCCCGCTTGTTAAGGGTGATGAGAGAAGCTTTTCCTGCGCAAGTGCCAGCATTTTGGCAAAGGTATCGAGGGACTACATATTGAATGACCTATCAAGATACTTCCCGGAATATAGGCTCTCAAAGAACAAGGGTTATCCAACAAGGGAGCACATTCAAAGCTTAGCTAAATTTGGATATTCACCCATACATAGGAGAACCTTCAAACATGTCAAGGTCGCAGGAAAAAGGAAAAATTGGCGAGAAAGTGGCTTCCCTTTTTCTGTTAAGGAAAGGCTACAGTATTATAGCGAGAAACTACAGGAGCTTGTGCGGGGAGATAGATCTCATAGCTTACAATGAACAGGTAAGGGAAATTGTATTTGTAGATGCAAAACTTAGGGGGATAGGATCATTATCATTGCCATTGGAATCCGTTGATGAGGGAAAACAGGAAAGGATAAGAAAAACAGCTATGGAATTTTTAAGCAGAACCAAGCTTAAGTATGATTCATTGAGGTTTAATGTAATAGGCATAGAAGAAACTAAAGAGGGATCGCACATTGAGCACATTGAAAATGTGTTTTAACTGTTTAAATTTATGCATGAAGTAAAGATGTGGAGGTTTTTTTGGCTAAAGTTAGGGTTTACCAGCTTGCAAAGGAATTGGGCATGGAATCAAAGGAACTCGTGAACAAGCTCAACAACGAACTCGATATATCTGTAAAGAATGCATCGTCAGGACTTACAGAAAAGCAAGTTATGATAGTTAAAGAATTCATTAAACCTATTAAGGTTGAGAAGAAAAAACCAAAGGTTCAAAAGATTGAAAGGAAGGAAAAACCAAAGGAAACGGTTAAAAAGATTCCGGTAAAGTTAGAGGAAAAACCAAAGGAAACGGTTAAAAAGATTGTTCATGAGGCAATCAAGCCAAAAAAACAACCTGTAAGAAGAAAAACAGAGGTAAGAATTTTAACCCCTGAGGAAATAGCAAAACACAGGAGAAAACACTTTGTAAGGAAAGGAATAGAAGCTAAGCCAAGTGTTAAAAGACCCGGTATTAAAAGACCTGCTGCAAAAAAGACAAAGGTTCCAATGAAGGAACAATTAGAAAAGTTGGTTGCAACTCAAAAACAGGTTAAGGAAAAGCCAAAAACACTTGAAGAAATATTAGCCGAAAAGAAAAGAGAGCAACGGGAACTAGAGGACCAAAGAAAGTTACGTGAACTCATGAAGAAATTAGAGGAAAAGAACAGAGCTAAGAAAAAAAGAAGAAAGGTAAAGAAAAAGCAAGAAGTAGTAGAGAAAGAAACGGTAAAGGAAGAGGTTACTAAAACAGTGCTAATACCGGAAACAATATCTGTTAAGGAATTAGCCGAAAAACTTAACGTTGAACCTAACACACTGTTGTCTGATCTAATAGCAGTCGGCAAGTTTGTGACCATTAATCAATTGGTTGACTTTGAAACCGCATCAAAGCTTGCAGAAAAATATGATAAGGAAGCAAAAATAGAGGAAAATGAGGAACAGATAAAGGTTTTGGAAGAAGAGGAAGAAGAGGAAAAGGTTGAGGAAAAAGAGCTTAAGCCAAGACCCCCTATTGTAGTAGTTATGGGGCATGTTGATCATGGGAAAACAACCTTACTTGACTATATAAGAAAAACTCACGTGGCTAAGGGTGAAGCTGGAGGTATAACACAGCATATTGGTGCATCTGTCGCTACAGTTAATACCGATGAGGGAAAAAGGGAAATTACATTTTTAGATACCCCTGGACATGAGGCCTTTACAGCAATGAGAGCAAGGGGGGCACAAGTTACCGATTTAGCCACTCTTGTAGTTGCTGCAGATGATGGCGTTATGCCCCAAACGGTAGAGGCAATAAATCATGCAAAATCGGCAAATATACCTATAATAGTTGCAATAAATAAAATAGATAAACCAAATGCCAACCCGGATAGGGTAAAACAGGAACTTACACAGTATAATCTTGTACCCGAAGAATGGGGTGGTGATACATTAATGGTAGACATATCTGCAAAAACAGGCCAAGGGGTTGATGAGTTGCTTGAAGTAATAGCTCTGCAATCCGAACTTTTGGAGCTTAAGGCCAATCCAAAGGCAAGGGCAAAAGGTGTTGTGCTTGAAGCACGTTTAGATAAGCAAAAGGGGCCCATTGCCACATTCTTGGTTAAGAATGGAACTCTAAGGATAGGCGATGCCGTCGTGGTTGGAACGTATTCTGGAAAGGTAAGGGCAATGTTCAATGAGAACTCTGAATTGGTAAAGCAGGCAGGCCCATCAATTCCCGTAGAAGTTTTGGGAATTAACGGTGTACCAAACGCAGGAGATAGGTTCTTCGTTGTAGATAATGAGAAAAGGGCAAGGGAAATAGCTGAGAAAAAGCAAGAAACATTAAAAAAGGCGACAATTAAGGGTAAAAAAGGATTCTCACTTGAAGAGCTTTTCGGTAAAATGAAGGAAGGAAATGTAATCCTCAATATTATACTTAAAGCAGATGTTCAAGGTTCAATAGAAGCCATTAAAAAGTCAATAGAGGAACTTTCAACGGATGAGGTAAAGGCTAACATAATTCATACAGGCGTGGGTGCAATAAATGAAAATGATGTAATGCTGGCATCTGCCTCACATGCAATCATAATAGGATTTAATGTAAGACCAGACAGTGGGGCGAGAAAGGCAGCGGAAAAGGAAAAAGTTGATGTAAGAACATATAGAGTAATATACGATATTGTAAATGATATGAAGAAGGCTATGCAAGGTTTGCTCAAACCTGAGGAAAGAGAGGTTTATTTAGGAAGTTGCGAGGTAAGGGCAACGTTCAAGGTACCCAATGTTGGCATGGTTGCAGGATGCTATGTTAAAGATGGAATCATCAAGAGAAATGCTAACGCAAGGCTGGTTAGGGATGGAAAAATAGTCTTTGAGGGGAAAATATCGTCATTGAAGAGGTTTAAGGAAGACGTGAAGGAGGTACAGTCAAGTTACGAATGTGGTGTAGGACTTGAGAACTTCAATGATATAAAGGTAGGGGACACAATAGAGTGTTTTACAAAAACTGAAGTTGAAAGGAAGCTTTAAATTGGAAAACGCTAAAAGAGACCTGCATAAAACCTACCAAAAGCATATAGATAACGGTTTAAAGCCCGAAGAAGCCCTATCCAAAACCATAGTAGAGGTAAGAGAAAGGCACCAAAGGGAACCCTTCATAAATGCTCTAAGAACCTTTATTAAGGAATTATCGGAAAGTTATAGTTTAAAAAACATATCCGAGGCTGACCCTTTAGTTGAGCTTTCCGAGGTTATATACTTAGAATACAAAGAACTCCTGTTAAAGGTAAAGAAGTTATTCTACAAATAGGATAAATGAAGGGTGGATTTTGACCTTGAGAAGGAAATGCATTCCACATCAAGATAAAAACCTTCAAAAATCCTGAATGTGGTCAGAAAAACCATAGATAGTGATAATTGCACTCAAAAACTCAAAATCTGGCTTCTATAGAGCTGTTACAAATCTTCCGCCAACTTTCATACAAAGGGTTGTTCCATCAAGGATAAATCAAAAGAAAAGTAGGGCAGACTGCCCTACTTGCTAAGGTCTTCGCAATACTGCCATCCTACCTTTTTATAGAGCTTACTTCCGGTACCAGCAGGAATAAGCCTTCCAAGTATAACATTTTCCTTTATTCCTTTAAGCCTGTCCTTCTTACCTGCTATGGCTGCATTGGAAAGAACTCTCGTTGTTTCCTGAAACGATGCAGCAGATATAAAGCTTCTTGTCGAAAGAGCTGCTTTGGTTATGCCCGTTAAGATCGGTTTTGCCTTTGGAGGTCTCTTACCTTCCTCGAAAAGCTTACGTCTTATGTCTTCAAAATCTTCCTTATCCATAACCTCTTCAACTAAGAGATCGCTATCACCGGAATCTTCAACCTTTACCTTTGTCAACATCTTCCTTATTATTACCTCAAAGTGCTTGTCATTTATCTCAACACCTTGCGATCTATAAACCGATTGAATCTCATCAAGTATAAACCTTGCAACTTCTCTTTCACCAAGTATCGAAAGGATATCGTGTGGATTAAACGCACCATCGGTTAATGGATCACCAGCCTTAACATAATCTCCGGTTCTAACATAGATGTACTTTCCCTTTGGAACTTCATATTCCCTTTTAAGACCTGTCTTAGGATCAAGTATAGTAATCTTTTTCTTTGTTTTTTCCGTTTCAATGTAAACCTTGCCATCTATTTCAGATAGCATAGCAACATCTTTTGGCTTTCTTGCTTCAAAGAGCTCAACAACTCTTGGTAAACCACCGGTTATATCCTTTGTTCCTCCAACCTTTCTTGATAACCTTGCCAAGGTTTCACCAACAGTTACACCTTGCCCTTCGCTTACCATTATACGTGAACCAACAGGTAAAGGATAAAAATCAACTACTTCATCGTTTTCATCCAAAAGCTCTATGGTTGGCTCATATGGTAAAGTTCTGTACTCAATTACAACAGGTTCTACATCGGAAACGGTTATACCAGGAATGATATCCTTAAACCTTACCTTTCCAGCGTTAAGAGCCAAAATAGGAACGGCATGTGGATCCCATTGAACAAGTGAATCTCCAGGTTCAACATTGGAACCTGCTTCAACCTTAATAATTGAACCGTAAGGAATATCGTACCTCTCAAGGTGCTTATTTGTCTTTTCATCCACGATGGAAATCTTACCTGCCCTATTAACAGCTATAATATTTCCATTCTTATCAGTAATTGTATTAACACCATAAACTTCAACCTTCCCATGATGTTTAGCCTTGTACTCTGAAAGCTTTGCACCACCCATTGCTATACCACCAATATGGAAAGTTCTCAACGTAAGCTGAGTACCAGGTTCACCAATCGATTGTGCTGCAACAATTCCTGCAGCTTCTCCTAATTGGACTTTTCTCCTTCTTGCAAGATCCCTACCATAACACTTAGCACATACACCGTAAGGTGCCTTACACGTAATAACGGAACGGATTTTAACCTTTTCTATGCCTAAATCCTCAATATGTTTTGCCATCTCATCTGAGATCTCCTCATTCTTCTTAACAAGTACCTCTCCTGTAAATGGATCTGAGATATCTTCGGCTGCATATCTTCCAGCTATACGCTCCGAAAGCGGAATTATGATATCTCCCGCTTCAACAAGTGCCGAAACGTATATCCCATCATCACAACCACAATCATCCATCGTAACAACCGTATCTTGCGAAACATCAACGAGCTTTCTTGTAAGATAGCCAGCATTAGCCGTTTTTAAGGCTGTATCGGCAAGGCCTTTCCTTGCACCATGAGTTGAGATAAAGTACTCGAGAACCGACATACCTTCCCTAAAGTTGGAAACGATAGGAGTTTCGATAATATCCCCAGATGGCTTTGCCATCAAACCCCTCATTCCCGCAAGCTGCCTGATCTGTGTCTGACTTCCCCTTGCACCTGAAACAAGCATCATATACACAGGATTAAATGCACCATTCGTTTCAATTCTTCCCCTTGCCTTTACATCATGGGTTTTCATGTACTGCATCATATCTGCTAATACCTGATTCGATGCTCTTGTCCAAATATCTATTATCTTATTGTAACGTTCGTCCTTCGAAATCAATCCGTTTTGGAATCCATTTTCGACTTCATTTACCTTCTCTCTTGCTTCATCAACAATTTTATCCTTAGATGGTGGAATAAGAAGATCATTTATACCAATCGATAGACCACCTAAGGTAGCCTGAAGATAACCTTCTTCTTTCAGCTCATCAAGAATATCAACAGTTACTTCATTACCGTAACGTTTGCTAATATCAGCAATAATCCCAGCAACAGCTTTCTTTGTCATAATTTTATTTACAAATGGATAATCCTTTGGAAGCAAGTTATTAAACTTTACTCTACCAACGGTAGTAGTTATCAACCTTGGACCTTTTGAATCTGAAACCCTTATCTTCACCGTGGAATGCAAATCAACGATACCTGCATCAAAAGCTCTTAAAGCCTCTTGCATATTTGAAAATACCCTTACCTTATTTTCACTTGGTTTTTCAAGAGTCATATAGTAAAGTCCTAAAACCATATCTTGCGAAGGAACTGCCAATGGCTTACCATTGGCCGGTGAAAGTATGTTCTGAGTTGAAAGCATCAAAATATACGATTCAAGCTGCGCCTCAAGTGAAAGAGGTAAATGAACAGCCATTTGGTCACCATCAAAGTCTGCGTTAAAGCCAGCACAGGCAAGTGGATGAAGTTTTATGGCTTTCCCTTCAACCAAAACAGGTTCAAAAGCTTGAATGGAAACCCTATGAAGCGTTGGTGCCCTGTTTAGGAGAACTGGGTGTTCCTTTATGACCTCCTCAAGACATTCCCAAACCTCTGGCTCTTGCTTTTCAACCATCTTTTTAGCTTGTTTAACTGTATTCGCGTAACCTTTTTCCTCTAATCTTCTATAGATAAAGGGTTTAAAAAGCTCAAGTGCCATTATCTTCGGTAAACCGCACTGATGCAGTTTAAGCTCTGGACCGATAACGATAACGCTACGTCCGGAATAATCAACCCTCTTACCTAAGAGGTTTTGTCTAAACCTTCCATGTTTACCCCTCAAAACGTCGGATAATGATTTTAACGGATGTCCCTTTGAACCCTTTACTGGCCTTGGTCTTCTTGCATTATCTATGAGGGTATCAACAGCTTCTTGAAGCATTCTCTCTTCGTTTCTGATGATTATACCTGGAGCATCAAGTTCCTTTAGTCTCTTAAGCCTATTGTTTCTATTTATAACCCTTCGATAAAGGTCATTTAAATCAGATGTAGCAAACCTACCGCCTTCAAGTGGCACGAGGGGCCTAAGCTCAGGTGGTAAAACAGGTAAAACTTCAAGTATCATCCACTCAGGCTTGTTTCCACTTTCAACGAAGGACTCAACTACCCTTAATCTCTTAACCAACTTTTTCAAGTTGGCTTCCGTTGTATTTTTCCTTGTAGCACGTCTTATCTCTGCCTTCAAAAAATCCTTGCTTTTAAGTTTTTCGGCTTTAACCAAGTAATCGGTATACCAATCAAGTGCTTTTCCACCTTTCAATGCAGTTGCATCACACGACTTAGAAAGCTTTTGAAAATCGGCAAGGCTTATAATTTGACCCTTTGAAAGTTTACATGAACCGGGATCAACAACCACAACAAGATCATTTTTAACAATCCCAATTATTAATTCCTCTGAAAGGCCGGTATAATACGAAATTGTGGAAACAGCAGTTTTAAAGACACTTGGTAACCTCTTTTGGAGATCCCTATTGATACTATCAATCTCGCCAGAATACATTCTGACTTCATCTCTGAGCTCTTCTGAAAGTGCCTTTAAGTCTACCTTCTTAAGAGCCTCCCTTATACCTTCAGCGCCAATACCTACCTCAAAAGCGTCTTCTCCTAACTCATCTAACTTTTCCCTGTATTCCGATTCAGTCAAAACCTGGAATTTCTTAAGCTTGGTTTCATTTTCATCACCTGGATCCAAAACAATATAGGATTCAAAGTAAACAATCCTGCTAATTTCCCTTGCTGAAAGCCCAAGAAGGGCACCTACCTTGCTTGGCAAGGATCTGATATACCATATATGGGCACATGGGGAAGCAAGCTCTATATGACCAAACCTCTTACGCCTTTCACTTGCCAATGTAACTTCAACACCACATCTATCGCATACAATGCCTGCATATTTTGAACCTCTATATTTACCACATAAACACTCATAATCCTTAATCGGCCCAAATATCCTTGCACAGAACAGGCCATCCCTTTCAGGCTTCAATGTTCTATAGTTCAGCGTTTCAGGAAGCTTAACCTCACCGTGGGACCACTGCCTTATCCTCTCCGGTGAAGCTAAACCTATTTCTATTGCATCAAAATCAAAGGTTTTAGGTTCCTCGTTAAAGACTATCTGCTTTTTATCCACGGTTACTCCTCCACGTTCTTTATAAACTTCACATCAAGGGCAAGTGCCTTTAATTCCCTAACCAAAACATTAAAGGATTCAGGAAGGCTTGGCTCAAATGTATATTTACCCTTCACAATGGCTTCGTATACCTTTGATCTTCCCTCTACATCATCGGATTTGACCGTTAACATTTCCTGTAACGTATAAGCAGCACCATAGGCTTCAAGTGCCCATACCTCCATCTCACCAAATCTCTGACCGCCAAACTGTGCTTTTCCGCCAAGTGGTTGTTGCGTAATA
Organism: uncultured bacterium; assembly: GCA_964640245.1. Classification (GTDB taxonomy): domain Bacteria; phylum Aquificota; class Aquificia; order Desulfurobacteriales; family Desulfurobacteriaceae; genus CAZXGR01. The sequence continues at coordinate 7,648 of CAZXGR010000001.1, read as the reverse complement.
AGGGAATAAGGACCTGTAGAACGCGCATGAATCTTCTCATCAGCAAGGTGTATAAGCTTTAGCACATACATGTACCCAACTGTAACATCCTGATCAAAAACCCTGCCTGTAAGGCCATCGTAAACCCTAAGCTGGCCACTCTCCGGTAAACCAGCTAATTTTAGAAGTCTCTTAATTTCCTCTTCCTTGGCTCCATCGAAAACAGGTGTAAAGAACCTAATACCTTTAGAAAGCTTCTTGGCAACGTTTCTTAGCTCCTCATCTGAAAGACTGTCCACAAGGCTAGAGATCCTTTTATCATTGTAAATAGCTTTGATCTCCCCCCTAACTTTTTTGAGACCTATCTTCATCAGCCTATCTACCTTTTCACCTAACTTCTTAGCTGCCAAACCGAGGTGTGTCTCAAGAATTTGACCAACGTTCATACGTGAAGGAACACCAAGTGGATTTAAAACTATGTCTATAGGTGTGCCATCTTCAAGGAACGGCATATCCTCAACTGGTCTTATCTGCGAAATAACACCCTTATTACCATGACGGCCCGACATCTTATCACCAACGGTAAGCTTTCTCTTCGTAGCTATGTAAACCTTAATAACCTTATTAACACCAGCTGGCAATTCATGTCCCATCTGCAGCGTAGCTTCCTTTTCCTGATATACGTTCTCTATCAAGGCCAATTTACCAACTGCCTTAAGCCTTATTCCTTGAAGTTTTGCTACAACCTTTTCATCATCGATTATTGATGGCTTTCTTAAAGCAAAGAAGATAAGTGAACCTACGTTATCCTCGGCAATTTCCTCGCCTGCAGATACTAAGAGGTTGTTCGATGCATCATAGATATCTTCCTTTACCCTTTTACCAAGGATAAGATTGGCTACTCTTTCATCCCTATCTCTCTTTACAAGTTCTATTTCCTCTTGTTTATCCCTCTCAAGTTTTGCTCTTTCTTCTGCCTCAATAAGCTTTGTTCTAGCATCGTTCTTTTCACCTTTTCTTGAGAGTACCTGTACATCTATTACAATACCTTCAACACCATGCGGTACATAGAGAGATGAGTCCTTAACACCCTTTGCCTTTTCACCAAATATGGCCTGGAGAAGTTTTTCCTCGGGGGTGAGAACCTGCTCGCCCTTTGGCGTTACCTTGCCCACAAGTATATCGCCCGGTTTAACATGTGTACCGATCCTAACGATACCGGATTCATCGAGATTCTTTAATAGATTTTCGGGAACATTTGGAATATCCCTGGTTATCTCTTCCTTTCCTAACTTTGTAACTACAGCTTGACATTTAAATTCTTGTATGTGAATGGATGTAAAGGCATCTTCCTTCAAAAGCCTTTCACTTACCAAAATAGCATCCTCAAAGTTATAACCACGCCACGGCATAAAGGCCACTAAGATGTTCTTTCCAAGCGCAAGTTCGCCGTTATTCATTGATGGACCATCAGCGATGATCTGCCCCTTACGAATAACCTGACCTTTTCTAACAATAGGTTTCTGATCAATACAGGTTTTCTGATTACTCTTCTCGAACTTCTCTAACTTATAAACATCGAAACCCGTATCCATTGAAAGACTATTCTCAGAAATCTCAGAGGGATCTACTTTCACAATAATCTTATCGGCAGTGACACTTTCAACAACACCCGACCTTTTAGCAACTATGCCGTTCCTGCTGTAAAGTCCAACGTACCTTTCCATTTCAGTTCCAACAAATGGAGCTTCAGACCTAATAAGCGGAACCGCTTGACGTTGCATGTTACAGCCCATAAGCGCTCTGTTAGCATCATCATGCTCAAGAAATGGTATCGAGCATGCCGAAACCGAGAAAACCTGCTTCGGACTTACATCTATTAAATTAACCTCATCGCTCTTCACAAGCTTAAATTCACCCTTGTGCCTTGCAATGACAATATCAGAGGTTAAAAATCCCTTCTTATCGACTGCTGCATTCGCCTGTGCTATTACGTAGCTTTCCTCATCATCAGCAGTTAAGTAAACTACTTCATCGGTAACCCTTTTATTCACAACCTTTCTATATGGTGTCTCCAAAAAGCCTAACCAGTTTATCTTTCCATAAGTCGTCAACGAATTAATCAATCCAATGTTTTGACCTTCTGGAGTTTCTATAGGACATATCCTGCCGTAGTGCGAGGGGTGAACATCCCTTACCTCAAAACCGGCATTTTGCCTCGTAAGTCCACCTGGACCCAAAGCCGAAAGCCTTCTCTTATGCGTAACCTCTGCCAACGGATTTGTCTGATCTAAAAATTGGCATAGCTGTGTTAATTTAAAGAACTCCATTAAACTATTCATCGCAGTTCTTGGGTTTATAAGATCCTGCGGCATCACAGAATCAACATCCGCAATGCTCAGTTTTTCCTTCACTGCCCTTTCAAGCTTGAATAATCCAGACTTAAAAGCCACTTCTGCAAGCTCACCAACACCTCTAACCCTTCGATTTCCAAGATGGTCAATATCATCATAGTTCCTTGTACCTGCATGAACTTCCAGCAAACCCTTGACAGCGCCAATTATGTCTGCCTTATGCAAAACTCTGCCTGGACCATCGTAATCAGGTTCAACAGGAAATTCGGCAACGTTAAGTGTTGAAAGCTTAAGTGCAACTTCAGCATCCAAAAGACTTCCCTTTGGTACAACTATATCGCCTTCTTCGTTGGTAATATCTTTAGAGATTCTTAGAGGTGGAAGGGAATCGATGTTTTTAAGGTCATCTTTAGCAACTCTTGAAAGCTTTTCCCTTGGATAGACCTTTTCATTTACCTTTGCCCTACCAACCCTTGATAGGTCATAGTTCTTAGTACTAAAGAACATGCTTTCGAATAGCTTCCTTGCACCATCAACGGTGGTGGTATCACCGGGCCTTACCTTTCTAAATATCTCGACATATGCTGCCACTAAGGGATTTTCTAGGTTTTCCTTCTGCCTATCCTTTCTTTCCTTTTTTAAGGTATTGATTATTACGGTACCATACTTTTTATGAACAGCTTTAAATACTGAAGCTTCAGGTAACTTCTTTACAACAGCGGAAACCCCTTCATAGGCTTCCTGAACAACCTCACCTGTTTTCGGATTAATAACATCAGAAACAAGGTAGTAGCTTGACAATTCATTTTGGGGCTTAAGGTTTCCATTTTCATCTAAAACTTCGCCATTTGATACCCTAAAGGTTTCAATAGCACTACCGTAAAACGTATCCAGTATTTCTTCATCCGTTTTTAAACCAAATGCACGAAGTATGTAGGTTCCAATAACCCTTCTCTTTCTATCTATCTTCGCATAGACTATATCGTTGTGAGGTATTTCAAACTCAAGCCATGAGCCCATTGCTGGTACGATATTCGCAATATCAATAACCCAAGCAATGTTGGTTGTCTTTGAAACTTCATTCTTGAAAAATAAACCTGGTGACCTGTGAAGCTGGCTGACAGCAACCTTTTCAACACCATTAATGATAAAGGTGCCCTTATCCGTCATTAGTGGTATTTCACCGAAGTACATCTTATTTTCCTTGATGAGTGGAGCTATTTTTTTCCTTGTCTTTGGATCCCTCTGCCACACATAAAGCTCAAACAAAACTCTCAAAGGAGCACTGTAGGTTATTCCCCTCGCTTTACATTCCTCAGGGGAATATTTTGGTCTAAACAATAACTCGGTACCGCATTTAGGACATACAATACCCTTTCCACCTAATCCATGAAACTTACCACACTTGCAATACCAATCTCCAATTTCGTAACCTTTATAATGAATTTCGACACCTATTTTGTCATCAACTATTGGAAAAACTTGCCTAAAAGCTGACTCAAGTCCAATATTCTCCCTTTCATACGGGGATTTATTAAGCTGAACAAACCGTTCATACGATTCGAAGGCAAAACTAAGAAGATCGGGAATTGGAAACTTTTCCTCCCTCTTGGCAAAATTCTTTACAGGGAATGAAACCTTTTCCATTGTTTTTTTTGAAGGAGCGAGCTTTTGAACCTTACCCATGTTTAGCCTCTTTTAAGGTTTTTTTATTTTCAAAACACGAAAAGGAGGCCGCTTTTATGCAACCTCCCAAACAAAGATTATAAGACTTCCGTATAAATAAAGCAAGATTTACTATTTAACCTCAACCTCGGCACCAGCTTCTTCGAACTTCTTCTTAATTTCCTCGGCTTCTTCCTTTGAAACTCCCTGCTTTACTGGACTTGGGGCATTATCAACTAATGCTTTTGCATCCTTAAGTCCAAGACCAGTGACCTGTCTTACAACCTTAATAGCATTGATCTTTTTCTCACCTGGGGATTTTAGGATAACATCAAATTCCGTCTTTTCCTCAGCCGGGGCTGCTGCTGGACCTGCTGCCGGACCTGCTGCTGCAACTACTGGCATATCAGATACGCCAAATTCTTCCTTGATAGCATTGATGAGGTCAACAAGGTCAAGTACAGTCATGCCTTTAATTGCCTCAATGATCTGTTCCTTTGTAACTTCCGCCATTTAAACCTCCTTTTAAGCTGCTTTCTTTTCCTTTATGTTTTCAAGTGCATAGACAAGCTTCTTCATGATATTTTCAAGGCTCCAAGCAACTGCATTAACAGGATACTTCAAACTAAATGCAAGTTGAGATATAAGCTCTTGCCTTGAAGGTAAGGTAGCTAAACGCTTAAACATGTCAGCATCTACAACTTTCCCTTCCAAAACAGCTGCCTTAAACTTAAGCTTTGCATCCTTTTCATCCATAAAGTTGTTTAGAACTTTGGCAGCTTCAACCGGATTTTGAGAAAAAACAATTGCCGTGGGACCTACAAATTTATCAGCCAACTGCTCCACAGGCGTTCCCCTGTAAGCAATCCTCATAAGACTATTCCTGACAACCTTACAATCGGCTTCCACATTCCTTAGATCCTTCCTAAGCTTTCTGCTCTCTGCAACGGTCATGCCTTGAAAATCTGCAAGCGCGACAAACGGAAAGGTTTTAAACTTCTCGTTGAATCCTTTGATAAGTTCAGCTTTTAATGCCTTAGTTTTCAAGGGACTACCTCCAAATTATCATGATCAATAGAAGGAAACTCAATGGTGATCTCAACAGGTTGCAAAATTGCATTTAAACACCTGCCTTCTACGATCAAAGTGATAGCGTAATTATATGCACATTAAGAATGATGTCAAGCTTCAAAACCCTGTGCCTTTGTTGTTGCATCAAGAATATCAACCCTCACAGATGGATCCATGGAAGCCGAAAGGAAGATAGATTTTACATATTGCCCCTTGGCACCCTTTGGCTTCGCCAAAAGTACTGCCTTTAAAAAAGACAAGGTATTTTCAAGAAGGCTTTTCTCGTCAAACGATACCTTTCCTACAGGACCGTGAACTATACCACTTTTATCAACCTTAAAGTCAAGCTTCCCGCTCTTTGCATCCTTTACGGCCTTTGAGACATCAAATGTTACCGTTCCCGTCTTAGGATTAGGCATTAACCCCCTTGGACCAAGTATTCTACCAAGCCTTCCTACCTTTCCCATCATATCAGGCGTGGATATAAGGGTATCAAAATCTAACCACCCATCCTGTATCTTCTTAAGGATATCCTCACCACCCACAAAATCGGCACCTGCGGCCTCGGCTTCGGCTATCTTTTCACCTTGGGCAATGACTACTACCTTAACTTCCTTTCCAAGACCATTCGGAAGTATAACGCTTCCCCTTACCATCTGATCTTGGTACTTAGGATCAACGTTCAACCTAACTGATAACTCTACACTTTGATCAAAAGCCCTTTTGGTTATATCTGCCATTTTTTTTACCAAGGAAACAGATTCCTCAATACCATAGCTTTTAGTTTCATCCAAAAGCGATAGGGCATTCCTATACTTCTTTCCATGCTTCGGCATTCTTCCTCCTTGCCTTCCACAAAACGTGGTATGATTTAATTAATCTACTACCTTTACACCCATGTTCTTAGCCGTTCCCATCACGGTCTTAACGGCTGACTCAAGACTATAACAGTTCAAATCAGGTAGCTTCGATTTCGCTATCTCTTCAACCTGCTTTCTTGTAATTTGACCTACCCATTCCTTCTTTGGTTGGGCAGAACCTTTCTTAATATTTGCTGCCTTCTTTATTAAAATAGCAGCTGGTGGCGTTTTCATGATAAATGTAAATGACCTATCAGCATAAACGGTAATAACTACAGGAATAACGAGACCCTTTTTATCTGCCGTTGCAGCATTGAAAGCCTTTACAAATTCCATAATGTTAACACCATGTTGACCAAGCGCTGGACCAACTGGCGGTGCTGGTGTTGCCTCACCAGCGGGAAGCTGAAGTTTAACTTCTGCAGCAATCTTCTTTTTAGCCATTAATTCCTCCAATTCTTAACTAACTTTCTCTACCTGGTCAAATTCCAATTCAACAGGTGTTTGCCTGTCAAATATATTAACAAAAACGATAACTCTATGCCTTTCTACATCAACCTCTTTAACCGTTCCTTCAAAACCTATGAATGGGCCTTCCTTTATCTTAACCTTTTCGCCAACGCTGTATTTCGCCTTGAGAAGTTTTGGAACACCTTTCTTCAAACGTTCCAATATAGCCGTTACCTCTGAATCTGAAACCTCTATCGGCTCACCTGCAGCGTTGATAAAACCTAAAACCCTGGGGATTGAGTTAATTACGCTCTGTGTTCTCTTATCAAGTTGAGCCTTTATAAATATATATCCTGGATAAAGTTTATCCCTTAACATTATCTTGGCTTCAACCTTATTGCCAGGACATTTAATGGATTGGCCTACCCTACTTATTGCCTTTTCAGGAATGCATTTCTTCTTACACTCACAAGAATCGACCCATACTTTTCCATTTTCTACCTTGAAGACAACCTTTTTCCCTTCATTACCGACAATTTCGAGAACTCTATTCTCACCCTTCAAGGGAATAGCCTCTTTTTCCTTACCGGATACCTTAAAGACAACCTTTTCAACGGCCGGTATAAATATTTCAGTTACCCTATCAGATAGCTTTTCCTCATCCAACTCTCTTTGGATATTAGCCTTAACCATGGTTTCAAAACCAGATTGAACGTGAAGTGAGTACCATTTTTCGGACATTCAAACCCCTAAATCACCGTATTATAAACCTTAGTATATCCGTGAATACAAAATCAAGCACCCAGAAGTAAAAGGCTATAAAGAGGCTTATCGCTACAATTCCCATTGAAGCCTCTAAAACCTCATCCTTTGTTGGCCATACAACCCTATCAAGCTCATCCTTTACATTCTTCAAAAACTCAACTGGAGACATCTAAAACCCCTTTTTGGTAGGCCAGGAGGGACTCGAACCCCCAACCGCCGGATTTGGAGTCCGGAGCCCTGCCAATTGAGCTACTGGCCTGTATCACATGGGCAATATAACTTATTTCACCTCTTTATGCAAGGTATGCTTATGACACCAAGGACAATACTTCTTAAGCTCAAGCTTGCCTGTGGTATTTCGCTTATTCTTCATAGTGGAATAGTTCCGCCTTTTACATTCAGTACATGCAAGCTGAATTACTTCACGCGCACCTTTCTTAGCCATAAATCTCTCCCTAATCTAAAATCTCTGTAACAACACCAGCACCAACTGTCCTGCCACCC